>CANQRW010000003.1 GCA_947626365.1 uncultured Lachnospiraceae bacterium
CTGCGGAATTCTTCTTTCGTCTGATATACAGCGTCTTCCGGTATATAATCTGTTGTCATATATTTATCCGGTTTATAATAGGTATCTATGTAGAACCCGGCTATTACCAGCTGCGCCTGACTGGCCTCTGCCAGGTTGTACATATCCTCAAGCATGGTCGGCTCTGCCCAATCATCAGAATCCATAAAATAGAGATATTTGCCTTTCGCCTTATCAATAGCAATATTCCTTGCACTGGGAGCACCACCGTTTTCTTTATGTATTACGGATATTCTGGAATCGTTCTTCGCATATTGGTCGCAAATTTCACCGCTCCTGTCCGGAGTCCCGTCATCAACAATAAGAAACTCAAATTCTTTGAGAGATTGCACCTGTATACTCTCGATAGCCTTCGCAACATAATCCTCGACCTTATATACCGGCATGATTATGCTAATCTTGATTTCTTTTCTCTCCTTCATGTCATCACTCATGCAACAATCCTTCTGATACTCTTAAACATTCTTAAATTCCATTATTATGAACCCTTTCACTTAATGCAAAAACTCCCCAGCTGGATGTTTTCGCCATCCAGCCGGGGAGTCATCTCCTCAGATTCCATATCTTTCAGTCCTAAAATTGATTACTCGCCCTTCCCGACAGGCTCGCCCCAGTCAAACTCCTCATAAGGTCCCAGCTTTCCGCCAAAATCCTCCGCCCGTTCTTCCAGAGTGCGGTGCCGTCTCGATACTGCAGCATCTTCTTTCTCTATATCCGGTATTTTCTCCCACTCACTCATCGATGCCAGCCCTTCTTTATCTTTTTTCTTTTCTGCATTCCGCAGCTTCATAAACAACTGATACGCTGTACGGTATCGATCCAGCCTGTCAATCTCCTCCATCGTAAGTATGCCATACTCCCCATGGCCGTTTCTCGTCAGATAAACACGGTGGAACGTATCCACTTCCTTTAATACCTCAGAGTAATTTCTCAGATCTGATATCGGTTTAATATTCGGCATGTTCATCACCTCTCTGCCTCAATTATACGTGATATCGTTCGAACTCGCAAGTATATTTGCACGTTAATATACATGTTTTTTCATGCTTTTTCATACATGTATAATCTAGCTGCACCTATCCATTATACTCTTTTACATCTCCGGCTCTTTCATTGCCGTCATCTGCCTCACATCAATCTCCCCAGCTGCTCTCCGGCATGATTTTCACCGGTCTTACTCTCCCGCGCCATCCCCGCGCTCACTTCCTCCTCAAACCCCTCCGTGCTCTCCTTCATGAACAGCACCTTGATAGTCTTCAGGATGATTTCAATATCAAGCAGCACCGAATAATTCTGTATGTACATCAGATCCAGCTTCAGCTTGTCGTAAGCCGTGGTATTGTACTTTCCGTACACCTGGGCGTATCCTGTCAGTCCGCCTTTCACCTTCATCCGGTAGCCGAACTCCGGGATCTCCTTCGAATAAAGCTCCACATGCTCCACTCGCTCCGGTCGCGGGCCTACGATACTCATATCTCCCTTCAGGATATTGAACAGCTGGGGAAGCTCATCGATCCGCGTCGCGCGGATGATACGTCCCACCGGTGTGATCCGCGGGTCCCCGTCCGTCGCCGGGATGGAATGCCCCTCCTTCTCCGCGTCCACGATCATGCTCCGGAACTTACAGATGGAGAACACCCTCCCGTCCTTCGTACACCGATCCTGTCGGAAGAACATCGGTCCCCCGTCATACGCCTTGATCGCCGCTGCTGTAAGAATGAACACCGGTGACAGGATCACCAGCGCCGCCAGTGATAACACGATGTCCATCAACCTCTTGACCACCCTCTGGTCAAAGGAAAGCCCCGCGTTCCTGGACAATAAAAGGGGCGTGTCGAACATATGCATGCTCTCCGCGCTCCTCAGTAAGATATCCGATATCTTGGGTGTCGTATAAGTCCTCACGGACTTCCCGTAACAGTATTTCAGGATCACATTCCTCACATGGGATGGGATGTCGCAGATGACCACTCCCTCATACTGGCCGATCTTTTGCTTGATCTCCTCCAGCTCGTCCTGAACTCTGCCGGCAATGACTCTGTCCTGGTCTGTTCCATCAGTATTGTTCCCGACAGATCCCATCCCTCCGGTTTCTGCTTTCTGAGTTTCGCTACTCCAAGCCTTATCCGTATTGATATGTACCACTTCCCCCACCACGAACCTGTCGTTCCGGGTGTTCATCTTCCCCATCAGGCTGGCTACCGGATGCTCCCCATAGATCAAAAGGACCCGCCTGGGCGGGTACAGCATCCGGTATAACCTGGTACTGATTGGGCTCCAGATACAGGCCGCGAGGAACTCCGCGCCGGTCATGACCAACATGGGGCCTGCGTTCTGGAAATGTTTGGTCAGCAGCGTGATCTGCAGGTAGATCATAAAGTTGGCGCATACAGTTGCCAGGGACTGGGAGTAGATCATGTTCCTGGTCCTCTGGTAGCCGACCCTGAGCCCGCCGTATATGATGTTAAAGATGACCAGCAGGAGTCCGTACACCGCCACCATCAGCCAGTGGCCGGTGCGGTTATACGGAACTTCCATCCGCTGATTGTAATAGTGGAGCCATACATACCAGTAAAATCCCATCTGGACGGACAGTATGACCACTCCAAAGAGGAATTTAACAATCCGTTTGTAAGGCTCATACTGATTCCGTTTTTTATCTCGCCTTGTTTCTTCTAACCCTTTCGTCTCATGATATGAGGTCTTCATGCCGCCACCTCCATTCGGAGGCTGTCATGCGGCATAACAGCGTATATCTTTGCTGGGTTTTTACTATTTTTATCTTCTATTGCCTTCCGGTTCCAATACCCCCCCCGAAACCTTCAGACAATCGTCAATCGCAACACGGCCAATCATCTCCGGCTCCTTCGTCGCCGTCGTCTGCCCTACAGCGATCCCTTCCGTGCTCTCCGGCATGAACAGGATCTTCACTGTTGAGAACATGATCCTCAGGTCCTCCACGATACTTGGATGGGCCAGGTACATCAGATCCATCTGCAGTTTGTCATAGGGCTCCGTATTGTACTTCCCGTACACCTGGGCGTAACCCGTCAGGCCGGCTTTCCCCTTCAGCCGCAGGGCGAATTCCGGCAGCTCCTCCATATACTGGGCCGCGATCTCCGGCCGCTCCGGCCTCGGGCCTACGATGGCCATCTCGCCTTTCAGGATATTGAACAGCTGCGGCAGCTCGTCGATCCGGCATTTCCGGATAACGCGCCCTACAGGTGTGATCCGGTCGTCATTGCTGCCCGCTGATAACCTGGCGATCCCGTCCTTCTCCGCATCCACCCGCATAGAACGGAACTTCATCACATAGAACTCCCGGCCATCCTTCGTCAGGCGTTTCTGACGGTAGAACACCGGTCCTCCGTCCACAGCCTTTATAGCCACAGCCGTGACCGCCATGAAAGGCGACGCAATGACCAGCGCCAGTCCGGCTATGACGATATCCATCGCTCGTTTCAGGATCAGATATTCCGCAGGCGGGTTCTGCCACCCCACGTTCAGGATCGGCAGGTGCAGCATATGCATCTGCTTCGCCCCGCTCATGATGGTGTCACCGATCCTGGGTATCACATAGATCTCGATCCCATGGGCGATACATCTCTTCAGGATAAGGTTCCGCTCGTGGCTGTGCACGCCGCTGAGGAACACGACCTCCATCCCGTCCAGTATCCCCGGATTGTCCAGATACTCGGCTACGCCGGCCGTCACCAGGATATCAAATTTCTTCCGCAGTCCGTACTCGCTGACCACTGTCTCCAGCCCTGGCCGCTTATCGTAGATCACCGCCGACCGTTTCGGCGGAAATACGGCAAAATACCATAACCTTGCTATGTAAGTCCAGACAGCCGCCAGGATGATCTGGCTGATAAAAGCCAGCAAAAGCGGCGCCGGATGTGGGATATGTTTTGTCAGCAGATAGGTCACCACATACAGGATCCCATCTGCGATAAACGCGGCCAGCGCCTGGCTGTAGACCAACTCCGCCATCCGGCTGATGGAGATCAGGAAGGCGTCATAAATCTTACAGTATGCCATATAGATGACAATATACAACGCGATAATGGCCCAGTTTCCCTTATTAAAGAACGGCGCGGCTGTCCGCGGTGCGTAGTACAGATACCAGCACACAGAAAAAGGGACCGTGAGCAATAAGATATTGAATATCTTCATTGCCCGTAGTCCCAGATCATGTTTCACATCCGTCACTATGAATTGTCTCCTCTGTATATCCTTATTTCATTTTTTCCGATTATCTCTACCCAATCGCTCTCTCCAGCCGGTCATATGCCAATTCCGGCTCTTCTGCTTTGTCCAGATCCTCATTTAGCAGGATTCCTACAGCAAAGGTCTTGTCCTCTCCCCACAGTTTCCTGTGAAGCTTAGCGAACCGTTTCCGGAAAGCGATGGATTCAATATCAGAAACACAACATTCCAGAGGACCGGAGACCAAATACCTGTCGGTTTCCTTTTGACCGGCTTTTACTGCCGGGCAGTCCTGCTGCCCCCTTCGGAAATCGTTGCCCTTCTGCCTCATCCGGGACAGCCGAACCACATGTTCCCCACCGGATATATTTTCCAGAAACTCCGCATCCTTCTCCATCAACGGATACATGGCAAGGGAACCATCTGCCATCCGATCGTTCAGAGCCGGTATCTGCCGGAGACGGGCGAAAAGCGGTTCCGTATCCCGGCAAGTCAGGAACGCGCAGCCGGGAAACAGAATTTCCTGATGAATGATGTTTCGTCCCTGACGCCGCCAGATTCGTTCTGAATAGATGACAAACGCATCATCATACAAGGAGGGCGGCACCGTCCGGCGAATCTCTCTCACCAGTTCTTCCTCACGGCCTGTCCATGTTTTAAGCACGTACCATGTCATCCGGCTTTTCTCCTTTCCGCACAGCTTCAATGGGCACTTCCACGGTCATATCCTGACCGAACATATGCACTCCTACCCGGACTGTGTTTTTCCTTATCTCATAAGCTACAGCCGGCATTCCCGCAAATGTCCCGTCTACTACTATCACGGCATCCCCCTGTTCAAAATCAGGGGTATTCCGATTTTTCAACCGCTGACATTCTTCCAATCCCTTGTGTTTATCCGGCGCCTGACACTCTCTTGGTGCCTGACACTCCCCTGGCGTCTGGCACTCTCTTGGTGCCTGACACTCCTCTGGCGTCTGGCACTCTCTTGGTGCCTGACACTCCCCTGGCGTCTGACACTCCTCTGACGCCTGGCGGCTGCCGGCTGTCTGACGCATCTCCGGTACCCGGTATTTCTTCGGCACCTGAACCGGCGCTTCTACCTTTCCATAAGACAGTTCACGGCGAACGTCTTCATTTAAAATAATTCCCAGCCGCACATCCTTTTCTTCCCCTGACAAGAGCAGGCGGATCGTGGCATACCGTTTGCGGAATCTATAGCCGAGGATTCGGCTCCGACAGAATTCCAGAGGTCCGGAGATATAAGATACATGATCGTGTCCATCAGTGGATACATAGGATAGGCGCATCACATGCTTCCCATCCATAATATTTTCCAGGAAATCCGCCTCCGCCGGATCGAGCGGCAGAAAATAGAACGCGCCATCCGCAATCAATCTGGTCATGGCCGGCACCTGTTTCAAGCAGAAAAACAGTTCCTCCGGATTATCGCAGGTAATGAATACATAACCCGGAAATGCCCGGATAATGTGAATCTGATTTGCCTGCTGCCTCCTGCGAAGCTGTTCATAATAAGCCACAAAACAATCGCCGTACAGTCGTCCGGGAACGATTCGCCGCACCATCTCTACCAGTTGTTCTTCTTTTCCCGTATAGGTCTGTATCACGTACCACAGCATCGCTTACAGCTCCTTTCTCTCACATGCAGGGATTGACGCCGCAGCGCCTTCACATCCCATTTTCTCCGGAAAAGCGCCGTGCACAGAACCCCCTTTTCCAGAAAATGCAGAAAAAAGGATACGCTTCGCCATTTCGGCCTGCTCTCAGAAAAGCAACCCGAATGCGCTGTGGACGTTATAACCCCTTTCGGAAGACCGCTGCCGCCAGGCCCACGATCTCTTTCCGGTTTTGTATAACCCGCGGATAAGTCGTCACAGGCAGAAACCATATTGGATGTCTGCCATAGATATCGTATCCGTCAGGTGCCATGGAATATTGAGTTCAACAAAATGTAGTATTGTGTTGAACTCGAACTTCCATGTTATGATAGCACACTTCTTTTTACATTTCAATTCCTTTTTTATGGTAGGAAAGGTTAATCTTTTCTTAAAAATCCTCTATAAGTTCAATCCCAGAAAAACCAGGTCCTTGTCATCCTGATCGATGGACAGATATCTTTTGGTGATTTCCATAGAAGAATGGTTATAAATTGACATAATCAGCACAGGCGGAACTCCGCTTTTCCAGGCGTGATAGCCGAAGGTCTTTCTCAGGGAGTGACAGCTGATAATCCCCTTAATCTGCAGCTCATTGGCAGCGTTTTTGATAATATGAAAGGCCTGCGTACGGCCGATTGGCTGGTTTTCTCCTTCCCGGCTTCGGAAAATGTAACGGTCTGCTTTTGCTGTACTCAGCGATCCTTTCAGCATTCTCAGTGCCGAGACAGATTCTTTGTTTAGGGCAATCTGAGTGTCCTTGCCGGTTTTCTGTTCTCTGAGCCGGATATGATTCCGATAGCGTCCGGTTTTGAAATCATACACATCTCCCCACTTTAATGCAAGAAGGTCGCTGATGCGCAGTGAAGTATTGATGCCAAGGGTAAACAATGTGTAATTGCGTATCTGATTGCGGTCAAGATAATACTGTTTAATTTTCAGGATGTCTTCTTTGTCTTTAATTGGCTGAGTTTTCTGCATATCTATGCACCTCCATTTGAATATTTGGCTCTTTCGCCACGGTTTCATTTTATCAATAAGAGGCACATTTTTAAGGTTCCCAGTTCAACACAATACTACATTTTGTTGAACCGCCAATGATTTTATTAAAAGATAAAAAGCAGCTGCCTGCGCAATACATAATCGTATCATTTCAGGCAGCTGCCTTTTCGCATTACGTCAGCACCGCGAAACCCTTTCGGATTCCGCAGTTTCAAACAATTCTGCTGTTCTACTTATCAATCCGCGGAAACAGAGGAATCCATTTCCATTCCTCTGCATTGATTCTCAGCCAAAGCGGAGTTATCGTGTATGTTGGAGTATTCCACGTAAATGCAATCAGCTGCTGAGCATCGTTATAACCCAGCCTGCTGGTTCGCACTCTCTCTTCGTCCCATCCCTCACGCAGCCGGCCGTCAGAATATGCCTTGTAGGAAAGTATCTTTTCACCTGCGGCATCCAGATATCTATACAATGTATCGATGCCTGGTTCTGTATCTTCATTTCTATTCTTAAAATACGGAACCGGAAATTCGCGGTCTGCAACGATATGCACATTAGACAGTCCGATTTCTTTCATTCGGTTACGGAAGAATTTTTCATTTTTCTTTTCATAAAATATGAATGAAAAATATAATTTACACTTTTTCAAGCGCTCTTTCTTCTCTTCTGACAATTCCTCCACATGGGTTTCCTTTGTCTGCCGCTCTTCGATGGGAATTCCCATATAAGTTTCAAATATGGACAAAATCTGCCGTCCGGAACAAAAAGCGTCTTCCAGAAAAACGATAATCTGGTTTTCAGAAACGGATTCCAAAACTTTTAATAAATCCTTTGTAATAAATTTATCCTTCAAAACCTGATTAACGATATTCACATGATAAGCAATCTGGGCACTGCTGTCCTGAATTGTTCCAATATTGCAGACTTCTATCGCCTCTGCACTGCAGTTCTCATCCCTCTTTATCTTTTTAAAATTATTAGCCAGCGCTTTGGTTATATCCGATTTGGAGACAATCTGTATATCTTCCAACATCTTAAGATAACAACGTACAAATACAGAAAAATCGCCTGCCTTGATAAACTGCCGAAACTGTTTGATATGCAGCCTGAAATAGGGCAGATTCAGGGAAATTCCCTTTTCTGCGGATGTATCATACAATTCATATGGTTTCCAGGCCTCCAACAGTTTAAGCATTTGGGACTCAAAAACATCAATGTCATTGTCCGGCGCCAATACATAATAGGAATCGAAATATCCTTTCTTCTCCAGTTGTCCTTTCAAGAGACTAATATGCGTTTCGTCATTTTCATTGAAAATCATATTGTCATTGATTAATACACCGTAATCCCTGAACAAAACAGCCTCTGCCGCAATATATACCAAGTATCTGTCTTCTGTATAAGAAACCAGATAGTTCTGCGGCTTTTTGGATGCACGGCTTTCGAGCCATTTATCCGCCTCGAAAAACATATCTCTGTCCTTATTCTTATTACCGTCAATCGCCAGATTACTGTACAGGGGCGTGCTGGAAATATCCGGTGCGCTTAAAAGGATAATATCCGTTCTTTCATTGAAATAATCAATATCCTTTAATACTTCCTTAATGTATTGCGTCTCTTTGACAACAGCCGTCACAAATTCATTCTGCGCATCGATTACTTTTTCCGCGATTACCTTATTGTAAAAGTTCTTTTCACCTTCCCGGACAATCGTCAGGTTTCGGTCCGTAAAAGCAACACATCGTTTGAACAGGCGGCGCCGACTCAAATCAGCCAAAATCATACAAGCGTCACTGAACTCATTTTCATCATGGATTATCAAATCCGGAATAACGCTTTTTATAGTCTGTGCAAAATTGGAATGAATCACCACATTGTCTGTCAGCTTCAGTACATTTGACATCCTATCCAGCAAATTATCGGTTGACTGATCCAATTTGAACATGGCGTACCGCAGCATCTCCTCTGCGGTCAATGTCTTTTGATGATAATATATATTCTCAAACATCATATATCTGGAAATCACCAGTTGATCCACCGTATTAATCGCCGCCGGAGCAATTGCCAGTTTATACACAGTGTCCACACGTTCTTCTGTGGTGGACAACATCTCCCGATGCTTATCAGAAGCAACTACACGAAGTTTCTGGAATATTCTGGACATATCTACCGCTGTGGGAACGCCTGTTGCGTGAGAATCACGACGCAGGTAATCCAATTTATCGGAATCAACTTGTCCGCTTATAACTTTAGCATAGGGAATCATTTTTTCAGAATACGGAAAACCAAATATCAGACAACAGATCTTCTCAACAATTTTATCTGCATGATATGTATTAAAGCAGAAATGATCCAGCCCCTGCTGCACAATGGACAACAGGCTTCTTACTCCATCAGAATTCACAATAAGCGCTGATATGATTTCCGACAGAGACGGCTTAATCTCCAAGGTTCGTATAAATTTCAATCGTATATTATATACCTCTGAATATTGCTTTGCCTTTCTGTTTTTCTGAAAATACATCTCTGACGCATGGCTGCAGAACATATGGCCGCAATCATGAAAAATTGCGCTCAAACGTATAATCTGCATTACTGCCGGATCAGCCGCAACATTCTTTTTGCTCAATTCTTTTTCTATTTGACGGCTCATCACATCAGCCGTTTGTATAACTCCTAACGTGTGAGAAAATCTTGAATAATCAGCACTGCTGTAAAGCAGATTTGCCAACCCCAAATGCCTGATCTGGCGAAGACGCTGCAAGATGGGACTATCCAGAATAAGAATCTCTCCCTCGTTGATTTCTATGGTTCCCCATACAGAATCATAAAAGTTCTTTGTGTTATGGGGAGACAATGCATAATTATCGCACCTCTTCTTGCATTTATCCAGATAATCCTGCATTGTCTCAGCAACGAACGATTCCACCTCATCCCGCAATACCTTCAATTCTTCACTCTGAATCACATCTAAAACTCTTCCCATACCGGAACTCCTGCTGCCTCGCAAAATTCATTCGTAATAGAATTAAGTATTTGTGAATTAATCGAAAAAACACTGTCATCCGCAATAATACGTCTGGCACTGTAAGGCTGCATCTTAATCGTCATCGTACTCCACTGAGGATTATTGGCGCCTGAAAAGCTGATTCCGTAGCCATTCAATTCCATAAACATACTGCAGATGTCCTGATAAATCTCCTCAACCGGAACCTTGATAAATGCTTCTGCTATCATATTGAATTTATCTGCCGGCAAATCTCTCTTCAGCGTATTCTCAACCGCAGAAATACCATCCTGAAATTCTTCACCGGCAAAAGGAATGGAATCTATCCCTTTTACACACAAAGAAGCTATGAACTTATTCAAAAACACTCTTGTTTCCTGCTCCATACATACCCCTGTCCTGTGCTGTTTTCTGTGTTCAAGTATAACACATATTATCTGATTTTTCCAGTTATATTTGTCTTTTACTCCCCCGCCTCCGCCGGAATCGGAGCGGCTTTCACCGTGCGGATCATCTTGTCCTCCGTCTGTTCAACCCGGAAACAGTAGCCCAGGGCTTCCACCTCCGGCTTCTCGTCTTCGCCGGGGATCCGGTTCAGCCGGGAAATCAGGTACCCGCTGATGGTGTCAAAGCTGTCCCTGTCTTCCTCCGGGAATTCGATGCTCAAGGCGTCCTCCACTTCCTCCAGGGATGCCATGCCGCTGATCACAAAGCCGTCGTCCTCCCGGACAACGCTGTCCTCTTCCTCCTCATCATACTCGTCCAGGATATTTCCCACGATCTCCTCCAGGATATCTTCCATGGTAATGATTCCGGCGGTCTGCCCGTATTCGTCCACTACGACAGCCATATGGACCTTCCGAGACTGCATCTCTTTGAAAAGAGAGGTCAGGCTTCTGGTCTCGGGGATGAAATACGCCTCCCTCAGCAGGCCGGAAATCTGTCCCACCGGCTGCTCCAGCCGTCCCTGCTTCTCAGCGAAGATCATGGCGTCTTTCATATGAAGAATGCCAATGATATCGTCCACATCCCCCTGATACACCGGATAGCGGGAATTGGTTCCCACGGTCAGGATAAAATCGATAGCGTCTTTCAAAGTCATCTCGGAATCGATGGCCGCGATATTCTTCCGGTGAGTCATGATATCTCCGGCTTCCTTGTCGTCCAGTTCAAAGATGTTGGTGATCATCTCCGCCTCACTGGCCGCCAGAACGCCCTGTTCATGGCCCTCGTTGACCATGGATACTATGTCCTCTTCCGTCACATTATCGCTTATGTTGATATCGGTGCGGAGAATCTTAAGGACCGCCCTGGCAAGAAATATATTGATCGCGATAAGCGGCGCAAACACCGTCATAACCGCCTGCACAAACGGCCAGAGGGCGCAGCTCCATTTCTCCGGATTCTTGATTGCGCAGCGCTTCGGTACGATAACACCGAAGGCCACGAAGCAGGTAATCAGCACAAAGCCGGTGACCGCCAGGCATATGGGCCTTAAGCAGCCCGCTGCTGCCCAGCCTGCCCCCAGCTGAGTGTGGCTCTGCATAAAATGTTCCAGCCTTCCGCCCAGATCCAGCAGCACAAACGCCCCGGTGAGCATGGATATGGCGTGAGCAGCAATCTGTATGGAATTGACCAGCTTTGCCGGCTGGCCGATCAGCTGCAAAAGCTGCCCGGCCCTCTTCCCGCCCTGCTCTTTCTCCTTCTCAAGGCTGCTTTCATTTACATTCTGAATGGCAGCGCCAAAACCGTAAAACATTGCCTCCAGTATCAAAAATAACAGAAACAGTACAATACTATATGGAGGATAACCATCATCCATGAAACTTCTCTTACTCCTTTTTCCAGATTTCGTTATGTGATTTTCCCATCTGCCGCCTCGGTTCCCCATCTGCTTCCCAGGCAAATTTTTTCTATTTTATCCATCCAGACTGTCAAGAATCTTCCGGATTCCCTGGGCAAATGACGTCCTGGGCCGCCAGCCGGTATCTTTCTCAAGTTCCGAGATATCGGCGCACAGGTACATGACCTGATTGGGACCGTAGGGCAGCTTCCCGATGGCCGTCCGCCCATCCGGCGCTGCCGCGCGGCGGATTTCTTCGATATAGTCGGCCAGAGGGCGAACCGTTCCGCTTCCCAGCACATAGGTCCTGCCGTCCGCGCCCTTCTCCCCGATCAGCCGGAATGCCTCGGCGGCGTCCCCGCTGTACAGGTAATCCCACAGCTGTTCGGCCGGCGTAAACTCCGGTACCTGCCCTTTCCGCAGCTGGTCGATAGCGGACATGACCATGGTCCGGGCTCCGTCGTTAGGGCCGTAGACGCTGAGGATCCGAACCCACACATGCTCCATGCCCAGCTGATGCGCGTATTCCCTGGTCATAAGGCCGGCGCACAGCTTGGCGCAGCCGTAGCCCATCCGGGGAAATGCCGGAGTATCCGGCGTCAGTTTCCCCTCCGCCCGGCCGTATTCCGCCTGCGAGCCCGCTCCCACAAACAGCCGGCAGCCAAAGCGTCTTGCCGCTCCCACCGCGTCCAGGGCATAGCGGACGTTATCATTCTGCAGATACATATCGTCTCTTCCCGGGCCGATGGCTCCCGCCCAAGCCAGATGATAGAACACATCATAGGTCTTGCCCGCAGGATTCTGAATGTCTTTCAGCTCCTCCAGGGAACACGCAAGCCTGCTGACCAGAGGGTGGTCCGGAATATTGCCATTGCGGGCGGATTCCTTTCTCACAAATACCAGGACTTCGATTCCTGCTTCGCAGAGCTCTCGGATGAGAGCCGTGCCGATGGCCCCGGTGGCCCCGGTTACGATTGCTCGCTTCATAATTATATCCATTCCTTTCGCTTTCTCGATTTCTCCGCCCGCCGAATGAGTGAACCCACCCTTCTCACTAACGCCCATTACACCATCTCAACTTGCGTCTCGATGGAGATACTCGTCAAATGCCGATTGCCGCAAGCGTCATCGGCATTTTCCTCGTTATTTCACCATGTCCTCCGGACATGCTCCCTTCGGGGGATGCGCACGGTTCGATGTTTTGTCCTCACTCCGTTCGGGCATCGAACCGGCGCGGGTATAATCTCTATCGAGATTATAGCATAGATCTCTGCGTATTCCAACGAATTTCTGTCCCCGTGACCGTTCTTTCACGGCCGTTCTTCTGCGATTGTTCTTCTCCAGCCGTTCTTCCGTAACCATTTTTCTGCAGTCAGGCTCTTTCAAATGTGGGAGGAAAAGGCTTTTAACTCCTACGATTTTATGATATGATAAAATCAAACGCAGAAAGAAAGGACAGACCACATGAGGATAAAAGTTTCAGACTATATTGCAAAACAGTTGGTTGAGCATGGGATTACCCAGGTTTTTACCGTAACCGGCGGCGGCGCTATGCATCTGAACGATGCGCTGGGCCATGAAAAAGGGCTGCACTGCCTGTATCAGCATCATGAGCAGGCCTGTGCCATGGCCGCTGAAAGTTATGCCAGAATCCACAATACCATTGCGGCGCTGTGCGTGACGACGGGACCAGGCGGGACCAATGCCATCACCGGCGTTGTAGGCGGCTGGCTGGATTCGATTCCCATGCTGGTTCTGTCCGGACAGGTGCGGTATGATACCACGGCCCGCTGGTCCGGCGTCGGGATTCGGGCCATGGGAGACCAGGAATTTGATATTACGAAAGCCATCGGCTGCATGACCAAATACAGCGAGATGGTAATTGACCCGCTGCGAATCCGCTACTGCCTGGAGAAGGCCATTTATCTGGCTTATTCCGGCCGTCCCGGCCCTGCATGGCTGGATATCCCGCTGGACGTCCAGGGTGCTTATGTGGAGACGGATGATCTGAAGGGGTTCGATTCGGAAGCCTATGAGATGGAAAACGGCGGCCAGGGACTGCCGCCGGAAGTATCGGAAGAGACAGCGCGAAAGATTGTCGAGAAAATCCGCGGGGCCAAAAGACCGATTCTCAACGCCGGAAACGGAATCCGAATCGCTGGGGCCTATCCGATATTTCAGCGGGTGGTAAAGCTTCTGGGCATTCCCGTGGTCACCGGCTGGGACAGCGAGGACTGTATGTGCGACGACGATCCGCTGTATGTGGGAAGGGCCGGCAACATGGGCGACCGTCCCGGAAATTTCGCCATTCAGAACAGCGACCTGGTATTTTCCGTGGGAAGCCGCCTGAGTATCCGCCAGGTGGGCTTTAACTATAAAACCTGGGCCAGAGCCGCATATACGATTATCAATGATATTGATAAAGAAGAGCTGAAAAAGCCCAGTCTCCATGTAGATATGGCGGTTCACGCAGACGCGAAAAACCTGCTGGAAGTGATGGAGAGAGTCCTTCGGAAGGAGAAAACGCCGTTATTTGACGGCGGAACGGGGCTGCCCGGCATGAACTGGACGGAGACTTGCCGGATGTGGAAGGAGCATTATCCGGTGGTGCAGCCGAAACATCTGGTCCGGGACGATTCACGAAAGGCCAATGTGTACGCGTTGGTAAAGGAACTGAGCAGCCGCCTGCCGGAGAACCAGATCACGGTGGTGGGCAACGGCTCAGCCTGCGTAGTAGGCGGTCACGCTTATGTGATAAAGAAGGGACAGAGGTTTATCACCAATTCGGCTATTGCCTCTATGGGATACGATTTGCCTGCGGCCATCGGCGCCTGTGCGGCGGCTTATGATCCCCGGTTTCGCCGGGAGGACGAGCCAGAGGATATTATCCTTCTGACCGGCGAAGGCAGCATTCAGATGAATCTGCAGGAACTGCAGACGATCATTCATCATAAAATGCCGATCAAGATTTTCCTGATCAATAACGGCGGCTATCATTCCATCCGCCAGAGTCAGAAGAATTTCTTTGGCGAGCCTTTTGTGGGAATCGGTGTGGACAGCGGTGATCTGAGTTTTCCGGATATGGAAAAGCTGGCCTGGGCTTATGGCTATCCTTATGTAAAAGCCGTAAACAACTGCCAGCTTCCGGAGGCCATAGAAAAGACGCTGGCTATGAAGGGACCGGCGATCTGCGAAGTGTTTGTCACCATCGACCAGATTTTCGAGCCCAAGTCCTCCGGCAAGCGTCTGCCGGATGGAACCATGGTTTCTCCGCCGCTTGAGGATCTGGCCCCATTCCTTCCGGAGGAAGAGATGGACGCCATGATGATCATTCCAAGAATCAAAGAGAACATTTCGTGAAGACGAAGGGGCTGCAGCAATTCTGCAACGGCCCCTTTGCATACTGACGTAATCCGATTGCGGCAGGCGCTACATTTTACCGCCTGCCGCCGCAATGGGTTTTCCCACTGCCGTGAAACTGTCTTTTCCTATTCTTATAGACTATGTAGGCAGCTCCAGGCTGACCTTCAGGGCACAGTCCACTTTTCTCTGCAGATCGTCGTCGATATGGCAGATTTTCTCTTTCAGCCTCTGCTTGTCGATGGTCCGCAGCTGTTCCAGAAGAATCACCGAATCTCTTACCATATCGCACCGGCGGGTGTCCAGTTCCACATGGGTGGGCAGCTTGGCCTTGTTCATCTTGGAGGTGATCGCCGCGCAGATTACCGTGGGACTGTGCTTGTTGCCCACATCATTCTGTATGATCAAAACCGGACGGACCCCGCCCTGTTCCGAACCGACCACCGGCCGAAGGTCCGCGTAATAGATATCGCCACGTCTGATAATCACTGCCTCACACTCCATCGCTCATAGTTCACAGATGTCCAGCCTGTCTCTGACAACAGTCCTTCTCACGACTATTATTCACAGGTTTTTCCGGCTGTATTCATGCTTCCCCTATGATTATGGTATGAAAATGAGACAGTTTCGGTGTATTTTCTCCTAATCCAGAAAATCCCGGTACACGTCGTCAAAATAATCCTTGGTTCCCACGACCCGGCCGCCCCGCAGGTATACCCGGGGTACCCGCTTGCCGATATCGCAGACGATCTCGTAGGTAAAGCCGCCGCCTGTGGCCGCGATCTCATCTACTGTAATTCGGTCGGCGGCCGGACGGCTCTCGCCCAGCAGCGTCACTTCCGTCCAGACGTCCGCCTCCGGAATATCCGTCACGTCCACCATGAACTGGTCCATGCAGACACGGCCCAAGATCGGAGCGCTCTTTCCCCCGATCAGCACCCGGCCTTTCCCGGACAGATTTCTGGGATATCCGTCGCCGTAACCTACAGGTATGGTCGCAACCTTAACCGGCCGGTCCGCCACATAGGTTCCGCCGTAGCTGACCGCCTCTCCCGGCCGGATTTCCTTGACATACGTGATATAACTCCGCAGAGACATAACCGGCTTCAGGGGCACCCGCTCCTTGTCCACCTCATCGGACGGATAGATTCCGTAGATGGAGATTCCGGCCCGCGCCATATCCAGATGGGCCTCTTTGAGATCGATGATCCCGGCGCTGTTGGAGATATGCTTCACCGGTATCTCAAGGCCCCTTTTTCGCAGCATCTCCGTAAAATCCATATATTTCTTCATCTGCTCCCGGGCCGAAGCCTTGTCCGTCTCATCCGCCCTGGCAAAATGAGTGAACATTCCCTCCACGCAGATTCCCGGCAGTCTGCTGATGGCTACAGCCAAATCTGCAGAAGCTTCGTCCGGCCTCATGCCTATCCGGCTCATACCCGTATCCACCGCCAGATGAATTCGCGCCGTCTTTCCTCTGGAGACCGCCTCCGCGGACAGCGCTTCCGCCTGCTCCATGGTAAAAATCGCCGGGCGGATCTCATATTCCACCAGTTCGCCGTAACGGCTGGGATGGGTCACTCCCAGAATCAGAATGGGTTTTGCGATCCCGTGTCTCTGCAGGATCCTGGCTTCGTCGATGGTCGCCACGGCGTAGCCCTCCACATAGGGAGCGATGGTCTTCGCCACCGGCACCGCCCCGTGACCGTACCCATCGGTCTTCACCACGCCGATCATTCCCGCGCCCGGAGCCAGATTTTTCTTCATGGACTCCATGTTGTACGCCACGGCGTCCAGATCAATTTCCGCGTAAACTCTCATATAATTATCCATTATCATCTCATCCCTGTTCTTCTTTTTATCTCTGTTCTTCTGTATCTCTGTTCTTCTGTATCTCTGTTCTTCTGTATCTCTATTCTTCTGTATCTCTATTCTTCTGTATCTCTGTTTTTCTGTATCTCTGTTTTTCTTTTCCCGTTCTTCTTTATTCCTGTTCTTTCTTATCCTGTTCAGCGATATCGCAGCCAAAAAACATTCCGTCCGCCGCGGCGAGCGGAGTTACTCCCCGGCCCGGATTCTTCCGATTTCAGCTGTCGGTTCCCCGGCCCGGATCCTTCCTACTTCATCTGCCAGTTCTCTGGCCAGAATTCCCTGGGAACCATAGACTGCTCTCAGCCTGTCCCCGGCCATTCCATGGAGATAGACGCCCAGAGCAGCCGCCTCCCACAACTCGCACCCCTGAGCCAGCAGCCCGGCGATAACCCCTGTCAGCACATCTCCGGAACCGGCCTTGGCCATGGCGCTGTTGCCGCTGGAATTGACATAGCGCTGGCCGTCGCGGCCGGCTGCCACAGTGGCGGAATCCTTCAGCACACAGGTGATCCCATGGGCTCCGCTGTAATCGACAGCCGCCGCCACGATATCGCGGCGAAGCTGCTCCGTGGTCAGCCCGGTCAGCCGGGACATCTCCCCAAGATGGGGCGTGATGATAATATTTTCCGTGTAATACTGGGTCAGTTCCGGATATCTGGCGATAAGATTGAGTCCGTCCGCATCCAGCACAATGGGCACATAGGCATTGATTAGAAACTCCCGAAGCAGTTCCCGCATACTTTCCCTCTGCCCGATGCCCGGCCCCAGGACGATCACATCGGCCCAGGCACAGGCTTCCTCCACCTTTCTGTGAAACGCCTCCGGCTCCCGCTTCGGCTCATCCGCCTCATAGGTGGACAGAATCGCCTCTGGGAGAAGCTGCTGCATCATCTGCCGGTTGCCGGCTGCCGTCATGATCTTCACCAGGCCGGCTCCCGTCCGATAGGCGGCCAGAGCGCTCAGGTAGGCAGCTCCGCCCATATTCTCGGAACCGGCCGCCACCAATACCTTTCCGAATGTACCCTTGTTGCTGTAAGAAGGCCGCTCCGGCATCTTATCCAGATCCTCCGGCCCATAGGTCACTGCCGCCGGCACTCCGAAAGAAGCAGATATCCGCTCCACGCTGTCCGGCGGGAAACCGATATCACAGACCTCCACCCGGCCGCAGTAGTCTCTGCCAGGATACAGGGCGCTGCCCAGCTTCTTATATCCGAAAGTCACTGTCACATCTGCCGGAACCGCGGTCCCCATGATCTGTCCGCTGTCGCTGTGAATGCCGGATGGCATATCCACAGCCACCGTATATCCTGCGCCGCAGTCCTTCATCATCTGAAGTACCCGGGCGTAGTCTCCCTCTACCGGACGGCTTAAGCCTACGCCAAACACCGCATCGATCAGAATATCGCATCTTCCTGGCAGGAAATCTTTCCATTCCGTCACAGGAATGTCCAGGTTCAGGGCAATCCTTCTCTGCAGGTAAAATTCCTCCGTTCCATGCTCGGCCCCGCCTGCCAGGATCACCGTAACCTGATAACCCTTATTATGCAGTAACCTTGCCGCCGCAATACCGTCCGCTCCGTTATTGCCGCTGCCGCAGACCGCCCATATATGAAGGGAAGCCCGGTTTTTCGCGTTTTCCCCGCGGCCCGCACCTTCTCCCCAGGCCGCCTTCCTGCCCGCTCCCACGCATCCTTCCGCATACCGGCCCGATTCTGCCAGTCCCACGCTTCCTTCCGCGTACCGGACCACCGCGTCCGCGACCGCCATGGCGGCACGCTCCATCAGGACCACCGAAGGAATCCCCACCTGCTCGATGGCGTTCCGGTCAATGGCCTTCATCTGGCTTCCCGTCACAAGATATCTCATATTCCGCTCCTTTCCGCCCGATCGGCTCCGTAATACAACCAAAGCGTCACTGGCGCTTTGGTTGCATACTGACGTAAAGGCAAAACTGCCGGTCAGCCGGAGGATTCTCCCCCCAGGCCGCCGGCACGATCTTATCATTTCTGTGTTCTTTTTATCTCTCCTGCTTTCTGGTCCTGCATGCTGCAGACCCGGTAGGACAGCCGCATAAGGCTCTCCGACAGATGCACGTTCTCAACCACCACATCATCCGGCACATCCAGATCGATATGGGCGAAATTCCAGATCGCCTTGATTCCTGCCGCCACCAGCCGGTCGGCAATCTCCGGCGCCTTGGTCTTGGGAATGGTCAGCGCCGCAATCTGCACATCATTTTCCACAATAAAATCTTCCAGATTCTCCACGCCCATGATTTCCACGCCGCGGACCACCTTGCCGATCAGCTTGGGGTTCACGTCAAACATCCCCTTGACGATAAATCCCCTGCGCTCAAAATTGGCGTAATTGGCGATTGCCTGGCCCAGGTTACCGGAACCGATGATGATCAGGTTGTGCTGCCGGTCAATCCCCAGGATCTTCCCGATCTCATCATACAGATATTTTACATTGTAGCCGTACCCCTGCTGCCCGAACCCTCCGAAATTATTCAGATCCTGCCGGATCTGGGAGGCGGTCACCCGCATTCTCCTGCTCAGTTCTCCGGAAGAGATCCGTTCTACGCCCTCTTCTAAAAGTTCTCCCAGATAACGGTAATATCTGGGCAGACGCTCGATCACCGCTCTGGAAATCCCTTTGCCCTCCACAGTTTTCCCCTCTTCTCCATTGCTTTACAAATGCACCAGTTTTATTATACCGATTTGTAAAATCGATGTCAAATTATTGTATGTATTTTTTAAAGTTCAATCAAATTCCGGCTTGTATTTTTTGAAGTACTTTTGGGAGTGCTTTTTGGAGTCCGATCCGGGGTATTGCAATTTTCCGCCGTCGGCTGTATAATAAACCTGTTCACCAGTTCTGGGAGGAGTACGGGCCTGCCCGTATCGGAGGTGTCCGGTCTCACATTGATTATCCCGGGAACACGCTCCGGCTGGTGAATCTTTTATTGTCATGCGCGCGAAAGGCAGCCCGGGCCTCATCCCCCCAACAGGGATTATGACCGCAGGGCTGCCTTTGATACCTTATATTTTCCGAAACCGCTCTTTAAATCAAATCCGTCATGCTTTTCAGACTGATTCCCAGAGTCGATGTGTTGTGCAGAAGCGCTGACACAGACGGCGGAATGACGCCGGATATCCCCAGCAGGATCAGCGCCAGGTTAAAGCCGATGACAAACCGGTAGTTTCCGTGTACCCTCTGCATTAGCCGGCTGCTTAAGCGCTTCAGGGTTACCAGTTCCCGGAGATCGTCGGCGGAGATGGTAATGTCCGCCACCTCCCTGGCAATCGCCGCTCCCTCGCTGATGGCGATGCCCGCATCCGCAGCGGACAACGCCGGCGAATCGTTGATTCCGTCTCCGATCATGATTACTCTCCGCCCCTGCTTCTTTTCCCCGTCAATGAAACGGGCCTTGTCCTCCGGCAGAACCTCGGAGAAGTACTGATCCACTCCCACGGTTCTGGCGATGGCCCCGGCGGCCCGCTCGCTGTCTCCGGTCATCATGACCAGTTTGGAGACGCCAAGAGCCCTCAGCTCATTCATCACCTGAGCCGCCTCCTCCCGCAGAGGATCGAAAATGCAGATCACCGCCGCCAGATATCCGTCCACCGCCATGTACAGGTGGGAATACTCTTCCGGCAGAGCGTCAAACTTCTCCTGCTCCCCCTCCGGGATCCGGCAGGCCTCATCCTCAAACACAAAATGATAGCTTCCGATGATCACTCTTCTTCCCTCAACGCTGGAGGAAATTCCGTGCGCCACGATATAATCCACCCGGGAGTGCATTTCCTCATGCTCCAGGCCGCGCCGTTTTGCCTCGCTGACCACCGCGTTTGCCATGGAATGTGGGAAATGTTCCTCCAGGCAGGCGGCAACCTTCAGTATAACCTCCTCCGAATATTCTCCGAAGGTTACAATCCGGGCAGCCACAGGCTTCGCCCTGGTCAAAGTACCCGTCTTATCGAATACGATGGTATCCGCCTCGGCCACAGCCTCCAGGAATTTTCCGCCCTTGACGGTAATGTGGTGGGCGTTGGCCTCACGCATAGCTGACAAGACCGCAATCGGCATAGCCAGCTTCAGGGCGCAGGAGAAATCCACCATCAATACGGACAATGCCTTGGTGGCGTTCCTCGTGAGAAGCCAGGTAAGAAGAGTTCCTCCCAGGCTATAGGGCACCAGGGCGTCCGCCAGGCTCTCCGCTTTTCCTTCCAGCGAGGATTTCAGTTTCTCTGATTCCTCGATCATGGCGACAATCTTCTCGAACCGGGTATTGCCCGCCGCCTTTCGGACGGTCATGGTCAGCTGCCCCTCCTCGATCACCGTTCCCGCATAGACGTAGGAGCCCTTGTCCTTCTTTACCGGCAGGGATTCTCCGGTCAGGGACGCCTGATTGACCATAGCCTCCCCCTCCTCCACGATTCCGTCCAGGGGAATCATATTTCCCATGCGGACCAGAAGGACATCTCCCTCCTTCACCTGGGAAATGGGAACCAGAATCTCCGTATCGCCGGTTTTCAGCCACACCTTCTCAATATTCAGGGACATGCTCCGGGCCAGATCGTCCACAGACTTTTTGTGGGTCCATTCCTCCAGGATCTCTCCGATTCCCAAAAGGAACATGATGGAGCCTGCCGTGGCGAAATCTCTCCGTATCAGGGATACGGTAATAGCCGTGGCGTCCAGAACCTCCACCTCCAGGCGGCCCTTCGCCAGGCTGCGGACGCCCTTCCAGAGATATCGCGCAGATCTGGCCGCGGCAAGAACCGCGCGGACACCCGCCGGAAGGAACAGACTGCTCACCGCCCGCAGTCCTGCCTTTGTTATCAGCTTATCCTGATAGACGCGGTTCAGCTCCCTTCCGGTATTCTCCGGGACCAGGGCAAGCGTACGCTCGTCTTCATAGGTAAATCTCCGGATATCCTCAATCATCTGCCGCCTGCTTCCGGTGTAGCAGACTACGGCGTCACCGGTACGCTCGTAGACCTTTGCCTCCCGCACCTGCTCAAGGGACAACAGATAATAAAGCAGGATGTCGGCCTGCCTGACAGTCATATATTTCTGACATACATGCAGACGCATCCTGCCCTTGATCTCATGTCTGACCAGATATCTCATATCAGGCCTCTGCCGCTCCCTCTGTCTCTTCCGGTTCAGAGCAGATTTCTTCGCCTCTGCGGGCTGCATTGATCGCCTTCGCCTCCGCCAGAATGTCCTCCGCATTCTCCTGGATCGCGGTTGTAGTGGTCAGCACACAGTCCTTTGCCCGGAGAACGGCGGCCGTACAGCCGGTGTAAAATTTTTTGGCGTCCTTGCTTGCCAGGACCTTCACTCCGGCGGTTCCGAACAGAACTCCGCCCGCAAACGTAACGATTGCCTTCCAATTCAGCTTGTCTAACATCATATCCTCCTCTGTGATGTACGGTCAAAAGTTTCTGCTGTTCAAAGCAGCAATATCATAGCAGAGAAACTGCCGGTTAGACAATGCTAAACGCCTTATTGAGAAATTTAGTCATTAATGTGTTCCAGTACCTGATCGATATCCTCTTTTCTTCCGATAATCATCAGGTGCTCGTCCTCTTTGATCACATAGTCCGCCATGGGCATCAGGGAAGTCTTGTCGCCTTTCTTGACCGCCAGGACGCTGACCCGGTACCGGCTGCGGATATCGGAATCCCGCAGGCTCTTCCCAATCCATTTTTTCATGGGAGAGATCTCGTAGATGGAAAACTCGTCGCTCACCTCAATGTAATCATACACATGGTTGGCGCTATATCGGATGGCCATCTTCTCGGCAATGTCCCGGTCCGGGTAAATGACGTCGTCGGCTCCGTTTCTCAGAAGGAACTTGGACTGGATATCCCGGCTGGCCTGGCTGACCACATAATGGGCGCCCATTTCCTTCAGCTGACTGGTGATCTCCAGGCTGCTCTGGAAATTGGAACCGATACAGACGAAGCACAGGTCGTAGTTGTCCACGCCGAGGCTCTGAAGCACCACTGGATTGGTACAGTCGCCGATCTTGGCGCTGACCACATAGGGGATCATCTCCTCCATATTTTCTTCCACCTGATCTACCAGCATGATCTGGTTGCCCAGAAGGGCCAGATTCCTGCACAGGTGACGTCCGAATTTGCCGGAACCGATGATAAGTATTGATTTCATGCCAATTTCTCCTCCTGTTTACATAGATAACGCGCGTTTGGTTTACGGTACTTCACAAACGGCGGCGCTGCGCCCGCTTCGCGAAACCGCTCACCCGACATTGATTTTCTCCACCGGATTCTGCACCGGCACCACACGCTTCTGCTGGGTGAAGGCCAGGGCGAAGGACATGCTGCCCAGCCTGCCGCAGTACATCAGCAGAATAATAAGAAGCCGTGAAACGGCGGTCAGATCCCTGGTGATTCCCGTAGTCATGCCCACAGTTCCGATGGCGGAAAACGCCTCGAAAAGCGCGTCCGACATGGACAGGGGCTGCAGGGCCATGATCAGAAGGGTCACCCCCAGAGTCAGGCACAGGTTGATGGTGACGATGGCTCCTGCCCGCTTCACCGAATCTTCCTCCAGCCGCCGGTCAAACACATTGACGCTGTACATCCGGCCCAGATTGGCACGGACGTACAGAAGCAGCACCACCACTGTGGTGGTCTTGATGCCGCCCGCCGTGGAGCCGGGACTTCCGCCGATGAACATGAGAATAATGGTCAGAAGCTTGCTGCCGTCCGTCAGGGCTCCGGTATCGATGGTATTGAACCCGGCGGTTCTGGCGGTGACGGAACTGAACAGGGACGACAGGATCTTGCCGCTGACGCTCATATCCGCCATCAGGTTATTTCTCTCAAAAATATAGAAAAACAGGGCTCCGCCGAAGATCAGCGCCGCCGTGGTCAAAAGCACAATCTTGGTCTGCAGCAGATACCTTCGGAAATTCAGCTTGTTCCGGCTGATATCGTCCCACACGATGAAGCCGATACCGCCGATAACGATAAGGGACATGATCACCAGGTTCACCAGCCAGTCGTCATAGTAGGCCACCAGGGAATTGTAGGGCCCCTGATGCCCCATGAGGTCGAAGCCTCCGTTGCAGAAGGCGGAGATGGCGTGAAAGATTCCATAGTAGACGCCCCGGAAAAATCCGTACTCCGGCACGAAGCGGATTGCCAGAAGCAGAGCGCCGGTTCCCTCGAAAAACGCCGTCCCTATGACAATTTTTTTGGCCAGGCGGACCACGCCGCCGATCTGGAGGGCGCTGCTGCTCTCCTGCATCAGTCCCCTCTGTCTCAGCCCGATCTTGCGCCGGAGCACAATGGAGAAAAACACGCCGATGGTCACGAAGCCCAGGCCCCCGATTTGGATCAGGCAGGTGATCACGATCTGACCGAATAGAGACCATTTGCTCCAGGTATCCGCGATTACCAGGCCGGTCACGCAGGAGGCGCTGGTGGACGTAAAGAGCGCGTCAAGAAAGGAAGCGCTCTCCCCGCTCCTGCTGGATATGGGCAGCATGAGAAGAAGGGTGCCCGCCATGATCAGAATGAAAAATCCATACGCGATGTACTGTGTCTGGGACAGCAGATACGCCCTGTGCTGCCCCGGCTGTAAAAATTGTCTTTTCATTATTCCCTCGTACCACTAATTTTTCTTTTCGTTCTCCGGACCCCGGCAGCCTCATCTCGCCCGGACTGCCCGGACTGCCGCCTGCACGGCGCAGGACAGCAGAAACGCCGCCAAATTCACCAGCACCACGCTTGCCCCCGCCGGCGTGGAAAACCGGTAGGAAACCGTCATGCCGACGCAAAAGCACACCACTGACAGGACCGCCGACGACCAGACCACTCCCCGGAAGCTTTTGAATACCCGCATGGAAGTCAGGGCCGGGAAGATGATCAGGCTGGAGATCAGCATGGCCCCCATCATCCGCATGCCCAGCACGATGGTCACCGCCGTCAGAACTGCGATCACCACGTTGTACAGGGACACCTTTACGCCGGTGGCCTTGGCAAAATTCTCGTCAAAGGTGACGGCAAATATCTTATGATAACAAAATACAAACATTCCCAGCACCACCAGGGACAGCGCCACGGCCAGCCTCACGTCGGCCCTGCTCATGGCAAGGATGCTTCCGAACATATAGCTGCTGACATCGGTAGTCATGCCGGTAGTCAGAGACGTGACAGTGATTCCGATGGCCAGAGCGCTGGCGGATATCATGGCGATGGCCGCGTCGCTTTTCATTTTTCCGCTCTCCGTGATCCGCAGAAGGAAAAACGCTGCCAGGACCACCACGGGGATAGATACGGGAAGAGGCGACCAGCCTGCGGCAAGCGCCACTGACAAGGCCCCGAAGGACACATGGGAAAGGCCGTCTCCGATCATGGAGTACCGCTTCAGCACCAGGCTGACTCCCAGAAGGGCCGCGCACAGGGATACCAGGATTCCTCCCGCGAAGGCCCGCACCAGGAAGGGATAGGACAGCATTTCCAGAATCATATTCACTGCTCCTCACCTCCCAGAAATGTCCGGCTCACAGGAGATTTAACATACTCCTCCGGCGTGCCGTAAAACAATGCCTTCTGCTGCAGATGCAGGATCCTGCTGGCCTGGCCCAGGATTCCCGACACGTCATGGGACACCATCAGAATGGTCACGCCCTCCTGATTCAGCTTCCGCACCAGCCGGTAAAGCTCCTGGATCGCCGACGGATCCAGTCCGGTGACCGGCTCGTCCAGGATCAGCATCCTGCTGGTGGCGCAGAGAGCCCTGGCAATCAGCACCCGCTGCTGCTGCCCGCCGGACAGCTCCCGGTAGCACCGCTTCCGCAGGTCCGAGATTCCCAGCTTCTCCATGCTGTCCGCCGCCAGCTTTCGCTCCGCCGGGGTATAGAAGGGCCGGTTTCCCATACGGCTCAGGGCTCCTGACAGAACCACCTCCCAGACCGTGGCCGGAAAATCCCTCTGGGCCGCCGTCTGCTGAGGCAGATATCCGATGCCGGTCCGCCGAAGCTCCTCCGCCACCGTAAGCTTTCCTCCGGTAGGCTTAAGAAGCCCCAGAAGGCCTTTCACCAGGGTGCTTTTGCCGGAGCCGTTGGCCCCCACCACACACAGATAATCTCCCTCCTCCACCTTCATGGACAGGTCGATGACCGCATCCTGGTTCTCATATCCGAAATCCACATGCTCGCATGTGATAAGTGTGCTCATTCCACCAATCCTTTTCTCAGATTCTCCACATTTCCCTTCATCAGCTCCACATAGGTGACGCCTCCATCCAACTGGGCCCTGGTCACATTGTGGCAGGAATGCAGCAGAAGGGGCTCCGCCTCCGTCTCCTCACAGATAATCTCCGCCACCCGGGGCGAGGACAGTTCCAGATAGTAAACGGCCGGAATCTGCCGCTGTTTGACCTGCTCAATCAGGTAGGCGATGGTCCTGGCGCTTGGCTCCGTATCGGTGCTGCAGCCGGAAAACGCCGCCCGATAAGTCAGCCCGTACTCCTCCGTCAGATAACGGAAAGGAAATTTATCCGCCACGACGATCATGTCCCTTTTCCTCTGAGCCGTCACCTGAAGGAAATCCTCGTGAACCTGCTGAAGCTCTTTCAGGTAAGCTTCCTGCCCGGCCATATACTCCGCCTCATGGGCCGGGTCCGCCTCCGCCAGGGCCTCCGCGATCACCTTCGTGATGGCCATGGCGTTGACCGGGGAGGTCCAGATATGCTCGTCGTACTCTGCCTCATGGCCGTGCTCCTCGTCCTCCATACCTTCCACAATCTCTTCTTCCACCGCGTCCACGTAATCCATCATGGTCACCACTGTCATGGAAGAGGTGTCTATGGCGTCCAGCACCTGGCTGACCCACTGCTCCATGGAGCCGCCGTTGCAGATCAGCACGTCCGCCTCCTGAATGGTCCGCATATGGGCCGGCGTAGGCTCAAAGGAATGGCTGTCCATTCCTGCCGGGATCACCAGTTCCAAATCCACGAGATCACCGGCAATCTGTCTTGTAAAATCATAGTAGGGAAACAGCGTAGCGGCCACCTTTAACCGCCGGCCGTCTTCTCCCGCCTGCCCCGCAGAATCCGAATCTGCCGGCCCCGCCTTCGGGGAAAGCCGCTGTCCCGGATCCGCCGCCTCTGCCTGTCCAGAGGAAAGCTGCCCCGGCGTATCCGGGCCTGCCGTCGGATATTCCGCCGGGCCGGGCCCGCGTCCCCCGCAGCCTGCCAGAAGCAGGCACGCCGCGCATACGGCCGCGGCCATACCATATATCCTGTTTTTCCAACTCATGCATTTCTTCCTTCAATCGTTTTCCGCCGCCTATCTGATCCGGCAGCGGTCAGTCGTCCAATCCCAAATTGCCGCGGATATACTGGCGCCTGGACACAAGCTCCTCATAATCATAGAAGAAGCGCACCTTCCGGTCGGCCACCGTATCGCCATCCGGCTTTTTCACCAGCACGAACATGGCAAAGCTTTCCGCAAAGTCCTCCGAGATGTTGCCCGCGGCGTACTCGCTGACAAATTCCTCCGGCGCCTCCCGGTATCGATCTGTACCGGAATTCACCGAAAGCTCTTTCCAGAACTGCTCGTAATATGCCCACAGATAGGCGTTCTCCGCAAAGTGTTCCTTAGAATAAAACAGGCTGGGCATGGACTCATCCTGCTGCTCCACGCCGATATCCACCTGAGCGGAATTCAGAGAAATCACATGGCCGTATTCATGGACAGCCGCCCTCTGGGTCTTGTGTTCGTCCCTCCACTCTGTTCCGCCCTCCATGAAAGCGTCGTCCTCATCCAAACAGTATTCCATCCGGGAATTATCGTCATACTCCACAGCGCTGGTAACGCCGGTAGCATTGTGATAGCCGTCGGAAAAAATCTGAAGCCGTACCATGGAACGGTCCTCCGGACAGACGATCTTCGCCGCCAGTTCCAGAAGCTTCCGGTCTCTCTCCGGCGCATCGGCAGGAACCGAATCGGTTATCCCGCCCTCTTCCGTAAGCGCCTGCTCCAGGTCATAGGCGCTGCCCATGACCCTGCCGAAATTATCATCGATCACATACAGGATATAGCCATCCTCCGTCGGCGTCAGGATGTAATATTTATGGTAAAGGGGATCGCTCCATTCATAGTTGGCACCGTATTCCGCCTCCGATATCTCCGGCTCCCCCAGGGCTTCCCCAATCCGGGCTGCCGCCGTCTCCGCGTCCTCCCCGGTAGCCTCCCTGTAAGGAATATCGATCTCTTCCAGGAATCCGTTGCGGTAACGGTATTCCGTCATCATAGGCTCGTCCATGCCGAACCACCGGACCGGATAACGGTAGATCTCGCTCTTGTCACCAAACTCGTCCGTACCGGAGCTGACCTCCTCACCGGACTGCCCCATCATATTCTCAACGAAATTCCGGCTCATGCCAAACCACAGCTCCGTCTCCCTCAGCACCTGAAATCCCGGATTGGGATTGATAGCCCGGCTGCTTTCCACATAGGAATCCGTACTCCGCGACAGCTGAGACAGGGCGTCCGCCACCACGGCCGCCGCCCGGGCGCACTCTTCCGCATCCACAATGTCCAGCGTATCCAGAGTGGAATGATTCTCATAGGCAGTCTCCCCTATGGTCAGCTCCACCGCCGGGATACCGCCGCTGACAAAAGAATTTTGGTCGCTCATATTTCCCGCGGCAAACTCACCGGCCACAGGCAGTTCATACTGCTCCGCCGTGCTCATAAGGAGATTGCCCAGAAACGTGGGCTTTCCGTCCACCGTCTCCAGCCTCAGAAAGCTGCTGTTCACATATCCGATCTCGTCCAGTTCAATCTGGCCGATGATCCGGTCCTTCTCCTCCTGAGTCAGCTGCTCCACATAGTACCGGGAACCGACCCGCCCGTTCTCCTCGCCGGAAAAGCTGACAAAACGCAGTTCTATATTGGAAGGAATGTCCTTCACCAGCCTGGCCGTCTCCAGCAGAACCGCCACGCCGGCAGCATCGTCCACTGCCGCCTGGCTGGCCGGCTGGCCGTCGTGATGGGCGCCGATGATCACAATATCCGCCTTACCTCCGGTTCCCTGGCCGTCCGCAGGGCGCACCGCTTCCACATTAGTGCCGGACACCGGCTGCTCGTCAGACCAGGAGCCTTCCTGAGTAAACGGCATGAGAGAAGTCTCATATCCCAGTTCTTCCATATAATTCTGTATATATGCGGCGGCGACCGTCTCTCCTTCGGAGCCGCCTGGCCTGGGCCGGGCAGTCAGTTCCTTAAGAATCGCGGCGACATTGGACTCGTCCGCCTCCCAGCTCTGGACCGATTCCGCTTCGCCGGCGTCCTTCCGCCCCGCGCAGCCGCCTGACACTGCCAGCGCAGCCGCAAGAACCGCAGCCGTCAGCACATATTTTTTTCTCATACCGCCTCTGCTCCTCTACTCCACCCGGTCGATCACCTGCTCCGCCGCCAGAGATCTCTCAATAATATAGCGGAACTCCGGCTCCGCATGCCTGTATTCCACAGGCTGAAACTTCCGTCCGTCCAGAAACGCGTTGGACAGCTGGTACGCATAATACTCGCCGTCCCTGTGTTCCTCTGCCAGAAGCTCTCCCTGGAAACGCATGTCCTCCGTGTCCCGCTCTTTTCCGATCGCCATATCGTTCAGCGTCTGCAGCATAATGGCAAAATGCTCGTCATCCCAAGCCGACATATACATGCACTTACAAAGTCCTTTGGTAAAAAACGGATAACCGGAATAACAGTCCATAAGTTCCTTAAATCTGGTCCGATGAGCTGAACTTTCAAACAGATCCGCCTGATCCAGCGCTTCCAGATATTTCTCCGTCGTACTCATACATTTCCCCTCCTGAAACCCAAAAGCATCCGGCCGGTTAAAATGAAATCCTGCCGCCGAATTCCAATTTTCCTATTACAATTATACGCCAGTTTTCGCCTGATGTCATTCCCTTTTACGCAAAATTCCATATTGTATACAATTTCAAACAACCTTTTCGCGATCATCTGCCGCTATTATAGCCCTTTGGCGGAAAATATCAAGGCGAAAAGACCCGGGAAACCGCGGCCGAACTGCGGCCGGAGAAGTATCCAAAAAATATTGAAACGAAAACCGTTCCCTGCTATAATGCGATACAGTTATAAAATTTGAAATACCCTTCGGAGGAAATCAAAATGGAAGCGGTTTTGGAAATTCAATCAGGAATCCTGTCAGAAACGCGGTCCGGAATCCAGCCGGAAAAGCAGCCGGCAATTCAGCCGAATGATCCGTCAAAAGACCAGCCCGGCCATCCCCGATATCAGATTTTAAACGCCAATGCCCTTAAGATCATCGCATTGGTTACCATGCTGATCGACCACATCGGAGCGGCTGTCATTGAGCCGGGAAGGATATTCCCTTATGAGAACGGAGTCCCTGGAATCTCCTACGAAACCGCTCTGTGGTGGTGGAACATTGATCTGCCCATTCGTATGATCGGCCGCCTTGCGTTTCCCATATACTGTTTTCTTCTGGTGGAGGGCTTTGTACATACCAGCAGCGTGAAAAAATACGGGCTCCGTCTGCTGGTATTCGGCCTGATCTCCGAGATTCCGTTTGATCTGGCCTTCCGCCAGTCCTGGTGTGACCCAACCGACCAGAACGTGTTCTTCACGCTGTTTCTGGGACTGATCGCCCTGTGGTTTTTGCGCCGGTACGAGGGCTGCTTCTGGAAGCAGGCGGCGGCGTTTCTGGCCTGCAGTTTTGGAGCCTGGGCGCTGAAGACGGACTATGACGCTTACGGGGTATTCCTGATCGTGCTGCTGTATCTGATCCGGCGTCTGCCGAAGGTCCCCCGGACGATTGTGGGGGCTTTGGGTATGACCTACGAGATTACGATTGCGTTTGAGTATCTGACGGAAGTGCTTGCGATCATTCCCATCGCCCTGTATAACGGAGAAAAAGGCCGGCGATGGAACAAATATCTGTTTTACGCGTTTTATCCCGCGCATATTCTTGTGCTTTACTTTATCCGCGGAGCGCTCTTCGGATAAGAGAACCGGAATCATCACTGACGCTTTATTTGCATACTGACGTAATAACAAGACCGCCCAGGCCGCGAACCTGTGCATGAACAGGGAATGGGTTCGCTGTCTGAGCGGTCTTGCTTTATCTTATTAGAGGTATGGGTATAACACATGATTCTTTCTGCTGAATCCATCATACCATACCCTCTCTCAAAAAGGAAATTCAAAGATTTCATACTCTTCATTCCTAAAATCAATAGTGAAAAATCAGGCTGGAACCATGGATTTTATAAGCGTTTTTATCTATTTCGCCTATAAAATCCATCTATTTTTGTGCGGTTTTAATATAACTATTCATCAAAAGAATACCCTTCATCAAACACATGAATTTCACTTTTGAGACCGCTCATGTTAGCATAAAACCAACGAGAAGGTACCGGACAGCGGCCTGGCCAGCCGCCAAAAATCCCCGGGGAAACAGCAGCGACATTTCCCTGCAGCACCTCATAACAGAACGGAACTCCCATGGAACACAGCTTCCATATATCGCCTGCGCGCCGCGCAGCGGCAGAAACACACAACAGCATGAAAGGATGGGTATTCAATGGTAAAACTTTATAACTCCGGCGTGTATCTCCTGAACGGAAACACCCTGGTCCCCGAAAAGGACGCGGACCCCTCTCTCAGCAAAGAGGAAGCGAAAAAGGGCACCATCTCCTATGGAATCCTTCAGAACCACAACACCAGCGGAAATCCGCAGAACCTGAAAATCAAATTTGACGCGATCACAAGCCACGATCTGACCTACGTAGGCATCATTCAGACCGCCAGGGCCTCCGGCCTCGACCGGTTCCCGCTGCCCTACGTGCTGACCTGCTGCCACAACAGCCTTTGCGCCGTAGGCGGCACCATCAACGAGGACGATCATGTATTCGGTCTGACGGCCTGCAGAAAGTACGGCGGTATCTTCCTTCCGCCCCATATCGGCGTTATTCATCAGTATATGCGTGAAGCACTGGCCGGCGGCGGCAAGATGATCTTAGGCTCCGATTCCCACACCCGCTACGGCGCCCTGGGCACCATGGCCGTAGGCGAGGGCGGGGGCGAACTGGTGAAGCAGATCCTGGAGCAGACCTGGGACGCCGCTTACCCGGAAGTGATCGCCGTGTACCTGGACGGAAAGCCCAATCCGGGTATCGGGCCGCAGGATATCGCTATCGCCATCGTGTCCGCCGTATTTAAGAACGGTTACGTAAAGAATAAGGTAATGGAATTTGTGGGCCCCGGCGTCTCCTCCATGAGTACCGACTACCGGAACGGCGTGGACGTAATGACCACAGAGACCACCTGCTTATCCAGCGTATGGCGCACCGATGAGGACACTAAAGCCTGGCTGGCGGAGCACGGAAGAAAGGACGACTTCAAACAGCTTGACCCGGCGGATGTGGCATACTATGACGGCTGCGTCTATATCGACCTTTCCACCATCCACAGCATGATCGCCCTTCCCTTCCATCCCTCCAACGGATACGAGATCCGGGAGCTGAATGAGAATATGGACGACATTCTTCATCTGGTGGAGGAAGACGCCAAAAAGCTGATCAAGCGTCCGGAGCTGCACCTGAATCTGTGGGAGAAGGTTCACGACGGCGCCCTTTACGCCGATCAGGGAACCATCGCGGGCTGCGCCGGCGGCACCTACACCAATATCATGGAAGCCGCGTACCTGCTGGATGGCAAGAGCACCGGAACCGGAGAGTTCGCCCTGGGCGTATATCCCAGCAGCCAGGCCGTTATGCTGGATCTGATCCGCAAGGGAGCCATTGAGAAGCTGACCATGGCAGGAGCTACCATCCGCACGGCCTTCTGCGGCCCCTGCTTCGGCGCAGGCGATACCCCGGCCCACGGCGGTCTTTCCATCCGCCATACCACCCGCAACTTCCCCAACCGGGAAGGTTCCAAGCCCGGCAACGGCCAGCTGTCAAGCGTAGCCCTGATGGACGCCCGCTCTATCGCCGCCACCGCTGCCAACAAGGGCCGGATCACAGCAGCCGACGAACTGGGTTATACCTATGAATGTCCGGAATACCATTATGATCCCACCGCCTACGAGCACCGGGTCTACCAGGGATTCGGCAAGGGCGATTTAAACGAGCCGCTGGTCTGCGGCCCCAACATCAAGGACTGGCCGAAGATGCCTCCGTTAAACGAACATATGCTTCTGCGGGTCTGCGCTTATATCACCGACCCGGTAACCACCACAGACGAGCTGATTCCCTCCGGCGAGACCGGCTCCTTCCGCTCCAACCCCATGGGTCTGGCGGAGTTTACCTTAAGCCGCCGCGTACCGGAGTATGTAGGCAAGGCAAAAGCCGTTATGGCCAATGAGAAGGCCCGCAAGGCCGGCAGCTGTCCCGAGGAAGTGGAAAAGGTTCTGGACCAGGTTCGCCAAATCGCCGGTTTTGAATCCGTCTCCGACGACAGCGTGGACCTTTCCAGCACCATCTACGCGGTGAAGCCAGGTGACGGCTCCGCCCGTGAGCAGGCGGCTTCCTGCCAGAGAGTTCTTCTGGGCGGCGCCAATATCGTAAAAGAGTACGCCACCAAGCGTTACCGCTCCAACCTGATCAACTGGGGCATGGTTCCCTTCGTCATGGTGGGCGAACCGGACTTCAAGGACGACGATTACATTTTCGTGCCCAACATCCGCAAAGCGCTGGAGGGCGATATGACCAGAATTCCCGCCTATGTCATGGGAGATGCGGTAAGGCAGCTGACCCTGGCGATCGCTCCTCTGACCGATGAGGAGAAGGAGATCATCCGCTGCGGTTCTCTGATCAACTTCAACCGCAAGCTGAAAAACGCGTAATCCCGCAGGGCTCGTTGCCGTGCTGCCGGAAGTTTCCTATGTAACACCGGCTGCCGGACGCCTCACAGAAACACGCAGGCGGCCGCCTCCAAAACCGAAAACGACGGCCGCTGAAACGAAATCAATATTTGGAGGTATGATATATGGCAAAGAAAGAATTAACCAAACTTCCCGTCACCATCATCCGGGGCGGAACCAGCAAGGGCATATATATTCTGGAATCGGACCTTCCCGCGGATAAGGAACAGTGGGAGCCCCTTCTGTTACGGCTTATGGGAAGCCCCGACAAGAAACAGATCGACGGCCTGGGCGGTTCCCAGTCCGTCACCAGCAAGGTGGCCATCATCAAAAAATCCGACCATCCCGGCGCGGATGTGGATTACACTTTCGCTCAGGTATCCGTGGATAAGCCCCTGGTCAGCTACAAGGGCAACTGCGGAAATATTTCCTCCGGCGTAGGTCCTTTCGCCATCGAGAAAGGGCTGGTTGAGGCCAAAGACGGCGTAACCTCCGTCCGGATCTACAACACCAACACCGACAAGATCATTATCGCCGACGTGCAGACGCCGGACGGCGCTGTGGAATATACGGGAGATTTCTATATCGCCGGCGTGCCCGGAACCGCCGCTCCCGTCAAGCTGAAATTCGTGGAGCCGGCAGGGACTCTGGGCAAGGGCCTTCTTCCTACGGGAAACGCCGTGGATACCCTGGATGTGCCGGACTTCGGACCGGTTCAGGTCTCCATCATCGACGCGGCCAATCCTCTGGTATTCGTGAAAGCCAAGGATCTGGGCCTGACTGGCAAAGAACTTCCCGATGAGCTGAACGCAGACGCGGAGAAGCTTGACCTTCTGGAGAAAGTCCGCGGCCTGGCTGCTGTGAAGCTGGGACTGATCGACGACTACACCCGGTCCGCCTGGGACACTCCCGGAATCCCGAAGATGACCTTCGTAGGGGAGGCGGAAGACTACATGACCGCCGACGGCAAAGAGATCAAGAAGGAAAACATCGACCTGCTGTCCAGAATGATGTCCATGCAGAAGACCCATCCCAGTTACGCCATGACCGGCGCAATGTGTACCGCGGCCGCCGCTGTAGTACCGGGAAGCATCGTCAACCAGGTGCTGTCTGAGGGTACCGACACCCAGTTTATCCGGATCGGACATCCGGGCGGAATCCTGGAGTGCGGCGTGGACTATCAGGAAAACGGCGCCGTTCCCACCATCAACGACACCTTCGGTTTCCGTACCGCCAACCTTCTGATGGAAGGAACCGCAGCCATCCGCTTGTAATGCCTGTACGCCGCTGAAACAGCGCACCGCTGCATTTATGAAACCCTAAAACGCATAAACATCGCATTACCAATCATGAAAGTCTACCGATATTAAGACAGGAGGAGAAACAATATGAAAATGAGAAAGCTGCCGGCAGGACTTCTCGCTGCCGCTCTCGCCGGCTTGCTGCTTGCAGGCTGCGGCGGAGCCGCTTCCGGCACAGGCGCAGGTTCCAATTCCGGCACTGCCGCCGCAGACTCCGACTCCGGCTCGAAATCCGGCGCTGCTTCCGCAGACTCCGACTCCGGCGCTGCTTCCGACTCTGGCGCGAACTCAGGTTCAGCCTCCGGTTCCGGTTCCGCTTCTGGTTCCGCTTCCAGATTCGAGGACGATTTCGCCGCCGCGGAAGGCGCCATCGGAAACATAATCGGCTATCCGCCGAAGGAAATCAATGGTATTATTCAGTGGGGCGCTGGCGGCGGCACCGACTCCCTGATGCGTCCCTTAGCCGTTCTGGCCCAGGACATTTTAAGCACCAACATCGTCCTCACCAACAAGACCGGCGGGACCGGCTCCGTCGCCGTCCAGTACGTATATGACCAGGAAGCCGACGGCTCCTGCCTGCTGATGGGCGCCGAGAACCCGGCGCTGTACGACACCCTGGGAATTTCCGAGCTGACCTATGACAACTATGAGTGCGTGATCCTGATCGGCGATGAGACCACTGGCGTTGTGGTGGGCAAAAATTCTCCCTACAACTCCCTGACCGAGATTGTAGACGCCGCCAAAAGCGGCAAAGAAGTGACCCTGGCCACCACCGGCACAGGCGGCCTTCCCTGGGAGGTTGCCGCCATGATCACCGGAATCACCGGCGCTGAGTTTAAGCAGGTGGAGTACTCCAGCGACGCCTCCGCCAAAGAAGCCGTCTTAAGCGGCGAATGCGATTTCACCATCTCCAAAGTACAGATGGGATATCAGGAGTACAGATCCGGCGATTACAAATGGCTCTGCGTTCTGGACACCAAGCCGGTCTCCATCATGAGTGACGTGCCCCTTATCACCGAGGAGTATCCTGAGTTTGAAAGCTATCTGCCCTGGGGACCCTTCTATGGCGTATTTGTAAAGGAAGGCACCGACGCCAATGTGAAAGCCATCCTGGAAGACGCGTTCTCCAAGGCCTACAGAGATTCCAGCTACAAGACTATGCTGGGCTACTTCTACATCAATCCTCTGGGCTACACCGGCGATGAGGCGAAGGAATACATAAACAAATGGAGAACCAACATGGTTGACATCCTGACGAAAGTCAACGCGGTTCAGTAAGTTTCAAAAACAGAATAAACGACCCAATCAATTTTCACCTGTTCCGGCCTCTGCGGGGGCACGGACAGACAATGAATCCATAAATAGGAGGAATCTTTTATGAGCGCAGTATTAGCTCCCTATATGCCCGCTATATCCCTGATCGTGCTGGCAATCGTTGTGGCAATCGGTTTTATCAAAAAAGTAAATCTGGGCTTTCTGTCTCTGGGCGTCGCCTTTCTTCTGGCGCTGATCGGCGGCCTGAAGGCCAAAGACGTCACCGGCGGCTTTTCAAGCTCCATGTTTGTAACCTTGGTAGGTGTAACCTTTCTTTTCGGTATGGCTTCTCAAAATGGTACACTGGATCTGTTTTCCAAAAAGATCGTTGCCCTGGTAGGAAAACGGACAGTACTGATCCCTGTGCTGATGTTTGTGCTTTCCGCCTTCATCTCCGCCATCGGACCCGGCCATATCGCCGCCGGTATCCTGATGACCACCTTCGCCATGTATCTGGCTTTTGAGATGAAGATCAACCCCTGGGTTACCGCCCTCTTCGCCAAGCTGGGCGCCAACGCAGGCTGCGCCTCTCCCCTGTCCCTGACAGGACTTCTGGCCAAAGAGCTTTCCGAGCCTCTGGGCTACACCGGCTTCTCGGCTCACCTGTTCTTCTCCACCCTGCTGTCCGGCTTCGTGTTCACTCTGGTGATCTACATCGGATCCAAGAGCTACAAAGTGAAGGCAGACAACCCGCTGAAGCTGTCGGAGATTCCGGCATTTAACCGCAACCAGAAACTGACTATGGCCGCCATCGTGATCATGGTCGTCTGCTGTATCGGCTTCAAGCTGGATACGGGCCTCTTCGCCTTCATCATGGCCGCCATCCTGATCCTTCTGGGCGCAGCCGACGAGAAAGCCGCCATCAAGGGAATTCCGTGGGGAACCCTGATCTTCATCTGCGGCGTCGGCTCCCTGGTCAGCGTCATTGACAAGCTGGGCGGCATCACCATGGTTTCCGAATTCCTTCAGAGCTTCATGAGCGAGAAGACCACGGTTCCGATCCTGGCCGCTACCTCCGGTATCCTTTCCTGGGTCAGCTCCACCACCGGCGTGGTTATGCCCGCCCTCTTCCCGGTGGCAGATCAGGTGGCCCAGCAGTTTGCCAGCGTCAACTATGTGGAGCTGATCTCCGCAATCACGGCTACGTCCTTCGCGGCTGCCATCAGCCCCCTGTCCACCGGCGGCGCCATCATCATGTCCTCCTACTCTGCTTCCAAGGAGACCACCAACGAGGAGATGAACAAGCTGTTCACCAACCTGTTCCTGCTGTCCGTGGCCAATGTGGCCATCAATGTGCTGATGTCCGCGCTGGGCGTATTCAGCCTTGGAGGACTGTTCAGCTAAACCCAAACGCCCGTTTCCGATACAGCTGACTGATTCAGCCGCCGGGAACGGGCGTTTCTTTATGCCCGCAGGCTACTTCCTGCGCCTGCGTCTGCCGGTGCGTCCTTTCCCAAAAGCCGGGATGGACAGCGCCGCAGCTCCAATCAAAGAGAAGATCATCAGTGACAGCCAAAGCCCGAAGTGACTGTTATCACCGGTCTGCGGCGTATCCTGCGGATTTTCGTACCAGAGCGGCGTATCCTGCGGACCAATCGGGCTGCCGGGCGGACTACCCGGACTATCGGGAGGATTACCCGGACTGTCGGGCGGATTACCCGGACCGCCGGAAGGATTGCCCGGATTGTCGGGCGGATTGCCCGGGCTGTCGGGCGGATTGTCCGGAGGCGGCGTATCCTTCCTGTTTACGAAGCTGGACTTCGCCGTATCGCCGTCCGGAATCGTCCCGGACGCGCCGCTTGCGGAAGTTCCATATCCATCCTGATTCGCCTCGGCCTCCGTCACCGTATAGGTGATTCCCGGAGGCAGGTTCCGCGCCGCGGCGCTCTGGCCGCTCTTCAGCGTGAATTCGGCCGCACCATCGGTAAAGAACATGTCGCCATACTGACCATTAATAGTCCTGTCGCCCAGCTCTACCCGGAAATTCCATTCCTTTTCCGTATCTCCGCCGGTTCCTGTAACAGTCTTGGCGACGGTCAGGTTACCCTTATGCTCATCCGGCGGCGGTGGTTCTTTCCTGTTTACGAATTTGGCTTCCGCCGTTGCCCCGTCCGAAATCGTCCCCGACTCACCGCTTAGAAGAGTTTCATAACCATCCTGATTGGCCTCTTTCTCCGTCACCGTATAAGTGAGCCCCGAAGGCAGATCCTCCGCCGTGGCGCTCTGGCCGCTCTTCAGCGTGAATTCGGCCACACCATTGGTAAAGAACATGTCGCCATACTGACCATTAATAGTCCTGTCGCCCAGCTCTACCCGGAAATTCCATTCCTTTTCCGTATCTCCGCCGGTTCCCGTGACCGTCTTGGCAACAGTCAGATTACCGATACTCCTGTCGTTGACAAATGTAACCTGGGCTTTCTTTCCATCTTCGATTTTCCCGGTCGCTTCACCTATAGCGGTTTCGTCCGCGCTGAGGACGCTGACTTCATTTTCCGCCGGAATCGTGATAACCTCATCTCCGCCGGCCTCAAACTCCGCAGGGATTGTGACAGCTTCATCCGCGCCGGATTCAGTTTCCTCCGGGACCGCATCGATTTCGCCCGCGCCGGCTTTGGCCTTCGATGCGGCCGCAGCGTATTCGCTCGCGCTGACCTCGCCTTGCGTCACCGTTGTGGTATATCCATCCTGATTGGCATCTGTCTCTGTTACAGTATAGGTCGTTCCTACCGGCAGTCCCTCGACCTCCACATATTCCGTGTCTTTGAGGGTGAACTCCAAACTGTTATCTTCGAGTTCCAGTCCGTCTGCCGGTTTCCCATTCTTGGAAATCGTCACTTCTTTCGGCTCTTCTGTCCCGCTAAAATCAAACACTACCGCGAAATTAAATACTTTCTCTTTATCGCCGCCGGAGCCGGTGACCGTCTTTTCCACTTTCAGTCTGCCGGTCTTGAGCTCGTTAACGAAAGTCAGAATCTCTCCGTTCCAGTCCTGCCAGTCTCCTGCGCCGTTCTGCTTCCTCTTATAACTGACGCTCGCGACCTTCAGCAGATCACCATCCTTCGCAATTTTAATGATAATCCGGTAGATGTCGCTGCTGTAAACGATATGGGATTTTTCCCCTTCAATCTCCCTGAGCTCATAGGTATAGGTACCAAGCTGTTCAAATTTCAGCGTTCCAAAATCAACCCAGCCGTCCTCTCCATTGCTCTGCCGCCAGGTGGGATTTTCTTCATCATCAGGGTCTTCACCAACAGCGTTGGACGGACCCGGCATATTCGCAATCAGCATAAGCTCATCGCCGAGCATATCGGATACTTCTCCGAGACGCTCTTCCTTCTCTTCAGAACCCGCTTTCTTTTCCACGAGGGATTCCTTGTTCCCTTCCGCGACGGATTCCGTGTTCCCTTCCGCGGCGGATTCCTTGTTCCCTTCCGCGACGGATTCCGTATTCCCTTCCGCGGCGCTGCCCTGTGTTTCCTGCCGGTCAGCAGGCAGCTCGTCTTCCGGAGAAGTATCGGTCCCATCTGTCGGCTGAGACTCCGGCTTCTGCGTTCCCTCAGTCTCATGCCGGCCGGAAGGCAGCTCATCCTCCGGAGAGGAGTCCGTTTCGCCCTGACCCTGGGAGTCTGAGCCTGTCTCCGGTATTCCCTCTGTCTCCTCCGTCTGCATATCACCCGGATTATTCCCGGTCTCTTCTTTCTCTTTGTCTCCGGATGTTTCCTCCTGGCCTGTTCCGGCCCGATTTTCATCTTCCTTCGGAGCGGAGGTAGCGGGAGGCTGCTGTTCCTCCTTCGGAGCAGAGGTGGAGGGAGGCTGCTGTTCTTCCTGTGAAGCGGAGGCGGCGGAATCCCGCTGTTCCTCCGAAGCTGCCGTCGGAACAGTTATCCGCTGTTCTCCCAAAATTCGGAACGGAACGGCTGTCCGCCACTCTCCCGATGTCCAGACCGGAATAGCTGTCTGCCGACTTCCCCAAGCCATGGCTGAGGCCGTCTGACCTTCTCGTTTCAGCGCGGTTATACGGAATATCAATGACTCTGCCGACAGCATGATCGACCTGGCAAACTTCTGCCCCTGCCGCAGCACGACAGGGCCGGCCGTCCCCTGCTGTCCTGTCCCGGACTGTGTTTCCGTGTCAGACCTCGTCTCTACCCCGGACTGTGTCTCTTTCTCCGGTTTCGTACCTGTCTCGGGCTGTGTTTCGTCCTCCGAATCTGTACCCATTTCAGGCTGCGTCGCGTCCCCCGGATCTGTGCCTGTCTCAGGCTGCGTCTCGTCCTTCGGATCCGTTCCCGCTCCGGGCTTTGTCTCATCCTCCGGTTTTGTACCTGACTCAGGCCTTGTCTCGTCCTCCGCATCTGTACCTGTTCCAGACTGCGTCCCGTCCTCCGGTTTCGTACCTGTCTCAGGCTTTGTCTCGTCCTTCGAATCCGCCTCCGTTCCGGGCTGCGTTCCTTCATCGGAATCCGTTCCCGCTCCAGGCTGCGTCTCGTCCTTTGAATCCGTCTCCGTTCCGGGCTTTGTCTCATCCTCCGGTTTCATACCTGCCTCGGACTGCGTCTCGTCCTCCGGGGAAACAATCTCGCCTGTCCCGCTGGGTTTCTGCTCTTTATCTAAATCTCGCTGCTGCTCGCCGGTTTCATCGTCTTTTTCCTGCAGCTGACCGTTCGCGGCAGACTTCATCTGCTGCTCTGCGTTTCTGGCAGCTATCGTATTACCTGTCTCAACCTCAACGCCAGTCAGCTCAAAAGTAAACTCCCCTTCTTTCAGCTTACCGTCGTACATCTTCCTCACGCGCAGAGGCACCTCAACCTGAGTTTCATTGTTCATCAATCCTGTTTTGAACTTGTAATTGCGCAATCTGTTTCTTGAGGGATTCGATCAGCGCATCTTGAGCCGCAGCCTTTTTCAGGAGTTTTTTATAGAGGCTCTCGTAATCCGTAGTTTCCTTTGGCAGTTCCTTTTTCCGATTACGACCATCCGTGGGGATGATCTCTCCGGTTTCAGGATCCACGCGTCCGATCAGTTTGCGCCGGGCCCGGGTCATTTTTTTCTCGGGATCCCAGTAGGAATGGGATTCATAAGCGTAGGTAATTCCAGAGCGTTTGTCGTATTGTTTTATGATAGCCATTAAAATATACCTCCAATATGGTTATGTATATATTATAACACATAACCATATAAAATGCAAGCAAAAAAGCCAAAAAAGTTGAGAAAAATAAACTTTTTTGGCTCATGCAAACTCACATATCCGTACTTAAATTTGGTTATGAATCACTTTTATCTAACGCAGATACCTCTGAACAGTAACCACCTTTTTATGCATCGATTTTGCCAACATAACTGTACTATTTCCATCTTATATTGCCGCATTCCTGCGATTATATAAACCGGCAGACATGATCCACGGCGATATCAGAGAATCCGAAAGCCTCAGCCTTGGTCATTTTTCCATTGCAGATATCACCGATTACGTGGACCAGCTCCGCTCCCATCTCTTTATAAGTCTTGGTTCCTGCAACAATGGCGCTCAGATCCACATCCATGTTGTCCTCCATCTTCTGATAGGTACGGGCGTTAGCCGTTACCTTCAGTACCGGAACAATGGCATTGCCGGTGGGGGTGCCGCGTCCTGTGGTAAAGATCACCGCGTTGCACCCGCCGGCTACCATGGAGGTAACGGAAGAGATATCATACCCGGCCGTATCCATCAGGATCGCGCCTTTTTTTGTGGGACGTTCCGCCTGTTTAAGCACTTCCACTACAGGACGGGTCCCTCCTTTGCGGATACACCCCAGGCTTTTCTCGTCCAGCGTGGAAAGCCCGCCTGCCTTGTTGCCGGGCGTCGGCTGCCCCGCTCTGCAGTCCTGGCCCGCTGCTTCCAGATGAGCTTCGTAGTCCTTGCATACCTGAATGATCTGATTATGTATCTCAGGGGTAGACGCCCTCTTTGCCAGCACATGCTCGCCGCCAATCCACTCGATAGATTCGCTCATGATCGTAGAAGCGCCCATATCCACCAACAGGTCACTCAGTTCCCCTACCGCCGGATTACTGGCAATCCCGGAAGTGGCGTCAGAACCGCCGCACTCAATACCTAAAAGCAGCTCCGAGATATCGCACAGTTCCTTTTGCTGCATGGCGGCTTCCGCTGCCATATCCCTGGCGGCCCGAACCGCCTTCTCAATCGTCTTCAGCGTGCCTCCTTCATCCTGAATCCCAAAGGAAAACACCGGTTTGCTGGTCATGGACTGAATCTTCTCTCTCAGCTTATCGTGAGGCACGGTCTCGCAGCCCAGCCCGATGATAACTGCGCCGTAGACATTGGGATTACAGGCAAAACCGGTCAGAATCTTCTGGCTCATGGCTGTATTAGCGGCCACATCCGAGCAGCCGGTATTGAAAACAATATTGACAGCGCCTCTCACCTGGCCGGCCGCGATTCGGCAGCTTTCACTTCCGCAGGCGCATGTCGGAAGGATCAGGACATGATTGCGGATTCCCGCACGTCCTTCTTTTCTCTTATATCCCCAGAATTGCATTTTCATTCTCTCCTTTCTGCTTTACTCAAACCGGAATCATTTCACTGTCATAGTCGCGGGGTACGCTGAACAGATTGTGATGGGCTACCCAATGTCCGGCAGGGATGACTTCCGAAGTCTTTCCCAGACTTTCTCCATATTTGATCACCTCTCCCCCCGCAGGTATATCCACCAGGGCAATCTTGTGGCAATAAGGAATGTCCTCCAACGCCGTCAGGGCAATCGTCTTCTCTCCGCTGCGGTAGACGACCTGCTGCCCGGCTGCCACCTCGCTGATACAGGTAACTACATTGTCGCCGGAGTCCATAAGCAATGCGTTAATCTCCATCCATTTCCTCTCCTCTCCCCAATCATTCAATTTCTAATGGCTTTCACATTCGGCTGTCTTAACAATAACAGCAAATTGTCATATAATCAAATAAATGATTTTTATAAAACGATAAATTTAGGATTATAATTCAAGACCTATATTCTTCCTCAGGTCCCGGCTGGTTTCAGCCGCAAATCTCTTCTGTCCGTCGGAAATAACCTGCATGACAAAGAAGCTGCCGCGGAATCTGCAGTGAATATTCAAAATCTCACTGCAATATTTCCGCAACAGCCCCTCTATATTTGTAAAGACCCGATTTCTGTGAAAACTAAATTTCTATATCACCGCCGCGAATCCGGCTCCGCAAAATCATAGTTTCTGAGAATCCTGCCGAACACCAGGCAGACGGCCACACCCATGACGCCGAGAATCAGCATCACCAGCGCGGCGCCGGATCCTTTGCCTGTGCCAAACAGGCATGTCAAAAGGCCATCCGGATCTGCCCGCTCCATCAAAGGGCAGCAGACCTGATCTACCAGGAATCCGCCTGTCAGGGTTCCGACCGGAATGGTAAAAAACTGCAGCGTGTTCCGGCAGGAATAGATCCTCCCCTGAATCTCCGCAGGTATGGTGCTGCGCAGAATTACATCGAGATTGGCATTCATTATGGGAACCACAGACCAGCCCGCGGCCTGGGCGATACACCACCACACAGGCCTTCGGGAAAAGGCCAGTATGAAATTCTCCGTTCCCAGCGAGAACAGCATCGTCAGGCAGATGACGCGGACGCGGTTCTTCGGCGCGGGCAAGACGGTCACCAGAAGGCTTCCCGCCAATGTGGCGATTCCCGCGCAGGAGGTGACAATCCCCAATACCGCCCTCCCTCCGTTTTCATGGGAAAGCACATAGGGCGGCAGGGCCGCGTCAAAGGCGGAGGCCGCAAAATTCACCCCTGCCAGAAACAGGATCAGCCAGAGGATCAGACGGTTATCGTCAAGATACAAAAGCCCTTCTTTCACGCTGGCCAAAAGTCCCTCCCTGGGAGTTTCTTTTCCCTTCCCATTTACGGAAGGAATGCGTACAAAAAACAGAAGCGACCCGAAAGCGACGGCAAAGGTTGCCAGATCCACGCCGATTACGCCTTCCATCCCCGCCGCCGCATAAAGCGCCGCCCCCAAAAGCGGATGCAGGATCGTGACAAGGGAATTGGAAAATGACTTCAAACCGCTGGTCCGCTGATACTGGGCTTTGGGCGTGATCAGCGTCATCGCCACCTCGCCGGCAGGCTGCTGCACCGTATTCATCAGACCGCTGACCGCGTTCAATATGTACATGTGAACCGGACGCAGGGAATCCGTTTTCAGCAGAAACAGTACCGTCACCGTGCAGCACGCCGCGAAGGTATCGCAGGCAAGCATGGTTCTCTTCTTGTCCCAGCGGTCCGAGAGGGCTCCGGCAAACATGCTCATCAGCACATAGGGCGTGTAGGAGCAGACGGACAGAAGGGCCGTCTTAAGCGCCGAGCCCGTCTTTTCGTACAGCCACAGGGTCAGCGCGAAATTCGTCATGGCGCTGCCCAGCTGCGACAGCGACTGTGTAGACCACAGAATCAGAAAGGTATTCAGTTCTTTTAATGTATTTTTCATTTTGACTTTGCTCCTTTGAATTATTTCGTCGAATCAAATTCGCAAAGTCTGAGGATACGGGCCTGCTGTCAGGCTCTTCTCGCTCCATGCAGTATCCTCAAACCTTGCATGGAGCCAAAGCAATCGCTAAAACCATGGTTTTCTCCTTTCTTTCTAACGGCATGCGTCCATATCGTTCAACACGTGCAGAACCGCTTTATGTTTCATTATAACCAAATCATGGAATTATGCCAATAATTATATATGAAATTGGCGTTTTGTTTCCAAGAAATAAGAGGCAGATCCTTTACAGAATCCACCTCCAGGTATTCTCTATCCGCCGCACCCGCATAGAGCATTTGTATAAAAACGAACCTTCTGCCCACTCAGCCAGATTATAAATCCAATCACAAATTCAATTTTGCTTTCAGTTCCTTCTGTTCTGCCGCTGAAATCCCCATAGCATCCATCGCCTGTTCTGCTGTCCATTTGGTGGATCTCATAAGATTTTTGACTGAAACCAGCAGAGTATTCTCCCGGCCTCTTGCTTCACCTCTTGCCTCACCTCTTGCCTCACCTATCGCTCTTCCTCTTGCCTCACCTCTCGCCTCGCCTCTCGCCTCAATCCTATCCAATACCTCACACACGGTTCTCGGACCTCCTTCTTCCCTTACTTCGCCTGCCGCTTCCTCAAAGCGGGTATCTCCGGTCATCACTGTAAACAGCTTAAATACCTCGTCATAATGGTTTATCGTATCCTTATTCGGGGCCGCAACCGTCTCCGACGGCCCTGAATAGTCATTCTTCTTTCTTAACTGGACACAGTAGTCTGCCACATATTTAAAGTCGCTTTGAAACATGGACAGCTGCTCGTCGGAAAGCCACGCTATCTCAAACAGGTTGATCCTGTAATCATTCACATAGGACCTTAGTTCCTCCGGGACATGAAAACAGTCATACAGCGTCAGCGGCTGATTCCAATGCTTATCATATCCAAAATACAACACTACTGTCACGACTGGATAACATTTTGCGGATTTTTCTCCATCCCGCAAAAGCTGGCCCCGGTATGCGGCGCCGTCATATCCGATCACCCGGACTGGCATATTGGGTTCCGGATGCGTCTGATTTTCAATTCCAAACAGCGCTATCCTTACGTTGCAATCCTTCCACCGTTTGGCTACGTCCCGTTCCTCCTCATGAAGCCTGCCATCCGCTTTATACATGGAGCGGGGCGTCTCATCTTCCAAATCCGCTTCCTTTACAAGCCTCTCGCCATGAAACAGAAGCACGTTGATGATGTCCGCGAAAACATCATTATACGCTTCCAACGTTTTCTCAGTCATATCTTTTTCCGCCATCCGCTGTTACCTCCTGCCTCATCAAACTGCCTGCTATTTTTAGTATACTCAAAATGAGTGATTCATGCAAGACTTTTTCTCGTCCTCGATACAGTAATTGTCAGACTGTAATTGTCAGACAGTAATCACCAGACAGTAACAGGAGGATAATGAATTATATGAAAGAAAAAATCAGACAGATCCTCAGCCAGATGACCCTGGAAGAAAAAGCTGCCCTGTGTTCCGGCAGGGATTTCTGGAACATGAAGGGCGTGGAACGCCTTGGCGTCGCCCCTGTTATGGTAACTGACGGCCCTCACGGCCTGCGCAAGCAGGCCGGGGCGGCCGATCACCTGGGACTGAACCAGAGCGTTCCCGCCACCTGCTTTCCTCCCGCCGTCACCGCTGCCAGCAGCTGGGATCCTCAGCTGCTGGAACAGACCGGCCAGGCCATCGGGGAAGAGGCGGTTCAGGAAGAGGTGGCCGTAGTTCTCGGCCCCGGCACCAATATCAAGCGTTCGCCTTTATGCGGACGCAACTTTGAATACTTCAGCGAAGATCCGTTCCTGGCCGGCCAGATGTCCGCCGCTCTTATAAAGGGTATCCAAAGCAAGGGCATCGGCACTTCCCTGAAGCACTATGCCGGCAACAATCAGGAAAAGGCCCGGCTCATCAGCAACTCCGTCATTGACCCGCGGGCCCTGCGGGAGATTTACCTGCCCGCCTTTGAATACGCGATAAAACAGGCGCAGCCCTGGACTCTCATGTGTTCCTACAACCGGGTCAACGACGTATACTCCTGCGAAAATCCCTGGCTTCTGGACGATGTGCTTCGGAAGGAATGGGGTTTTAAAGGCATGGTCATGACCGACTGGGGCGCCATGAACGACCGGGTAAAGGCGCTGGCTGCCGGGCTGGAACTGGAGATGCCCGGCCCCAACGATACCAATGATAAAAAGATTATAGAGGCCGTCAAATCCGGCCAGCTGGATGAAGCGGTTCTGGATCAGGCCGCGGAGCGGCTGCTGACCCTGCTTCTGAAGGCAGCCGAAGTAACAAAACAAAACTATGATGTGGACGCCCACCACCAGCAGGCACGGAAGGAAGCTGCCGCTTCCGCCGTCCTTCTGAAAAACGGCGGAATGCTTCCCCTGGACGGAGGCAAATCCTACGCGGTAGTCGGCGCCTTCGCTGAAACGCCCCGTTACCAGGGCGCCGGCAGTTCCAAAATCAATCCGACCCGTTTGGACTCGGTTCTGGAGGAACTGGAAAAGGCTGGCGTAAGCTTCGAATACGCGCCCGGCTACTCCCTGGAGGATCCCTCCCAGGATGAAGAGCTTCGGACCCAGGCAAAAGCGCTGGCGGAGGGCAGGGACGGCGTTATCGTGATCGCCGGCCTGCCGGACGATTACGAAAGCGAAGGCTTTGACCGTACCTCCCTGGATATGCCTGCCAGTCACAACGCCCTGATCGACGCAGTCTGCCAGGTTAACTCCCATGTAACTGTTGTCCTGATGTGCGGCAGCGCCGTAAGGATGCCTTGGCGGGACAAGGTGGAAAGCATTCTCCTGACTTACCTGGGAGGCCAGGCGGCTGGCGGCGCATGCGCCGATCTGCTCACCGGCAAGGTCAATCCATCCGGCCGTCTGGCGGAGACTTTCCCGCTGTGTTTGGAAGATAATCCCAGCTACGGCAATTTCGCCACGGACAGCATCGACGCGGAATACCGGGAAAGCATTCTGGTGGGCTACCGCTATTACGACTGGGCCGGCATAGACGTGGCCTATCCCTTCGGCTACGGCCTGTCTTACACCACGTTCTCCTATGACGGCATGGAAGTTTTCTGGGACGACAAAGAACAGTCCGGATGGGTGAAGGTGACTGTCACCAACACTGGAAACCGCACCGGAAGCGAAGTGGTGCAGGTCTATGTGGGCAAAAAAGATTCCGTCATTATGAGAGCGCCCCGGGAGCTGCGGGGATTTGCCAAGACAGAACTGAAACCGGGAGAAACCAGGACAGTGGAGATTCCTCTGGACGCGCGCAGCTTCTCCTACTATGACGTCCGCCGCCGGGACTGGGCTATCGAAGACGGCAGCTATGAGATTTACGCAGGCGCTTCCAGCCGGGATCTGCCCTTGTGCCGGGAAGTGACCGTATCCGGAATCCGGCCGGAGAATATCCCCGGCTATCATCCTGAAGATGTTATAAAAGACGAAAAATTTGCCGCCAGCCGCGAGCAGTTTGCCTCCCTCTTTGACGGAGAACTGCCCCTGACCAAACCCAGGCAGAAATGGACCGTAAATTCTTCTGTAAGGGAAATTATGTCCGATGAGAACGCGAAAGCAATATTCGGCGACCTCATTCAGGCCAACGCCGCCGCATACGACGCGGAGGATGATATGGGCCGGATGATGCTGGCCATGTTCAACGATATGCCCCTGCGCAGCCTGGCCATGTTCGGCGCCGCCAGTCTGGAGGAGATTGAGAAAAAGATAGCCCAGCTGAACCAATAGGGCGAAGTTCTGACAAAGGAGACTTTTTAGCGGATTCATTGCCGCAGCGGCCGGGCGGACGCGTCTGCGTGTCCGCCCGGCCTGCTGCCTGATTCTTCTATAACCTGCATCAGCTCCGCCATGGTCCGGCTGATGAATTTCTGCCGGTGGTACACGATCATAAACTGCCGGCAGAACGCCTCCGGGTGAAAAGGCAGAATCCGGATCCGGTCCGCTTCCTGCTCTTTTTCCAGCACCCTTCCGGACACGACGGTAATACCGGGAAGCTTTTCCACGCCGTGAAGGAGAACCTGATTGCTGACGCTCTCCCATAGGATATGGTATTTCATCTGCCGGCTCTTCATCAGATGATCCGTGATTTCCCTGGCGGCGCTGCCCGGCTCTCTCATGAAAAAGGGGTACCGGCAGATTTCTTCTAAGGTGACCGTCTCCCGCCCCGCCAGCGGATGGCCGCTTCCGCAGACAAAATACAGTTTGTCCTCCATAAAAGGCCGCTCTTCCAGCTGTTCGTACCCGGACTTATCTTCCACTACGCCGAAATCCAGCTCATTTTTCAGAACCTTCTGAATGATCCGATGGGAATTCTCCACAGTGACAGACACCTGGCACTCCGGGCAGACCTGACCGAAGCGCCTTACCGCATCCGGAATCAGATAGCTGGCGATGGTGATACTGGAGCCAATGTGAATACTGCCGATTCCCCGGGCCGAAGTCATAACACTCTCCATCTGGTCAAAGGAGCTGACAATATGGACAGCGTAATCGAAGAACAGCTTTCCATTCTCCGTCACGTACAATCTGCGGTTAATCCGGTCGAACAACCGTACCCGGTAAGCTTCTTCCAGCTCCCGGATCGCCAGACTGACGCTGGGCTGCGCCAGATGTAATTTTTCCGCTGCCTTTGTGACGCTCATCTCCTTATAGACTTCGATAAATATCTTCAGGTGGCGAATGGTCATGACTGCTCCTTCCTCGGACGCCGGCTATCCGGCGCGGCGCCTCTGGCTACCGATACTTTACTGAACGGCGCGGCGCCGCCTGCCGCTTCGCGTGCTACATCTTGCCGCTTTGCGCGCTACACTTGCCGCCAGCTTCTTTGCGGCCATTGATTGCGGCCATTTATCATATTGTTTTTATTATGTATATTGATATCATAATACTATTTGATTTATATGTCAAAGGGGGTTATACTGTATGAAGCAGGAGGAATCTCTATTATGGAAAACAAGAAAAACAACGTGCTTCTAAAGCTGTTCACTTCCACCTTATACTTAAGCGCCTTCACCTTCGGCGGCGGTTACGTGATCGTAACCCTTCTGAAGGACAAATTCGTGGATCAGTACCACTGGATCGATGAGGAGGAGATGCTGGATCTGGTGGCCATCGCCCAGTCGTCCCCCGGGGCCATCGCCGTCAACGGGGCTATCGTGGTGGGCTACAAGCTGGCGGGAATCCCCGGCGTGCTGTTATCCGTCCTGGGAGCCGTCATCCCGCCCATGGTCATTCTGTCCCTGGTGTCCATGTGCTACGTGGCCTTCAGCACCAATCCCTATATCGCCGCCATGTTAAGCGGCATGCGCGCCGGCGTAGGAGCCGTCATCGCCTCAGTAGTCTGGGATATGGGAAGAAATGTGGTGAAAACCAAAGATTATATCAACATCGTCATTATGTTCCTCAGCTTCTGCGCCAGCTATTTCGGTGGGGTCAACGTGATCTTCATTATCATCGCCGTAGCGCTGTTCGGCATGATCCGGTCAATTATCACTGGAAAATCCGCGATCAAGGCAGAAAACACTGTTAAGGAAGAATTTGCCGGAGAAACGAGAATTTCCGACCAGGAAAAATCAGCTGGGAAGACAAACGCTTTTTCCAGCGAAAAACCTTCCGGAAAGGCAGGTGACCGTTCATGATTTACCTGAAATTATTCCTAAGCTTTCTCCAGATCGGCGCCTTCAGCTTCGGCGGCGGTTACGCCGCCATGCCTCTGATCCAGGAGCAGGTCATTACTTTAAACCACTGGCTGACCATGGATACCTTCACCGACCTGGTGACCATCGCAGAGATGACCCCCGGTCCCATCGCCATCAACGCCGCTACTTTCGTAGGAACACAGGTAGCCGGACCCCTGGGCGCCCTGTCGGCCACTGTGGGCTGTATCCTGCCCTCCTGCATCTTCGTCACATTGCTGGCCTGGGTCTACACCCGCTACCGGAATCTGGCCCTGCTTCAGAATACACTGGCGTCTCTTCGGCCCGCCGTAGTGGCCATGATCGCCAAGGCTGGCCTGACCATCCTGATCTCCGCCTTCTTCTTAAACGGCACCATCTCCCTGGCCCTGAGCAACATATCCATCCGGATGGTGTGCTATTTTGTCATTGCCGTTGTCCTGCTGCGCAAGGTCAAATTAAATCCCATTCTGGTAATGGTGCTGTGCGGCGTGTTCGAGGTGGCGTACTATATCCTGGCAACTATATAAAGGGGAACATCGGAACAAATTCATTTCACGTAAAAATGCGGCTGTCGCAGAATTATCACAGTGAACCTTCAAAATTCACCGCGGCGATTCTGAAACAGCCGCATTCATCAATTATCGTCCGGCTGCATCCGCTTACGGTCTGTTTCCATAAGCGTCCATACAGTCTTCCTTCGGATCCTTCATGCACAAATGCACCGCTGCCTTCTTAAATGTCATCGGCAGGGCAAGAATATTCGGTTCTTTCCCCACATATTTTTTCTTGGCGTCCTCCAGAGCCTCTTCAAAGGTCGCTCTGGTCTTCAGGCCCATTCCCCTGGCGTATCCAGGTTCCTCCGCGCCGACGATATAGATAGCGCTGGTATTCATCTCCGCGATATGCCCGCAGGACATCATGGAAAAACCATGGAAGGGATGAAACGCGTTAGCAAAACGGTATTTCCGGATATATTCCTCGTTTGTGGCAAAATATTCTCCCAGACGGTTCATATCCGGCAGTGTATTCATGTGGTCATGCTGAAACAGCTCATACAATTCGCGCAGATAAGGCCAGAGTTCGTCATGAAAATATCCGTTGCACGCGGAAGAGCAGATAATCACGCAGTTATCGCTCATGACCCTCTTAAACCGCAGCACCTGGGCGCTTAGCGCCTGCATCATCATAATCGGGTTTGTACCCATGCCGTCTCCGTAATGAAACTTCTGCGGCATTCCAAATACCAGCACGTCATACTTTTTCTCTGCCCAGTGTACGTAGGTTCTCTGATCCGCCACTTTCCAGCTGATCGGCATCATCTCCTTGGCGTATCCGGAGAATATGGCAATCTGTCTGGACTGGCTGTCCAGCACAGCGTCGCAGCAGAAAAACGGATGTCCCATCTTTTCTTCCATCAGCATGCTGATTTCATCAAATTTATTCCTCATCAGGCTGCCGCCGTTTACAGGAGTGAAATCATCCCGGTGCATCACAGAGGGAACATGGTGGCTGGCAATACATCTCCAGTTGGTAATTCCCGTAGCGCTGTGTTTGTAGCCGCCGGAATAACCGCCGTAGGGATTTCCCTGCACATGGCCAATCAGAATGGGAATATCGCAGTCGTACACATATTTGTTCATGTAAACCGGGTCGCCCCGCCAGGTATTTCCCAGAGCAACCATATGCTCCGCATCCTCGCTGTCATGGCTGATGACCTGCCCGGAATGCCAGAATTCGTTAAACAGTTCTTCGCCAAAGATTGCCTTCGCGTCAGACTCCCTGCTTCTCGGATGCAGGCCATTGGATATGATAAACAGAATGTCCTTTTTCTCGACTCCTGCCCGGTACAACTCCTTCAGGATATATTTGATGCTCAGCTTCCTGTGGCTGGTCGCCTGCTCCCCGCCCTTAACCCGGTCCGGCACGACGATTGTGACCGTACTCCCCTTATGAGCCAGCTCCGTCAGCGTTGGCATGCCGATGGGATTCGCCAGGCTTTCCAGATACGCGAATTCCAGTTGTTCCTCGGGGATATGCTCAGGATCCTTCACCGTCTCTCCCGGAATAAAGATGTCCGTATTATCCGGCAGCTGGGCGGCCATGGTTCCATGTCCATATTCAAATTCGATTTTCATGATGCGTGTCTCCTTTCACAGTCCATATAAATCCGGATAATATCCAGATACTCTTCCGGATAAAATCCAATCTCCCCCTGAAACCTCGTCAGGGCGATCAGCCCTCCATCTATCTCATGGATGGACGCCAGCATGGCGGCGTTATCCTGTTTCAGGCCGCCTCCGTATACGATATCCATACCGCCCGTCTGCTCTTTCACAAACCTGGCTATTTTCGTGATATACTCCTTCCCGGCCGGCGTCTTTCCAGGACCGATGGACCAGACCGGTTCGTAGGCGATGACTATCTTTGCTTTGTCTGCATCTTTCAGTCCAATCTCCAGCTGTTCCCCCAGCACCTCCTGCCAGCGCTCCTGCTCTTCGCTTTTCTCACCGATACAGTAAAGCACCTGCATGCCTCTTGCCGCCGCGCAGCGGATCTCCTGATTCAAAAGCCGGTTCACGGCCTTCGTGTCTGTCACGCCGGCCTCTGCCAGAATTCCAGCCTTATCACTGCGTTCTTCACAATGACCGATTATGACAGTCTCGCACCCGATCGCCGCCATAGCGGCCGCCGGCCTGTTAGTGGTAAAAGCGCCGAAATTGCCGCCAGCCGCTGTATCCCCGCGATATACTCCCTGGCAGCCAATCCGGACAGGACTGTCCTTTGTCCTGGCGGCAGCCGCCTGAAGCAGATAAGCCTCCGGAAAATACATTCCGAATTCTACCTCCGCCGAATCATACTGCCTCAGTCCCTCCTGAGTGTTCTGCACAATATACGCGGCCCATTTCTCTGGAGGCGCCAGCCGGTTCACGCCGCCCAGTTCCGCCGGCACGTCAAATCGTTTTAAATTCAGATAAATATGTTTCATTTAAATCCCTGCCTTTTTATATTGTTCCGCCATCTGCTCCAGCGTCGCCAGTTCCACTCTGGGAGCCTTCCCATAGCTTCCGAACTTCACGATCAGCGTTCCGACCACTTCTTTTACGCCGTCCTCAATGCATTTGCAGATTCTGGCCACGTCGTCGTCCGGAACGTTTCCATACATAACCGTATCCATGATTGGCGTAAGGAATACCCTGGGGTCAAAAGCGGAGGGATTCTTTTCCAGCAATTCATAGATTGCCCCAATCGAGGCGCTTCCGCGAAGCTTCTCTTCCTTTGCGAACAATTCTTTCATATTTCTCGTCACAGCCAGACGGATATCCGTATCCACGTTAATCTTGTTAATGCCAGCGTGGGCGGCTTCTATCAGCTGGTTTATGTCAATTCCGTAAGCGTTTTTCAGATCTCCGCCCAGGGCGTTAATCTCTTCTACAATGTACCGGGGAACCGTGGATGAGCCGTGGCTTACCAGATACCCTTCGATTCCCTCATGACGCATACACTCTTTGATCGCGACCGCAATTTCCTTTCGGATTACCGCGTTCTTTCCTTTGTTGGCTCCATGCATGGTCCCATAGCTGATCGCCAGGGCATCGACCTTTGTTTTCCGGAAAAAATCAATGGCGCGCAGCGGATTGGTATAGGTGCTGTCCGCCGAAAACACATGATCTTCCACTCCGGCCAGAACCCCCAGTTCCCCCTCTACCGTCACGCCCCGGGCATGGGCGTACTTCACCACCTCTCTGGTCAGTTCCACATTCTCCTCAAAAGGCAGGGAACTGCCGTCGATCATGACGCTTGTATAGCCGCCCTCCACAGCCGCGATACAGGAATCCAGGTTCTTGCCGTGATCCAGGTGGAGCGCGATGGGAATCGGACTGTCCGTTCCGTACTTTTTTACGGCCGCGGCGATATTTTTCGCTCCTGCTTTTTTGTCTTCCAGCGTAGCGTTCATAAAATCTCCGCGGCCGCCCATAAATCCGTTCGCCAGATCCGCCCCCTGCAGGATTGCAGGACTGCGAAACATTTCGTGAACATTAATGACCGCCTCCGCCTGACACACGGCGTTGACATTGAACGCGCCTTGGGCGTAATCATATTTGTCCGCCGCCTCAAGAATCACTCTCATCGGTACCAGCATAATGGCTCATCTCCTTTTTTCTCAGCAATTAATTAAATGAAATCATAGGATCAAGTTCTCCTCCCAGAAGCGGCCTGCACCATTCTTTAAAGCGTTCCGTAACGCCGTTTCCAGTCTCATTGATAAACTCTTCCGGCATTGTGCGCTCGTGAAGCATTACCTCGTCAATATCCGCCAGAAATGGTTCCATTTCATAGGGTGAGCTGGAAATCCGGCGAAACGCCACCATCTTTCCGCTTTCTCCTCCCAGGGCCGCGCGGCAGGCCAGACGCCCCGCCAGTTCCGCTTCCCTGCAGTCAACCCGGCTGACCAGAGACATGGAGGCTCTCCCCAGCAGGCCTGGCTTTTCTCCTCTCGCCTTATACCCCAGCCGTCGGATGACCAGATTGGCAAGATGCGAGCTTACATCCCCGAAATAAGTGGAGCGTCCCACCTGAAAAATGGGTTCTACAACCGGCTTGCCTGTCTTATCTTTCAGACCTTCACTGGCTACCACTACGATTCCCGTTTTTTTCTTCAGAAGCCTTTCTACATCTTCAATAAACCGGTCCTCATCAAACGGCCGTTCCGGCAGATAGATGAGATCCGGTCCGTATCCGTCCCCGTCTTCTGCCAGCGCGGCGGCTGCCGTGATCCATCCGGCGTTTCTGCCGGAGGCTTCCAGGACTACCACATGGATGGGAAGCCCTCTGACATCCGCGCAAAGTTCCTTTGTGCTCTGGGCAATAAACCGGGCTGCGCTGCCGAAACCCGGACTATGGTCGGTAACGGCGATGTCGTTATCCATCGTTTTCGGAATCCCCATAATCCGCACGTCCGTCCCCGTCTTCCGGCAGGCCCGAAACAGCTTCCCGCAGGTATCCATGGTCCCGTTGCCCCCGTTGAACAGCACGTAACGGATGCCGTATTTTTCCAGAATCCCTGCCATGCGTTCATATTCTTCCTGTTCCAGCTGGTCTCTTGAGGTCCCTATGGCGCTTCCCGGCGTCTTGAGAAGCAGCGCCAGCTTCTCATCCGGAACCGTTCCCAGTTCGATCAGATCCTCCCGCAGGAGGCCGCCGGTTCCATTCCGGGCCCCGTAAATGTGTTCCAGCTGTCCGCTCTCCTTCGCTTCCTTTACCGCCCCGTACAGGGAGGCGTTGATGACCGCTGTGGGCCCGCCTCCATGTACGATCAAAATACTGTCTTTCCCCATTCTGCCGCCCCTCTCTGTACAGACAGTTTAATTTACAGTAACTCCGCATGTATAGGCGCGCCGTCCCATGACGTTTACTTTGCCGCCTGTTAAGGCAACTTCCTCACAGAACCGGATACCATGGGCGCTGGTGCCGATCATAACATCCATACGCGTCGGCTCAACCACAAACTCCATATCCTCGTTATAGTATCCCAGCTGGGCCGTATCCAACGTAAAGACGACCTCTTTTTCTTCTCCCGGCGCCAGAGTGATCCTCTTAAATCCCGCCAGCTGTTTTACCGGGCGCACCACATGCGCTTTCTTCGTATGATAATAAAGCTGTACGGTCTCATCGCCCGCGCGGTCTCCCGTATTCTTCACTTTGCAGGATACCACGATCTTCCCGCTGGTCGGAACCGACGTCTCCGCAATGTGGAAATCCGAAAGTTCAAACGTCGTGTAGCTGAGGCCATGTCCGAAGCAGAACAGAGGCTGATTGCTTTCATCCACATATCCGCCGCTGAATATCACGCTGGCAGTACCGCCGCCCGCTCCGCTGTATCCGCTTCCCGTTCTGTGATTGTAGGTGACGGGAACCTGACCCACGCTGCGGGGTACGGTCATGGTCATCTTGCCTCCCGGATTGGCGGTTCCGTCCAGAACGTCCGCAACCACTTTTCCGGCGGAAGGCCCGGGCATGAACGCCTCAATCATGGCGTCCGCATGTTCACAGGCCCACGGAGTCGCGAAAATGCCTGGACCGTATAAGACCATCACTATCTGTTTGCCTGTGGCATACAGCGTTTCCAGAAGCTTCTGCTGTACCCCCGGCAAATCCAGCCGGCACCGGTCTTTTCCTTCGCCTCCGGTTACATTGACCCATCCGGAATTGCCGCCGCAGGCGAAGATGATCACATCGCTCTGCTTCGTGGCTTCCACCGCCTCTTCAAATCCGGACTCATCCGCCCCGATAATATCGCAGCCTTTGGCGTAATGAACCTCAAACCGCTCCGCCAGAACGTCCTTCAGAGAGACGGCGCCCATGGCGCGCAGCACGGTGTTCATGTCGCCGATCTTCACCTTGTCTTCCTCTGTCAGAGCACTGAAAAAGGCTGCAAAGGGATTGTTCACGGTATTGTCCTCTTTTGCCTTTTTCGCCTCATCCGCCATACCGCCGATGGATACGGCCTCTCCTTCGGCTCCTGCGGTCAGCATTTCCACATAGGCCGGGAATGTATACCCGCTTACCGGATACCGCAGGCTGTCGGCGTGGGGACCGATCACCGCCAGTCTGACGCCCTTCCTGAGAGGCAGAACCCCGTCATTTTTGAGAAGCACCAAGGATTTGGCCGCAATCTCTTCCGCCAGCGCCTTCTTCTTCTCATTGGACATGGCTTCCTTCACTTTTTCCACATCCACGTAAGGATTCTCAAACAATCCGTACTCAAATTTTACCTTCAGCACACGCCGCACGGACTCATCCAGAACCGCTTCATCTAACTGGCCGGAGCGCACATATTTAGGCAGCTGGGCGAACGCCGCCCCCACCGGGATCTCCGTATCGGTTCCGGCTTTCTTGGCCAGATATCCGGCCTCTTCATAGGTCTCAGCCGTCTTGAAATCAGTCAGGGTTTTCAAGATTCCGGCCCCATCGGAGGTCAGTATCCCCTCGAACTTCATCGTATCCCGAAGCAGGTCATGGGCAATGGCCCGGTTGGCTACCACGCACATGCCGTCAATCTCCGCGTAATTGGCCATCACGGAGCTTACGTCTGCCTCCCGCATCGCCGCCTCAAAGGGCGTGGCGAAGACTTCATACAGCTCACGGCTGGTCAGACGGGTCGTAGCCGTATTCAATCCTCCCTGCGTCTCGGAATAGCCCAGAAAATGTTTGGCGATACATGCCACGCCGTCTGTCTTATTGCCCTGCATGCCCTGGATATAGTGAATCCCCATCTGGCTGATCAGATAAGGGTCTTCGCCATATGTCTCATAAGTGCGGCCCCACCTCGGATCCCGCGCCACATCGATGACCGGGCTCATGGCGGAATTGATGCCCACCGCCTTGGACTCCTGTCCGATAACGGCGCTCATGGCCTTTGTCAGCTCCGGCTCCCACGTGCATCCCACGTTGACCTGAGCCGGAAAGAGCGTGCCGCCCATAGACGGATAGCCGCACAGATTTTCCGACTGAAGCGCGACAGGAATCCCCAGCCTGGTCTGTTCCACGAAATATCTCTGCACCCGGTTGGTAAATTCGGCGATCTTCAGAGGATCCGCAAGCCCCACGACGGAATACTGGGTAAAACGGCCGTGGCCGTTGGGATATTTTTCTTTCAGCGTCTCCTCCAGCGTGTCCGGTGATTTCGCCAGTTCAAAGGGAAGATCGCCGCAGAGCTGAGCGGCTTTTTCCTCCAGCGTCATTCGGGAAAGCAAATCCTCGACTCTCTCTTCTACCGGTCTGTTTGAATCTTTATAAATCTCCATGCGCAATCTCCCTTCTCATTCTTCTCTTCCGCCCTGTTTACCCAGGGCTTCAAACATCCATTTCTTATACGCCTCCACTCCCGGCTGATCAAAAGGATTCACCCCCAAAATCCTGCCGGAAAGATAACAGGCAAACTGGAAAAAGTAAAACAGCTGGCCGAAATGATAAGCATCGACAGCGCCCACCTCAAGGGTCAGGCAGGGCAGCTTCTCGCTGTGAGCCGCCAGCGTCGCTTTGTACGCGGCCTTGTTAATGCACCAGAAATCCTTTCCGTTCAGATAATCAAAACCATCCTTCAAGCCATCCGGCTCCACGATCAGAGAATCCTGGCGCTCCTGCACATCCAGAAAGGTCTCAAACAGGATGGGCGAACCATCCTGAATAAACTGGCCTACGGAGTGCAGTTCTTCCGAATACTCGCTTGCTACCGGGAAGAGACCCTTATTGTCTTTACCTTCGCTTTCCGCAAACAGCTGAATCCACCACTTATAAAACCAGCGGAACTGGGGTTCAAAACTGGAAAGCATTTCCAGGCGGTACCCCCGTCTGCAGAGAGCGTTGCGCAGGCAGGCGTACTGATAGGCGATATTTTCTTCGGCCGGCCCTTCATGCAGACGCTTCTGCATGTCGGCGGCTCCGCGAACCAGTTCTCGGATGTCGATTCCCGCCACAGCCATGGGAAGCAGGCCTACATTGGATATGGCCGTATAGCGGCCGCCTATATCATGAGGGAATTCCAGGAATGTATACCCGTTCTCCCGGCACAGCGTTTCCAGGGAACTTCCTGCCGTTCCCGTGGCAATGACGCGCTCCGCCGCCCGGTTTCCATACCTCTTATGCAAATAGTTCCGCAGAATCCGAAAAGACGCTCCCGGCTCCAGCGTTTCAAAGTTCTTGGCGATACAGTCAATGTAAACGGATTTCCCATCCAGCTGTTTCAGCATCCGGTTCAAAGCGTTAGGGGACAATGTATTGCCTGCGTATATAATCTCAGGCGTACCGGGCAGCCGCAGAGCCTCAATCACGGAACGGGCAGCGTTATTGGAGCCTCCGACGCCGATCAGCACAAAGGCATCCGCGTTCCGCCGTATATCCTCCGCCAGCTTTTCCAGGAAGGCGACTTTCCTTTCTCCGGCCCATTCCTCTGTGTCCAGCCATCCCTGACTGTCCGCATACCGCGCTTCGCCTGCCTGGGCGGCGGCCAGTATCCCTGTATTCTGCCGAAGCAGTTCTTTATAATCCTGCTCTGTCTGTTCTGTTCTTTTATGAATCACAAAATTCAGCATGATTTCACCCCATATTTTCCAGTCTCAAAATCAGATGGTCAGCTCATTATCCGTCACCAGACCAACCGCCTTGTCCAGAGTCTTCTGCATCTCCACTTCACCCTGTCTGGACAGCGGATAAAAATACATGGCGATGATGGAAGCCACATATCCCAGGATCGGTCCGACGGTGCACAGCAGCAGAATGGATTTCAGGCATTGAGGAGTCTGCTGCTCCAATGTGGCGCTGTATCCTGTCGCCGTCAGAATCGCTCCGCCGAAGAACATGGAAAACGCCTGGCAGCATTTGTTGACGAAGGTAAAGGTCGAATTGACCAGAGCCGTGCCGTTGACTCCTGTGGTGATCTGGGCGTAGTTGGCAGAGTCCAGAACCGCCGCGCGGCTCAGCATATTGTTGATCGTCCAGGTAAAGGTGATCGCGATGTAGGTAAACATAACCGCCGATACCGCGTATGCTCCGGTCATGCCGGTAATCAGCATGGGCAGCGTGAACAGGACAGCAAGCGCTTCCACGGCGATGATGCCCATCCTTTTGCCGGTTCTCTTTACCATAGGCTGAATGAACAGGACAAGAGCGAATCCGACGATTGTGGACGCGTATCCGATGTAGGTGATCAGGTCCTCCCTGCCGTTCATATTGTACTGGAAGAAATAGATACGCAGCGAGTTGGAAATCTGATAGGCAAACATGTCGGTTCCGTAAGCGATCAGCACGCACAGAAGCGCCCTGTTTTTCGTAATAACGGAGAATGTCTCTTTCAGAGATGTTTTCTGCCGTTCTTTCACTTTCATATCCGGATCGTAGACATCCACATCATTAACCGACATAGCCGACAGAATGAAAAGGATTGCGGAAATAACGCCGAAGATAATGGTGAATTTCAGCCATGCGCCTGCGTTCTCCTGTCCGCCCAGAGCTTTCAGAATGGGAAGCGCCCATGCGGAAACCACCAGAGACGCCACAGAGCCGAAGGCCTGGAAAATCGCCTGGATCCTGGTACGCTTGGCAAGGTCGTTGGTCAGAATGGCCGGCAGCGCCAGCTGGGGAATCTGCACGATCGTCCACGCCAGCGAATAAATAATATAGGTCACAAAAGCATAGGCAATTTTCCCCGACTGAGGAATATTCGGCGATGAAAACAGCAGAATAAACATAATACTCAAAAACGGAGCGCCCGCGATGATATAGGGTCTGTATTTTCCCATTTTGGTATTGGTCCGGTCTACGATCATCCCCATCAGAGGGTCTGTCACCGCATCCACCAGACGAGCTACCATAAAGATCGTGCCTGCCATAACGGCCGGAATCTGCAAAATATTGGTGTAAAAGTATGTAATGTAGGTTCCCACCATCATGAAAATAATGTTATTGGGGAAATTTCCTACGCTGTACAGCCAATACTGCAATTCGCTTGCTTCTTTTCTTTTCACCTGTTTACTCATATTCTCTCCTCCTAATTAATTAAAACTTTTAATAAATTGATTATTAAAAAAATACCTATTATGTTGTAATTGTAATTTTCATCTCCTTTCTGTCTTGATATTCTTAAAACTTTTAATAAACTGATTATATACAAACTCTTTTCGTTATGCAATATGCACATATACCAAAAAAGCTGTAAAAAACTATGCAGATTAACCAAAACCCGCATAGTTCTCCATAACAGTTCTCAACTTCTTTCTCTCTCAGCTTCTCCCTCTCTCAGTTTCTTCCTCAGCATTCCAAAAACAGCCTGCTTATGACAAAATAGGCCGCGCTCTTTGCTCCCCAGCAGGGATCGAAAGGCTGAAAATAAATCTGGACCTCCTCTTCATTCAGGCCGAAAAAGTTTGCCTTGGCCGCCCGCAGAAGCATGTCCCGATTGGCTTTTTCCTTCATAATATATCCGTCTACCACCACAAATCCGGGATTGATCAGGTTCACCACATTGGCCAGGGCAACGCCCAGATAACCGGTCGCCTCATTCATGACCTCATTCACGTCCCGGTCCCCGCGGCGCTGGGCATTCAGAATATCCTGTATGGTGAGACGGCCCTTCTTTTCCAGTTCCGACCTAAGGATATCCGCTCCGCCGCCAAGCAGCCGCTCCTGACATTTCTCAAAGATAGCCCTCTCGCTTCCCACATCATCCACGATCTTCTTCTGCGTATTCCCATCTTCATTTACATAAATAATCGTTCGGCCAAGTTCGCCGGCCCCCGACGTGCAGCCGGACACGATATCATCCTTCACCATAAGGGGACACGCGACTCCCTTCGAGACAAACAGGTACGCGAACGTGTCCGGTTTTACCGTCCGGGAACTCATCTCATATCCGATAGCCCGTATCCGCACATTGTTGTCAATGATAACCGGAACATTTAACCGGTTCTGGAGATCTTCGGCCAGATTTTTTCCCACCCATTTTTGTCTCGGATTACTTCTGATCACTCCGCTTTCCCAGTCGATAAAACCAGGCAATCCGATGCCGACCCCCAGAAAGTGCTTTTCATCCGCAAATCCAATCAGCTTCTGTATCTGTCCGGCAATCTTCTGAAGCATATGATCATAGTTTTCGGCGGCCGGCTCTTCTTCCGAGGATGCCACAATATTTCCCTTCATGTTCATCAGGACGGCGCTTGTCGCGTAAGGTCCCAGTTCCACTCCTATGGCGTAAGCGGTATTCGCCCGAAAAGCGATGGATGTAGGCCTGCGCCCCATGGCGTTCACCAGGTTGTTGCCTGCAATGGGCACCTCCTCCAGAATCCCCTCGTAAAGCATCTCGTTGACGCTTGTGGTAATCGTGGGCAGGGTCAGTCCCAGCGCATCCGCAATTCCTGTTCTTGTCGCGTTCTCCGTGCGGAAAATCATATTCTTAATCAATACACGGTTTCTTCGCCTTGTTTCCAGCAGACTGTTGCCTTTTTTGTTCATACAATGTTACTCCTGTCAGTCCGACATATCCCTTGTCTTTCTCGTAATTTCTTCTATTATAATACACAATACGAATAAATTACAATCTCAAACATTCGTCTGCTGCCTCAGATAATCTGCCGCTTCAGATAATCCCGCAGATAGGGGACCGCGAACTGAACGGCTCCCCTTCTTTTCTGTTCGATCACTCCCGCCCGAATCAGGCGCCTCTTATAGGTCTGCGCCGCGGAATCCGTCCAGTTCAGGCGGGAAATGATCCCAGACATCTCGCTGAAGTCCTCATCCTGCGCCATCGCGCCAAGGAAATCCACGTCTTTTTCCGAAAGCGGGGCGATCGTTGTCTGGCAGATATCGTTTATGAAATCTTCCCTGGCCCTTTCCAGGGCCGCCGCATACAATGAATCATCCATGCGTCCATCTTCATCCGCGGCCATAACCAGGTAATGACCGATCAGCTGCATGAGGTATGGCGACCCCTGTGCTTCTCCTGCCGCAGTCCCAATAGCTTCATCTGAAAGATAGATTCCAAGACCAGAAAAAGCTCTCCTGTAATACAGTTCCACGTCGCCAAACCGAAGTTTCGGTAAAACGATCTTGGCCGCGCGATTCAGAAAAGTCAGAACATGGTCATTCAGCACGGAAGAAATCGCCGCCGGCAGTCCCGCAAATACAATCGCCACATCTCTTCCTTCCCCCACCATTTCCTGATATGCCACAATCAGCTGACGGAGACTGTCATGATTCGCCTGCACCTCGTCAATTAGGATGAGTACGGGCTTACCGCTTCTGTTCAAGTCCCCGCACATGCTTGAAAGTTCCCACGCAAAGCTTTTCCTGGGCTGTTCCAATCCCTGTAAATCAATACCCGCGCCGGATCCCAGAATGCTGATGCTTCCGCCCGTTATCCGCGGTCTCGCCTTTGTGATATACCGTTCCCCCTCAGCAGACAGTTTCTCCAGAATACGAGACGGCATATCCTTTGAGACGACGGTCGGAGAAGTGACGATAAAACCTTTTCTTTTCGCTATCTCCGCAAACTCAAGCAACAGAACCGTCTTTCCATATCCCCTTTGCCCAAGAATGAGAAGAGCCCTTTCCCTGCTGCCTGGAAAACTTTGTATCGATTCCTCAAAACCGACGAGAATCTCGCTTCTGCCAACCAAAACGCTCGGACGGTTTCCAAAAGACGGGACAAATACCGTGTCTCTCATTTTTCCTCCTTATCATTTTTATCTATTCTTATTGTTTTTATCTATTTTTATTACTTTTATCTATTTTATTATAATCCCCTATTCTTTCCCCGTCAAGAAAAAACAGACCGGTTCAGGTGCCAGGTCTCCGTCTGCCGGTGTTCTCAGAACCCCGGATTTCCTCGTGATAGAAATAATCTACAATAACAGGATGCCCCTGCGGAACACGTCCGTATGGCATTTCATTATCCACAAAAGGACAGTCGTATTTCTTCGCCATTTCTTCCGCTTTCTTTTCCAGCGTCTCAAAATAGCTGCGGTCGTGCCTGTTGTAAATTTCATCATAAAGCGACACGAGGCCCGGATATTTTTCCGCAATATAGTCCATAATCGTCTTTTTGAACCCGCCGCGAAGATTCAGATTTTCCAGCCAGAACAGGTCGCACTGATTCTTGACCCGCTCAAAAATCGCCTCAAAATCCGTGATTCCCGGAAAAACAGGGGACACAAAGCAGACAGTGCGGATACCGGCGTCATAGACCCGTTTCATGGCGGCAATACGCCGCTCAATACTGACAGCGTTATCCATGTCATTCTTAAAGTTCTCATCCAGCGTATTAATCGACCAGGACACCGTCACCTGTCCCAGCTCTTTCAAAAGATCGATATCCCGCAGGACAAGATCGGATTTTGTGCAGATCAGGATGTCCGCTCCGCTGCCGCGAAGCTGTTCAAGAATCTTGCGGGTAGCGCAGAAAATTTCCTCCTGCGGGTTGTAGCCGTCGGTCACCGAGCCGATCACTACCCGCTGCCCGGCATACTTCTTCGGATTTTTAATCTCCGGCCAGTGCTTCACATCAAGGAAAGTTCCCCATTCCTCCGTATGCCCGGTAAAGCGTTTCATAAACGAGGCATAGCAGTATTTGCAGGCGTGGGTACAGCCCACGTAAGGGTTGACGGAGTAGCCGCCCACCGGGAGACTGGATTTCGTCATGATGTTTTTCGTCTCAATATCGGCGATCAAAACGCCTCTTTTACTTATCTGCGCCATTTCCTCTGTTCCTCCAGAACTTTGTTGTAAGCGTCGGGCAATTCCTGTACGACACCCTGCTCACCCATAATAGGGGCAAGATCCTCTTTCCAAAACACACGGGCGCTCTGGGCGTGAGCCTGCTCCGTCAAAGAATACACCCATTCCGGTGATGTTCGGACTTTCCGGCTCATTGGGCCGGTCATGGTGCCAATCACCACCCAATCGATACCGCTGAAATCCACCTCGCCCGGATCGTCGAACAGCGGCTCAAAGGTCACATGGTAATGCTTTGCCCGCACATTTTTCCGGAGCGCGTCAATCCGCCATAGCTCCGACCGCCTTGTGACCGTCACACCGAACCAGGCGTTTTCAAGGTCGGTGTCGATGTCCAGCAGGTCGGGACGTTTTGACAGGAACAGAAACTGGTGCTGGGGATTTTCTCCCATCTTCGCGAATACCTGCTCCTGCCATTCCGCTTTCCATCCTGCAAGGTCGCTCATGCCGGTCAGCAGGAAATTCTGCGGCCTTTCTTTTTCCATCAGCCGCAGCTTGCCCGGAAAAAACTCCGGCTTTGAGAAGTCGTCAATCATGTGATACCGCCGCACGTTGTTCCGGGCGTAGCAGTAGGAGCAGCCCACCGTGCAGCCGATTACCAGGTTCATATTCTGTATCTGGTCTTTGATGCAAACGTACATACTACATTCGTTCCTCCACATTTACAAGGATTCGCCGAAGATAAGCTTCAAACTGCCGAATCTCTTCCTCGGCAAAGCCTTTGTAGTAAATTTCACTGATCTCCTTTGTGACCTCGTTATAGTCATCTTTCAGCATTTTCGCGTTTTCCGTAAGGTTAATGAGAATCTTTCTGCGATCCGCATCGCCCCGCTCCCGCCGAACCAGGCCGTTCGTTTCCATACGGTCCAGCATACCGGTAAGCGTCGTCATGGCTAAGCCTGTCTCCCGGGACAGTTCGCTGATCGGGATACCGTCCCGCTGCCAGAGAACATATAAGATCCGCCCCTGCGGGCCGTTGAATGCATCGATGTTCCTTTGGGCAAGAATCCGTTCAAAAATCCTGCCGCCTACTTGTTTAATCCTGGTTATCAAAAATCCCCCTTGCCGTTCCATCGCTTTCTCCGTTCTTTCTTTTTCTTCTTTTTAGTATTATACTATATAGAAATATTTGAGTCAATCCCTGCTCTGCAGAAGGCACCCGGAATCCCTTCTGCCTTACAGCAGCCTGCATTCCGGTTTTCCTGCGCCTTTCACCGCTATTTTCCCGGATGAATCGACGGAAATCTCCGTTATATTTCTTTCCAGATTCACATCCTTCGTATACCCGTCGTCGTCATACATTTTATATACCGCTTTCGTTTTTATAAAATGAAGGAGCAAAAGCCTGGAACTGTCTACATCCGCTACATATTCGCCTCCGTAGGAAAGCGGCGCCAGCCGGTCCGGACGCACAAATACCAGCACCTCATTCAGAGCCACGTCCACATAGTGATGGCCCGCCGGAAGAACCTCAATATCCATGCTGTTCGGACTGCGGAACCGATACAGTTTCATCTCCTCCGGCAGGTACACATATCGCCCTGCGGCGTTCTGCCGGTACACCGGAGCAATCATCAGGCTGTCCCCCACCATCAGCTGGTCCTCCACCCGGGGCGCAAAATCATCCTCCGGGTACGCAAAGGCCAACGGCTGAAACAGCATATCGTCATTTAAGGACGCCTTCATAAACTCACTGTACAGATAAGGCAAAAACGCGTACCTCAGATTCAGGATATTTCGGAAATCCTCCTGCCGGCCAAACCGGTATACCTCCTGCTGCCTGGTATCCATGGCGGAATGATTTCTCATAAGCGGCGTAAAGATTCCCAGTTCCAGCCACCGCAGCAGCAGGTCTTCACTGGTATCGGAACCGAAGCCGCCCAGATCCGCGCCGCAGAACAGAAATCCGCACATGTTCAGCCCGGGGAGCATCTGCAGGTTCAAAAGGAGATGGGACCACCAGGACTGATTGTCCCCGGTCCAGATACCGCCGTACCGGTGCATTCCCACGCAGGAAGCCCGCGAAAACATCAGGATCCGCTTGTCCGGCATAAGCCGCGCAAAGGCCTCCGCCGCCGCTTTGGTCATATAATATCCGTACAGATTGTGCACCTGCTCATGGCACACCTTCCGCCCGTCCATATCATGCCAGATAGAGGCATAATCCTCCGGCCGGTTGGCGATTCCCAGGGCCGTCCCTTTGAAATCAAAAAATCCCCAAATATCCATGTGGTCAACATCGGCGCCGCACAGCTTTTTCTGCGCCTCTTTTAAGTGCTCTTCCTCATAAAACAGGGCCGGTTCGTTCATATCATTCCAGAAACCTTCGATCCCCTGTTCCAGAAGGACCTGATACCAGTTGCCAAACCATTTTCGCGCTTCTGTATTGAGTACGTCAGGAAAATGTACCCGCCCCGGCCACACGCCGCCGACAAACTCCCGGCCGTCCTCTTTTTTACAAAAATACCCCTTTTTCAGACCTTCCTCATAAACCGGGTATCCTTTTTCTATCTTCACCCCTGCGTCGATAATCGGCACAAGATGGATATGCTCCGCCTTCATTTCCTCCACAAATTCAGAAAAATCCGGAAACCGTTTTTCATCTACCGTAAAATCTTTGTACCTTTCCATATAATCAATATCCAGGTACACGCTGTCCAAAGGCAGACCGTTCTCCCGATGGCGGCGCACCACCTCCCGAACCTCATCTGCCGTCATATAACTCCAGCGGCTCTGGCCGTAACCGAAGGCCCACTTTGGCGGAAGGTAGCTTGGCCCAATCAGCTTCCGAAACTCTTTCGCGATATCCCGAAGGCTTCCATTTTCCAGAAGATACAGGACAAATCCGCCGCCTGCCACCGTCACCGCCAGTTCCTCCGAATCCGTATACCCGCAGTCAAAGGTCACCTTCTGGGCCGCGTCCACGAACACGCCGAACCGCTTTCCGCTGCCGCCTGCCCGCATACCGTCCAGGATAAAAAAGTTGTGCGCGCCGTAAAGGGAGCGCTTCTCTTCCGTGTGATTTGGGTCGTCGCTGCAGTTGGATTCATAAATCCAGCCCCGCTTATTGATTCCCCGCACGTTCTCCCCCAGACCGTAAATCATATCCGACTGACCAAGCTGGCAGCGCAAAACCGCTGTTTTATCTTCCTGCAGTTTTACGGAAAAGTGGGGGATTTCTGTCTTGTCGCAGGCTGTTTGTTTCATCGCGACAGCTCCTGTCTCTATGGGCTTCCCAAATACATATTTTCTTATCATCAACCAATCTCCTTGCCGTCGTTATATTTTTCCAGGGTATACTCGTCTGGTTTTTCCTGCTGTGCTGTGCTTTTACGCTTTTTCCTGCTGTGCTCTGTCTTTATTCTTTTCCTTGCTGTGCTCTGCTTTTATGCTTTTTCTTGCTGTGCTCTGCTTTTATGCTTTTCCTGCTGCACTCTGCTTTTATGCTTTTTCTGTTATGCTCTGCTTTTGTTTTTTTTCTGTTATACTCGGCCTTTTCTGTCATGCTCCGCTTCTTTCTGCAATGCTGCGCTCTTACGCGCTGCTTTCCCTGACCCACAAAAAAGCCGTCCATTCCTGCTTTCACGGCTCCCTCTATATCGCACCGCCGGTCGTCGCCTATCATAAGGGTACGGGCAGAATCCAGATGGTAAGTCTCGATCAGATAATCGAAAAACTTTCGGCCCGGCTTTTTCACTCCCCGGTCTGAGGACAATACAATGCCGTCAAAATATTTTTCAAGCCCGAACATTTCCAGTTCCTTTTCCGTAAACGCCCGCTGGGCGTTGCTTAACAAATACAGCCGGGCGCCTCCGTCCTTCAGCCCTTGCAGGCTCTTCTTTACTCCCGGAAACAATTTAATCCGCCTGGTAGTAACAATCCGAAACATCCGGCAGGTATCGAAAACCAGCCCTTCCTCCGGCTCAACTTCTTTGTCCTCATAAAGCTTCCGGAAAATCTCTTCAATGCGGATTTCAGCGGTATCCAAGGATTCCTTATTCTCTGAAGCGGATTCTCTGAGCGCTTCCTGTACCGCTTTCTCGTAAGCCTTCTTTAATTCCTTTGCCTTATAATCCGCTCCCTGATACCGATAAAAAAGCGCCAGCCGTTTCCAGGCCCATATATCTTCCTCATCGGTACGTATATCGATCAAAGTTCCGTACAGATCAAACACATAATTCTCTATCCTGTTCTCCTTATTGCCCACAGCTGCTCTGACGGTTTTCTTCTCTTTACTGCTCATATTTGTCCAATTCCTCATATACTCTCAGAATCTCGCCCACACTCCACGCCTGGGCAAAACAGCCTCTGGAAAACGCGGGTTTCTCCCCGTCGTAGATTTCCGCCAGCTGGCCGATACATCCTTCTCTCAGGGCGCTTTCTATCGCCCTAAGCTGCCGCCGCACCCGGCCTGCAGCCTGCGCGGAATAATCTCTCGTCTTCAGATATGCCAGATAGTAAGCACCCAGCGGAAACATCCACACGGTTCCCTGGTGATACGCGCAGTCACGCTCCCGCACCGGTCCGCCGTATACGCCGTGAAAATCCGGATCCTCCCGATTTAAGGTACGAAGGCCCAAAGGCGTGTACAGTTTCTCATAAACTGCATCCACGATCCGGATCTCCTGTTCCCGGTCAAGCATAGTAAACGGCATGGATACGGCCCAGATCTGATTACAGCGAAACTGCTCATTCGCGTTCCTGCTCGGTCTTCCATTCTCCGTGCTGCTGTTTTCTTTGACACCGATACCCACTCCCCCACCAGAAACCACATCCCGAAGGTATCCTTTTTCTTCCATCCAGAATTTCTGCTGGAAACTGCCGCGGACTTTTTCCGCCAGGCTTCCGTAATCGAACCCAAAAATTTCTCCCGCTCTGGCCTTCGTTCCTTTTGTCTCCTCGTTTATCTCCCCTTTTATTTCTCTTTCCATCTGTTCCATGGCCCGCAGGGCATTGTACCAGTACGCGTTGATCTCCACCGGTTTCCCATGCCGGGGCGTGGGAAGGAAATCTCCGATCCGCACATCCATCCAGGTCACCTGATCCAGCTTACGGCCTGCCATGATCAGGCCGTCTTCATCCATGCGGATCCCGTAATCCGTTCCGTTTTGGTAAGCAAGCATAATCTCCGTCATCACCGGCCACATTTCACGGACAAACTCTTTGTCCGGCCTGCGCTTATCATAACAATAGACGCCGTTGATAAAAAGAAGCGCCGCGTCCGCCGTGTTGTACATAGGATTTCTGCCGCCCTCCGGAAACAGATTGGGCATCAGGCCTTTCCGGCAATATTTCGCAAAAGTCCGGAGAATACTCTTGGCAGTGTCCATCCGGCCTGTGACCATACAGCAGCCTTCCAGGGCGATCATGGTATCCCTGCCCCAATCCTCAAAAAACGGATATCCGGCTAAGATAGTCTTTCCGCCGGTAGACGCTCTTTCCGATATAAACTGATCTGCGCTCATCACCAGCTGAAGAGCCGTCTCATCCCGTAAAGCGGGATTCTGGTTCCGAGCCGTCTCCCTCAGCTGTTTCCGATACAATACCGCCTCCCTGAATACTTCTTCCGCGCTCTCCGGCAGACGTTCTTCCGGCACATCCCACTGGCTTTCTTTTCTGTTTCCGAGCCATGGGGTTTCTGCGCCAACTGATAAACTGTTTTCGGCATGTCCGGATTCTTTTGCGTCCACGAGATAGATAAGTTCCAGCATTCCCTGGCTGTGGGCCGGCACCTGCTTCCGGATACTGTGATTGACACAGGTTCGTCCCAGAGCGTTCCGTCCGTCGCAGGCGTCGTAAGCGTAAAACATGCCTTCACAAAACCTCGCGTCAGTGGCCTCCACATCCCCATTAGTCCGGAAAAGCAAACTTAGTCCCTCGGACATAATCTCATATAGACCGTCGCCTCGGTTTCTTATCTCAAAGTTCGGTTCCCCTTCCAGTTCCTTCCCTTTTGGGACAAACTGGAGGTGAGGTGTGGCGGCCAGGCAGACCTCCCGCCCGGTCCGATTGTCAATCTGATACTCCACGGCAACCAGATTCTCACCCTGCCTCATAGCCAGCCGCTTCACCACTTCCACGCCGTCAGCCTGAAACGTCCACTCGGGATAATCCTCAAATACAAAGCTGTCCAGAAAAAGATAGCCGTTCTCATTCCGCCTGGGTTCCTCAAACTCCTGACTGGACAAGCAAATTTTCTTCCCATACACTGTCTTTGATTCAGGCACAGATTCTGGCTCAATCGCTGCCTTCATCCCAAACCACATCTTTGACTTAGGCACAGCTGCCAGCTCCAGAACTTCCTCCAGCCGGTTCACCATATTGTAGCGGACATTGGGCGCCGTAAGCGCCGCCATCAGAAGGGCATGGTCGTTTCTGGTGTTGGAATTGATCATAGAGCCGGAAGAAAATCCGCCAAGCCCGTTGGTCAGGAGATAGCAGTTCTCCTGCCCCCTCTTTCTGTCCGGCCAGTCCCGTTTTCCATAAACAAATCTCATAGTCGAATATCCTTTCCCGTGGGATTTGACGTAATAAAATGCCGGATTCACGGCGGCCCCTATGCCGCAGGACCGCAGCGAATCCGGTTTCTCAGTTAATAACCTGGCTGCTGATAATAAGCAGCATCCCCACAGGTTATCTGACAGGTTATCATCCCTTCACAGCCCCGGACATGCCGTCCACATAGAACCGCTGCAGGAACATGAACAGGATGGCGATAGGAATGGAAATCAGCACCGCGCCGGCCGCGAAGCAGGTGTACCAGCTGTCGATATACTCCTTCTCCAGCATTCTCCACAGTCCGATAGCCACCGTGTAGTAGTCGGCGTTGGCACGGCAGATTACCTTGGCGAAGATGAAGTCCACCCACGGACCGATAAAGGAGGTCAGGATGGTGTAGATGATCACCGGCTTACTGAGGGGCAGCGTGATCTTATAGAAGATCTGCCATTTGGTACAGCCATCGATGATGGCCGCCTCGTCGATGGCCCTGGGAATCGTGTCGAAGAATCCCTTGGCGATCTGGAAGCCCAGGCCCGCGCCGCCAGAGTAGCACAGGATCAGCGCCAGGCGGATCAGGCCGCCCTCGGACAGGCCCAGAGCCTTCAAGATGAAATACACGGCCACCATGGACATGAAGCCGGGGAACAGTCCCAGGACCATGGCCATATTCATGTAGGGCTTGCGCATTTTAAATTTGATCCTGGACAGGCAGTAGGAAACCGCCAGCACATAGAAAGTGGACAAAATGCAGGAGCAGATTGCGATAAACAGCGTGTTGGCAAACATCCTGGGGAAATTCAGGATGGTCGTGTCCGTAAACAGCCTGGCGTAATTGGCAAAGGTATAGCTCTTGGGCAGGAAGGTGGACACATAGGAACCCTTCTCCGCCCGGAAACTGGTCAGCACAACCCACAGGATGGGGAAGACCCAGATCACTGCCAGGATGGCCAAAACCACGTGAACAATGGTATTATTTACAAAACGCCTGCGTTTTGCCGATACCTGCTTGGTCTCTTTCATTTAGAACGCCTCCTCATCTTTATAAGATTTGCTGTTCTGGTAGGTCAAAAGCGCTCCCACCGCCAGGATTACGAAGGTCAGGATTCCGATCACCGCGCCGATGTTGTAGTACTGTTTGTCAATGGTCAGCTTATACAGCCAGGTAACCAGAAGGTCCGTCTTGCCTGCCGTGGAGGCCAGATCCGTCACCGGGTCGCCGCCGGACAGCAGGTAAATGATATTGAAGTTGTTCACGTTGCCCGTAAAGGTAGAAATCAGGTAAGGCGTGGTGATGAACAGCATGTAGGGCAATGTGATCTTGGTGAAAATCTGCACCGGATTGGCGCCGTCCACCCTGGCCGCCTCATAAAGTTCCCCGGGGATGTTCTGAAGCACACCGGTCAGCTGGAGCAGGGTGTAGGGCACGCCAACCCAGATGTTGATGACGATAACCGTCACCCTGGCCCACAGAGGATCGGTGAAGAAGGGAAGCGCCGCATCCGACGCGATCAGCCCCATATTGCGCAGCAGCACATTCACCGCGCCGTTGGGCTGCAGCATGGTACGCATGATCAGCAGGGATACAAAGGAGGGCACCGCGCAGGAAAGCACGAAGCAAAATCTCCAGAAGCTTTTGAATCTGGTTCCCTCCCGGTTGATCACGATTGCCAGGATCATGCCGAAAATGTAGTTGGTAAAGGTGGCGAAGAAGGCCCATATCAGGGTCCATCCCAGGACGGACCAGAAGGTGCTTCCCAGGATACTGGAGGAATCGAACAGGGTCGTAAAGTTTTCCAGTCCCACCCAGTCGAACAGCACCAGATGATTGCCAATCTTGCTGTAGTTGGTAAAGGCCATGCAGATCATGAAGATCAGCGGCAGCACCGTAAAGCCGAAGATAAAGATCAGGGCAGGCGTCATCAGAAGCCGCTGGATCTTCTCGTTGAGAAGGGTATGCAGGTCTTCCTTAAAGGTATTCACATGACGGCCTTCCTTGTCCAGGCACTCCGCCATATAAGCGCTCTGAACCGTTTCCTTCCAGAACCAGATCATAAGCAGGGTCAGCATGATGGTGGCCACGCCGTAAAGCAGGATCAGGATAGAATTGTCGCCCTTGGTGTACTCGTAAATCTGCAGGGCCTCGTTCCAGACCTCCTCCTGCTCCACCGAACCCAGAGAGGGCAGCATGGCCAGGCAGTGGAAGCCTTTGGTAAACATGAACACCAGATAGGCAATCTCCGTCAGCAGATACAGAATCCCTTTTACCGCCTGCTTATGTAGGATATTGCCGTATCCCATCACAACCATAGACAGCTTTGTCTCAAATCCCCCCTTTGTCGCGGCTGCGGAAACCGTATAGGGGGTAGGAAAATTATTTACTCTCTTTTTAAACAGTCCCATGTTTTTACCCCTTTCTTCTCTATGAGATTCCATCGCTGTTCATCGCGTCGCTCATGGCCTGGGTCTGCTGGGCGGAGTTTTCGTGAGTCACGGTCTTGTTGCGGATACCCTTGCCCATGTTCTCAACAGGAGTCCAGCAGTTGGCCATTCCGGCCACGAAGGGCTGAAGGATGGATGTGCGGTCGAAGGTGTCGTTCTGAGCCGCCACCAGCATATCGGAAGCAATCTCCGGCTGAGCCAGCAGCTCCGTATTGCAGGGAACCACATTTCTCAGCTCATAGTGAAGCTTCTGGGCGTCGGCGGAACCCAGATACACCGCCAGCTGAATGGCCGGAAGCATGTTGTCGGAGGTGGCGTTGACGCCGATAGCCTTGGAGCCGGCGTAAGCCATCATCTGCTTCTCTTCCCCATTCAGATTGAAGGTGGGAAGCGCCGCCACACCCATGTTGTCCCCCAGAATTTCCTTGATGCTGCCTGCGTCCCAGGAGCCAGTGAAAATAGCCTTGATGCTGCCGTCGCGCAGTCCGGCCATGCCGGAACCGTCGGCATCCACCACGAAATTGGGATTATTCATCAGGTCGATGAGATAATCAGTGATCACTTCCGCTTTCTCCCCGGCGAAGTCCACGCCGGCGGACTCATCGGTCCCGTCGCCGAACAGTGTGCATCCGTTGGCGATATAGAAAGCCGGAAGATACCAGGAGTTGGTAAATGGGAAGGATACCACGCCTTTTTCCAGCATGGCGTCCAGGCTCTTCACGTCCTCCTCAGAGAAAACGCTTTTATCATAAAACATGTACCAGGTATTGGTGGTGAAGGGCACGCCGTAGAGATAGTCGTCCACCTTCAGGGAATCCACGATGGCCTTCGAGCTGGTCTTCTCGATCTCATCCTTGTAGATTCCGCCGAACTTGGCGGCCGCCTTCGCGTTGGTCAGCACCGTAATGTTGTCGTTGGCGTACATGAATACGTCGGCGCTGGCCTCCGGGTCCTGGGCCACCTGAGTGGCGGCTGTGGCCTCGTCCGCCACGCCGTAGACAAATTCGATGTCATACTCCGGATGCTGCGAAGCAAAGGCCTCGCATGATTTCTGCAGCCACTGTCCGCTGTCAACAGACTGATCCTCTGACGGCGCCCACACCATCAGACGGACATGCTGCACGCCGCCCTGGCCGGCAGAAGAACCAGACCCAGAGCACCCCCCCAGAATGACCGCTGACGCTGTCACGGCGGCCATCAGGATTGCTGCACATCTTTTCATAACTTGTTCCGTCCTTTCCCGCGGCTTCCGGTTCCGAAAACAGGCAGAACGCCGATTCCGCTCTTTCGCGTGTTTCGACATTTCTTCCTATTTTCATCCCAAAAGTTTCGCTTAGTTTCTGTATTTCGTATTATCTATCAAACGTTTTCGTTTGTCAAGATATTTTTGCCATGTTTTCCAGATTTTTTCTGCCTATTTTATGGTATTCACGCAACATTGCACGAATATTATACCCGCTCTTTTCCGAAACATCACTAAACTTTCATGGAAAATACTGCTTTTCTGCGGCATATCTTGTAAAGTATTGCTTTTTATAAAACTTTCCTGTATAATTCAGATACACGGAACAGGCAGCCGGCGCAATTCATTAAGGAGGAATCTTATGCCGACGATCAACGATATTGCCGATATATTGGGGATTTCCAAGGGCACAGTCTCAAAGGCCCTAAACAATGCGGATGATGTTAGCGAAACTTTGCGAAAAAAAGTTTTGGAAACTGCGGTAGAAATTGGATATGAACGAAACCGGGCGCGCAAAGATGTTTCCCGGAAACTCTGCGTGATCGTGGAAAACCTGAATCCCGACAACCCGGCGGGACTGGGATACGATATTATTATGGGATTTAAGAAGCTTGCTATCCCTGCCGGCTGGGAAGTGGATGTGGTTCCCATCACAGGCCAGGAACAGCGGGCCATGTCTTACGATACCTTCATGCTGGCCCATGAATACAAAGGCGCCTTCATTCTGGGCTTTTCCCTGACGGATCCATGGATGAAGGAACTGAAGACCGCGCGCACGCCGGCTGTTCTTTATGACAACTATATTCCGGAGAATCCCCGGGTCGGCTATATCGGCGTCCACAACCAGGAGGGATATGATCTGGCGGTGGCGCACCTGAAGTCACTGGGACACACACGGATCGGCTACCTGGGCGGCGCTCTGGAATCCTACATAATCCGGGCCAGATACGAAGCTTTTCTCCAGGCCATGAAAAACCACGGTCTGGAAGTAAAAAAAGGATGCGTCGGATATTCTTATTTCATATCCGAATGCACCCAGAGATTTCTTCCCATGCTTCTCAAGAACGGCGTGACCGCCATTATCTGCTGCCATGATTTTATGGCACAGGCCGTGGCGACTCAGTGCCTGGACCTGGGCTATCAGGTGCCGAAGGATATCAGCATCGTAGGCTTCGACGACGCTCCCTTCAGCGCCTACGCCGTCCCGCCTCTGACCACCGTCCGTCAGGATCAGCAGGTCCTTGGAAACTGCGGCTTCTACGCCCTCAACAGCCTGATGAACCGGACTGCCATCAGCACCCTGCTTCTGCGGGCGGAGCTGATCGTGCGGGACAGCACCGGTCCCGCCAGGACCTGGGATCTGCCCAGGCCCCGGAAGATACCGGCGTGATCTTTTGTCTTTTATTTGCCGCTGGCGGGAGCGAATTTCAGGATCTCTCCGGCCACATTAGAGATGGGCATCGTCTGCAGCCAGATATGTCCGGGGCCGGTGATCACCGTATTGAACAGGCCCTCGCCGCCGAACAGCATGTTCTTCACTCCGGGCACCTTCTGAATGTCGATGGAGCAGGTGCCTTCCATGGCCGCCAGATACCCGGTATCCACCATGAACTGCTGGCCGGGCTGAAGGTCATATTCTACGATATGTCCGTCAAATTCCAGGAACACCATGCCGCTTCCCGACAGCTTCTGCATGATGAAGCCCTCGCCGCCGAAAAAGCCTGCTCCCAGCTTCTTCTGGAAAAATACAGACAGATTCACGCCGGCCTCTGATGCCAGAAAACCGGATTTCTGCACTACCAGCTCACGATCCGGTCCAATCTCAAAGGGAACGATGTTCCCGGGAAAACTGGAAGCGAAGGCGATCATTCCCGGACCTCCCTGCGCCGTGTATGTATTCTGGAACATGGCCTCCCCCGCGAACATTCTTCCGAAAGCTTTGCCAAGCCCTCCGCCGGTGGTGGTCTCCATCTTCATGTTCGGGGACATCCAGCTCATAGCCCCCTTCTCCGTGATCATTGTCTCTCCGCTCTCCAGCTGGCATATCACAACCGGGAGCGTTTCTCCCTTGATTTCATAGCGCATAGCAAAACCTCCTTTTAATAGTGAAATGGCGATATAACAGCCTGCGTTTATCAGTATACCTGCATTTTCATGTACCGTCAAGATTATTCCGCTGTCTATTCCGCCTCTCTCCTGCCTGTCTCTTCCGCCTCTCTTCCGCCTATCTCTTCAGCTTCACTGTCTCCTTCATTTCAGCCGGGTGTATCCGTTGGAGGAACGGCAGGGAATGGTACTTACCTCAGCCTGACCATCCTTTATAACTACCTTCAAAAGTTCCGTTTCCGGAATACTGCTTCCGAAGACGAAATTGCCCAGGCTGTGGACAATAGGCTTTCCATTATAATACTCAATCTCCTGGAGCACATGTGGATGGCTTCCCACCACCAGATCCGCCCCTGCGTCGATATACTCCCGGCCCATGGTCCGCTGGTATTCCTGAGGCTCCGCGGCCTTCTCCACGCCCCAGTGGACATAGACTACCAGATAATCGCACTGGCTTTTTGCCTGGCGTATAGCCTCCAGGGCACGGCCGGGATCATAGGTGGAGAACACGCCCGGATGGGAACTGCCTGCCGCCCAGGAAGAATCCATATAGACCCGGCTGGTTCCCAGAAATCCCACCTTCATTCCGCCGGCTTCCATCACTTCCAGCCGGCTGGCCTGCTCCAGGTTCTCCCCTGCCCCCACATGGCGGATTCCCGCACTGTCCAGGGCGGCTATACTGTCCGTGATCCCCACAGCTCCGAAATCCAGGATATGATTGTTGGCCATGGTCACAATGTCCGCGCCCATCTCTTTCAGAATGTTCACTCTGGCAGGCGGGATCCGGAAGGTAAACTCCTTGCCCGCTGTCTGTTCTCCCCGGTCCGTAAAGGGAAATTCCTGATTCACCATAAAAATGTCGGACTCCGCGATTTCCCGGCGGATTCCCTCATCCAGCACCCCCGAAATCCCTCCGGCGGCGTCATAGGCGTTCAGCACGTAATCGGACAGATATACGTCGCCTCCGAAGAGAAGGACGGCCCGGCCGTCATCGGCAGTCTCATTTTCGCCGGCTGCAGCCTCCGCTCCCGATCCGGCTGACAGTTCGGCTCCCGGTCCGGCTAATAATCCGGCTCCCTTCCGGGCAGGACTCCCGCCGGCTCTTCCGGCCGTGTCATTTTCTGACGCGGCGGTGGTATAGGCAAGCGCTGCGCCGGCTGTCATAAGTCCGCCGTCTCCCGCGCCGCCGGCATCGGCGGTCACTCCGGCATCCGGCATGTCGGCGCCGGCTGTTCTGTTTACATCGGCAGTCCCATCTTCCCCGGGCACAATGGGTACGCGGCTTTCACGGCCTCCGGTCACTGCCCATGCCGCCGCCCCCAGAAAAGCCGCGGCAAAAAGCACAATCAGCCAAAGCGCGATCTGCCGCCTGCGCTTTTTCTTCCGACGGATACGCTCTCTGTTTTTTCTGTCATAAAGCCGATACATTTGTCTGTTCATTTTCCCGCATATGGTTTGGCAATCAGACATGCCAGCATCAAAGTCAGCGCCAGGCAGAACGCCAGGGAAAACAGGTTCCCCCACCTTCCGGCCGCTCCGACGCCTGTAGTTCCGTACAAAACTAATATATTAAAATGCAGCAAATAGCTTTCAAAGGAAATATCACCCAGACGGCGAAACAGTCTCATCCGGAACAAATCCGTTATTCTGCCCCGGCCCAATGCGAATATCCCCAACAGAAACAGATTGGGGAACAGCCAGTGGACGATCCGGTATTTCCACCAGGCGAAAGGAAGGAACAGGGAACCTGCCCACAGAAGAAGCGCCGCTGCCTCCAGACACGTAAACGCTATTTTTATCCCGGGACCGTCAGGCACACGATCCATCCCGGCCCGGATCATAAACCCCAGAAGCATTCCCGCGAAGTATTCTCCCAGGCGCGCCGGCGGAAACACATACTGCCAGAACTCCTGATCGCCGTTTCTTGTGACATAGCAGTAACCTGTTGTAACCGCAATCATAATTACAAACATTACTATAAGGTTACGATATCCATTTTCCCTTTTGTACAGTTGGGATACCAGCGCCTTCAGCCATGGCGTCAGCAGATACAGAAACATGATGGACGATATGAACCATCCTACACAGCCAAAGGAGAAATAATCTCCGCCCTTATACCACGACTGCAGCATAAGCACGTTCTTTGCAAATTGTATCAGATACGGCCTAGCCGACTGAAAATCTTTCACCACGATCCAATACGGTATCCCTGAAAATACCAGGGAGAGAAAAGTCATGCAGAAATACAGCGGATAGATCCTCTTCAGTTTCTTCCACATGTACCTTACGTGCTCTCTGCGGGAATAGGGCTTCTGACGCAGGAAATAACTGTACCCGGAGGCCAGGCCGCTGAGAGTGAAAAAGAAACTTACTCCCTCTGCCGCCGCATTCCCTACCGGGATCACAGCCGGCGCCCATACCTTCCCATGCCAGAGAAATACCATTATAAAGGCGCAGAACCGCAGAAACTGCAGCTGCTCCGCCCGCCCGTTTTCCGCAGGGATTCCGGTTCCCGAACTCCTCATGCTCCTTCCTCCTGTCCGCGCCGTTTCCGCCTGCATCCCCGTTCATCAAAAACGCTCGGCTGCTTCTCCATTTGCCGGAGGCGCCCGCCTCTTTCCAAAAATACTGCTTCCCCGGAGGAAAGCAGTATTCTCTGTGCCATACATGGAAATCCTTATTTCGGTATTTTCTTGTAAACCATCCGGATCTGAGGCTTGATCATCCTGTAAATGGCCGTCCCAATCTCGGCTGTATACTCCTTCTGCAGAGCCTGATAAAGTTCCTGCAGCTGCTTGGCGCTGTAGTTACATACGATCTTGAAAATCCCATCCACATAGGCCTCGTCCGAATATTCCTCAGGTAACAGGTCTTTCAGCATCGCTTTTGCCTCCGAGAAGGGGTCGCTTTCCTCCACCTTCTCCGGCATGGTCAGCTCTGATTTGGTCTGTCGTTTCACGGACATCTCCCGCTCCGTCCAGAACTTGACTACCGCGTCATATCCCGTATCGTTGGTCACGATAATGTAATCCGTCTTCGGCGCCGATTTGATCAGATAGCCCAGATAGGATACCAGCTGAAAATCCAGCCCGTTTTTGCCCGGATAACATTCAATCGTCTCAAACGAGGTCGGATACTGACGAATAAAGTCAAGGTCGGAATAGGAGACTCCCGGCGAATGTTCCGTGAAAAACAGAACCAGCATATCTTTGCTGCCCTTCTTCGGCAGCAGTTCCTTCCACGCGCTTCCGATGTTCTCCGTATCAACCAAATAAACTTTTCGATTCGCCATATATATCCTTTCCCCATGTATGGCCAATCCCATCATACCATATATTTTCCCAAAACTCAAGGGCCGGAAATCACGGTTCTGTGATTCCGGCCCATCGAAAACCTGTCGCGCTTTCCTATTCGTCCCAGTTATGATAAACCGCCTGGACGTCGTCATCCTCGTCCAGAATATCCAGGATACGGGTCATCTTCTTGATAGCCTCCTCGTCGGTCAGCTCCACCCAGTTCTGGGGAATCATGGTGACCTCCGCCTCCAGCATGGGAATCCCTGCCGCCTCCATGGCTTCGCGGACGGCGCTGAAATCCTCGGGAGAGGTGTAAATCTCGTAGCTTTCATCCTCCTCGGCGAAATCCTCCGCGCCGGCGTCCAGAGCCGCCATCATCAATTCGTCGGCATCCATCTCGCACTCTTCCTTGTCAACGATGATCTGGCCCTTTTGGTCAAACAGGTAGGACACGCTTCCCTGCGCGCCTACATTGCCGCCGCCTTTGGTAAACGCCGCGCGGACATTGGCCGCCGTACGGTTCTTGTTATCCGTCAGCGTATCCACGATGATCGCCACGCCGCTGGGACCGTAGCCTTCATAAGTCAGTCTCTCGTAATTGACGGAACCGGCGTCGCCTGCCGCCTTCTTGATTCCCCGGTCAATGGTATCGTTGGGCATGTTGTTGGCCTTGGCCTTGGCAATCACATCACGAAGCTTGCTGTTGTTGGCCGGGTCTGCCCCGCCCTCCTTCACGGCAACGGCAATCTCACGGCCGATGACGGTAAATATCTTGCCTCTGGCAGCGTCGTTCTTCTCCTTCTTACGCTTAATATTGGAAAATTTGGAATGTCCTGACATGTAATAACTCTCCTTTTCTTTCTGCTCTCATCCTCTTTTTCGGATTTCTCCTGTCATATCGGTATTATCTTAACACTGATTCAGCCGTCTGGCAAGGATTTTCTCGCCTTCGCCAGCGCCTTCATCTCCCGGGCATTGTCGTATACCGACCGGGTGATCCGGGCGCCGCCCAGCAGTCTGGCCAGTTCCTCCACCATCTGTTCCTCTCCAAGCTGCCGGATCCGGGTGGTGGTCATTCCGTCCTCCGCCGCCTTGGCAATCTCAAAATGCCGGTCAGCCATGGCCGCGATCTGAGGCAGATGGGTGATGCAGATTACCTGATGCTTTTCTGCAATGTGATTCAGCTTCTCCGCCACCATCTGGGCCGTCCGGCCGCTGATCCCCGAATCGATCTCATCGAAAATCAGAGTGGGAATATCGTCGGTATCAGCCAGCACCGACTTGATCGCCAGCATAATCCTGGACAATTCACCGCCGGAAGCCACATTCCCCAGCGGGCGCATGGGAAGTCCGGGATTGGTGGAAATCAAAAACTCCGCTTCATCATATCCTCCAGCCGTATAATGAGGCAGCCTTGTAAATTCCATAGTGAACTGCACATCTATAAAATTCAGATCCTCCAGCGCCTGGCGGATTCCTCCGGTGAGAACCTGAGCCGCCTCTTTGCGGATCTCCGACAGCTGTCCACAGAGATGTTCCAGTTCTCCCTCACGTTTTGACAGTTCCTGTTCCAGCTTCTCCTTCACCAGCTCATAATTCTCCAGCTCATCCAGCCGGTTTTTCTTCTCCTCAAGCTTCCGAAGGATCTCTTCCACAGAATTGCCGTATTTCGCCTGAAGATTGTGAATCTGGTCCAGACGATTCTCCGTCTGCCCCAGTCTCTCCTCGTCAAAGGAAAAGGAATCCATGTAGGAATTGATATCATGAAGAACATCGCTTAAAATGGATTCCGCATCTGTCAGCTGGTCCCGGATTCCCGCAAGTTCGCCGTCGTACTCCGCCGCCTGGCTTACCTGGCGCAGGGCCTGGCCGATCTGCTCCCCATCTATGGCCTGATAGGCACCGGACAGATTTTCCATGATTTTCCGGGCATTCCGAAGACGCCTGCACTCCGCGGTCAGTTCTTCCTCTTCGCCTTCCCGGAGTTTCGCCCCCTCAATCTCCTGAATCTCATATCTCAGAAAATCCGCTTCCCGAAGCCTGGCCTCCCCGTTCAGATTCATCCCTTTCAGCTTCTCCGACACCTCTTCATAGGCATAATAAGCCCGGGCAATATTCTCCTTTACAGGGTGAGTCTTGGATTTGGCATAGGAATCCAGAATCTGAAGATGTTTCGATTTATACAGCAGAGACTGATGCTCATGCTGTCCGTGAATGTCCATGAGGCAGCCGGTAATCTCCCGAAGGCGCCCGGCTGTCACCGTCTCGTCATTGACTTTGCTGACGCTTCTGCCGGGGGTGATCCGCCTTGAGATGATCAGCATGCCGTCTTCCGGCAGTTCTACGTCAAGCTCCTCAAGAGCTTTCCTCTTCTCAGGCTCTTCCACAGCAAAAATCAGTTCCACATAGGCCGAATCGGCGCCCTGGCGGATGATATCCTTTGACGTCTTCCCGCCCAGGGCCATATTCACCGACCCGATGATAATTGATTTTCCCGCCCCGGTCTCGCCGGTCAGGATATTCAGGCCCTCTGAAAAGTTCACTTCCGCCTTCTCGATAAGGGCCAGATTTTTCACCCGCAAATCAAGCAGCATACAAACCTCCTTCAGGTTCTGCTGCGGGACAGGCCGGCCCCTCCGGGAACCGGCCTTTATCCCGCCATTACCTTTCGTATTTTATCCATCACAAGAATGGTATCGTCTACACTTCGCACAGCGCACATGATTGTGTCGTCGCCGGCTATGCAGCCTACAATCTCATAGAAATGAATGGCATCCAGGGCTGCTGCCACCGCCATGGCCATACCGGATACCGTCTTGATCACCAGAATGTTCTGCGCCATATCCATGGACACAAAACCGTCCCGCAGAATACGGATATATTTGTCATTCAGATTCTCCTGAGCGTGAAGAACCGTATATCTCTGCCGCCCGTTCTCCATCTGAACCTTGGACAGCTTCAGTTCCCGGATATCCCGGGATACGGTGGCCTGGGTCACCTGGAATCCGGCCTTGTTCAGATACTCTGCCAGTTCTTCCTGGGTCTCGATGTCGTACTTCCCGATCAGTTCTACGATCTTGCTGTGTCTCTCTACTTTCACCATTACCCCTCCTGCTTTCTCATCATCCTGTATATTAGACTCCCGCCAGCTTGCTGCGAAGATTGTCCACAAATGACACTTCCTTCAGCTTCACCAAAACAGCCTCAACCTGGGACCGCTGTACCTTCAGGACATCGCCTGCCTCCATGGGAACCGCCGTATCTCCGTCAAACACTGCCAGCTGCTCCTGGCCCATCATCTCAATCTCAATGGTATCCTCTGCCGAGAAGACGATGCTTCGCCCTGTCAGCTCATGAGGGCAGATGGGCGTCAGTATGGTCATGCGGGCGGACGGTGCCACTATGGGGCCGCCCGCCGACAGATTGTAGGCGGTAGAGCCCGTAGGCGTGGCAATGATCATTCCGTCTGCCTTGTACTTTGTCAGAGGCTCCCCATTGACAAGCACCTTCATCTCCAAAATCTTAGGCATCTCCCGCCGGGTAATCAGGATCTCATTCAGAGCCAGATCCTCCTTAATCAGTTCCCCCCGGCGGTACACGGCCCCGTGAAGCATCATACGCTTCTCCAGCTGGAACTGCCCGGCAATGAGATCGTCAAGCATCCGGGTAACCTCTCCATCCTCCTGATAACCTACCTGCGTCAGATAGCCCAGGTTTCCCATGTTGACACCGATCAGAGGAATCTGCCTTCCGCACAGATCTCTGGCTGCCCGGATCAAAGTGCCGTCGCCTCCCAGCGTGATCACACACTCCGTGTTCTCCGGCACCTGGGAGGGCAGCGTATGGGCCAGAGAAATACCGGTTTCCCCGCCACGGACCGCACAGACGCAGCCCCTGGCCGTCAGATACGTCTCAATGATCCCGGCCATTTCTTTCGTCCCCGCCTTATAGGGATTCCAGATCAGATAAAAATGTTTCATAGATATTTCAGGCTCCTACAAATTATTATGTGCTTCCTCCACCACAGCAGCCGGACAGACTGAAAGGGCCGCATGGCCTTCCGGCTTTTCCTTTTTCAGGTACAGCAGATACTCGATGTTGCCTTCCGGTCCCTTGATCGGCGAATAGTCCAGATTCAGCACTTCAAATCCGATGCTCCGGGCGTAGGAGATCACCATCTCAATGACTTCCAGGTGCGTACTCTTCTCCCGGACCACGCCCTTCTTGCCCACCTTCTCCCGACCGGCCTCAAACTGCGGCTTGATCAGGCAGACCACCCTGCCGTCCTCTGTGAGAAGCTCCTTCACCGGTCCCAGAACCTTGGTCAGGGAGATAAACGACACATCGATGGAAGCAAACCGGATCCGGTCGGAGATGTCTTCCGGCGTCACATAGCGGATATTGGTCTTCTCCATACAGACTACCCGCTCATCTTCACGCAGCTTCCAGTCCAGCTGGCCCCTGCCCACATCCACAGCGTAAACCTTCGCCGCGCCGTTCTGAAGCATGCAGTCCGTAAATCCTCCTGTCGAGGCTCCTACGTCCATGCAGATCTTCCCGGCCACAGTCACGCCGAATACGTCTATGGCTTTCTCCAGCTTCAGTCCGCCCCGGCTCACATATGGAAGGGTATTCCCTCTCACTTCGATGTTCGCCGTGTCCTCAAAAGCAGTCCCGGCCTTATCTTCCTTCTGTCCGTCCACATAGACGATGCCGGACATGATAATCGCCTTGGCCTTCTCCCTGGAAGGAGCCAGCCCCCGGTTCACAAGAAGCACGTCCAGACGTTCTCTCATATCATTCCTCCTGCTCCGTCAGATTCAGCTCCCTCTTCATCCGCTCCATGATGGAATCGCTGTCGATTCCCAGCATCTCGCGCAGTTTGGATACATTGCCGTGCTCCACATAGGCGTCCGGCAGCGCCACATTCAGCACCCGGACACTCGGATAATTCTTCTGTATGTGGGCCGTCACCTGAAGGCCGAAGCCTCCCTGAAGAACATTCTCCTCCAGAGTCACCAGACAATCATGAGAGGCGGCCAGCCGGTCCACAAGTCCCAGGTCGATGGGCTTGATGAACCGTCCGTTTGCCAGTGTAACCTTGTAACCTTCCATTTTCAATTTATTGCGAATGTGCTCCGCGGTACTCACCATACTTCCCACGGCAAGCAGCGCAATGCGAGGTTTTATGCCGTTTTCTGGCTCAGCTGGTTTCTCCCCGCACCCATCTGCGGCACTCTCGTAACCTTCATCAAACAATATCTCTCCCTTGCCGTATTCTACGGGAGAATCAAATTCTTTCAGTCCCCGGTAGGCCATCCCTCTGGGGTAGCGGACCGCGATAGGTCCGTCAAAGCCTGCGGCAAACTGCAGGTCCCGCTGCAGTTCCCACAGATTCTTAGGCGCCAGAACGCTCATGTTGGGAATGGACGTCAGATAGGACAGGTCGAAGATTCCCTGATGGGTCTCCCCGTCGCTTCCCACCAGTCCGGCCCGGTCTATGGCAAACACCACCGGCAGATTCTGAATGCACACGTCATGAAGAATCTGATCGTATCCTCTCTGAAGAAAAGACGAATACACCGCCACCACCGGCTTCAGTCCCGCCGCCGCCATACCTGCCGCGCTGGTCACCGCATGCTGCTCAGCAATACCCACGTCAAAGAAACGGTCAGGATACATTTTCTTAAAACGGTTCAGGCCCGTCCCATCGGGCATGGCAGCCGTCACAGCCACTATCCGTTCATCCGTTTCCGCCAGACGGCACAGTTCCTTGGAAAATACGTCCGTATACGCCGGATAGCGCTTTTTCACTTTCGGCTGCCCGGTCTCTATATCAAAGGGTTCCACGCCGTGGAACCTGGCCGGGTTCTTCTCGGCCGGACCGTATCCCTTTCCTTTCTGGGTGATCACATGGACCAGCACCGCGTGATCCAGCTTCTTCGCCTCCCGCAGCACCTTTCGAAGCTGCCGCAGATCGTGACCGTCCACCGGTCCCAGATAGGTGATTCCCATATCCTCAAAAAACATGCCCGGGATCAGCAGCTGCTTGATTCCCTGCTTGGTGCGCCGGATCTTGTCCACCAGCTTGGAGCCTACGCCGGGAATCCTTTCCAGAATCTCCGTCACGCTTTCCTTCAGGTCATTGTAGCCCTCCCCGGTCCGGATTCCGCTCAGGTATCTGGAGATACCACCCACGTTTTCCGAGATGGACATCTCATTGTCATTGAGAACGATAATAAAATTCTTCTCCAGGCGGGCCGCGTTGTTCAGAGCCTCATAGGCCATGCCGCCGGTCAGGGCGCCATCTCCGATGACAGACACCACGCTGTAATCCTCGCCCTTCAGATCTCTGGCCACAGCCATGCCAAGGCCGGCGGAAATGGAGGTGGAACTGTGCCCCGTATTGAACGCGTCACAGGGACTTTCCTTGGTCTTGGGGAATCCGCTGATCCCGCCAAGCTGGCGCAGATCGTCAAAGGCATCCTTCCGCCCGCTGAGTATCTTGTGGGTGTAGGACTGGTGCCCCACATCCCAGATAATCTTATCCTTCGGCAAATCGAAAGTCAGAAACATGGCCATGGTAAGTTCCACCACGCCAAGATTGGAGGCCAGATGACCTCCTCTTACGCTGGTCTTCTCGATCAGGAATTCCCGGATCTCCGCTGCCAGTTCCGTCAGTTCTTCTTTGCTCAGAGCCTTGATATCCTGAGGCCCGTTTATCTTTTCCAGCATGAAAATCTTCCTTTATTTTTCCCTCGTAATCAGCATCAGGATCAGCTGCCTGACGATCTCATGATCCCCGGGCAGTCCCTCCAGTATGTCGATCGCCTCTTGGGACAGGGCGGCCACGTCTTTTCTGGCCTGCTCCATACCGTAAAGGCTCACATAGGTAGTCTTCTGATTTCTCTCATCGCTGAGCACCGGCTTGCCCAGCACTTCCTGGCTGCTGGTCAGATCCAGAATATCATCCTGAATCTGAAACGCCTTGCCCACGCAGGCCGCCATACGTTCCACTGTCCGGACCTGTTCCTCGTCGGCGCCGGCCAGAATCGCCCCGATCATCATAGGCGCTTCCAGAAGGGCTCCCGTCTTCAGCCGGTAGATGAAATCCAGCTGCTCCCGGCTCAGGGGCTTCCCGGTCAGCTCCACATCCGCCGTCTGGCCGCCAATCATGCCGTAGATGCCGGATTTCTCCGCCAGAAGCCCTATGCATCGGGCCACGGCCGCCTGCCGAAATCCGGCCTCTTTCTGCCCCTGGGGCAGCGCGGAAGCCGCGCTTTGGCCCGGAACCGCTGCCGGAATCCCGCTTCCGCTCCTGGCTGCCATGGCAAATGCCTTCGCAGCCGTCTCAAAAGCGTAGATGGCCAGGCCGTCGCCGGCCAGCACCGCCATATCATATCCGTAGGCCACCCAGGTCGTCGGCCTCCCGCGGCGGTACTCATCATTATCCATACAGGGCAGATCGTCATGGATCAGCGAAAACGTATGTATCATCTCGATGGCCGCCATAAACGGCTCCACCTCCCGGCCGCGGCCTCCGAACATCCGGTAGATTTCTCTCATGAACAATGGACGCAGCCGTTTCCCGCCGGCTTTCACGCTGTAATTCATGGCGGACAGCACCGTCTTCTGATGGCCTTCCTCCGCCGGAAGATAGGCCATGATCGTCTCGTCCACTTCTTTTGTATAGCTGATCAGCCAGTCATTCGCGCTCATCTTCCTGTCCTTCCTCCGCCAGAACCTGTATCTTCTTCTCCACCTGGTCGATTCTGCTATTGCAGTCCTTCACCATCCGCATGCCCCTCTCATAGAGGGCAAATGTCTCCTCCAGGGAACTGTCCCTGTCCTCCATCTTTTCGATGATGGCCTCAAGCTCTGTCAGAGCCTCCTCGATGGTCAGCTCTCTCTCTTCCTCCATACCTTCTGTCTCCTTTTCAATCACGCCGGCATTTGCGGGCTTGTCCGTCACTTCAGCCTTTCCGACTTCAGCCTTCCGCCTTCAGCCTTTCCATCTTCAGCCTTCCGTCTTCAGCCTTCCGTCTTCAGCCTTTCTGTCTTCCGAACGCACGTCTCCACCTGGCCGTCCGCCAGACGGATACCCAGAATCTGTCCTTCGGTCAGGCCTTCCACAGATTCCACTGCCCTGCCGGCCGAATCCGTCACATAGCCGAAGCCGCCCCTCAGCCGTTTGAGAGGCGACAGTCCGTCCAGCCTGCTGCCGAGAAGGGCCAGCCGATGCCGCCGGTCTGTCAGCCGCCGGTCCATGATCTGCCGCAGCTCGTCTTCCATATCGATGAGACGCTGCCGTTTCTCATTCAGCTGCCGTTCCGGGTGATGCATCCGAAGCCGCATGCCGGCCTGCTCCACCTGATATCTCTTCCGCTCCAGGCTCCGGCCCATGCCCCGCACCAGGGCCTGCCGCAGCACCTGCATCTGCTCCGAAAACTGAGTATAATCAAAGACGGCAAGCTCCGCCGCCGCCGTAGGCGTCGCCGCCCTCATATCCGCCACATAATCGGATATGGTCACATCCGTCTCATGCCCCACGGCGGAGATCACCGGCGTCCGGCAGTCGAAAATCGCCTGGGCCACAATCTCTTCATTGAAAGCCCACAGATCCTCGATGGAGCCGCCTCCGCGGCCTACGATGATCACGTCAAGCCCCATTCTGTCCAGCCTTTGGATTCCCCGGACGATACTTTCCGCCGCGCCTTCTCCCTGAACCTGTGCCGGGCAGAGGATCAGCTGCACATAGGGATTCCGCCTGGCCGCCGTAGTCTCAATATCATGGCGGACCGAACCGGTCTCCGAAGTAACGATTCCCACCGTCCTGGCATATTTAGGAATCGGCTGTTTGTACCGGCCGGAAAACAGCCCTCTGTCCTCCAGTTCGTCCTTCAGCCGCAGGAAACACTCATACAGGTCCCCCGCGCCCTCCCGCTTGATCTCTCTGGCATACAGCTGGTACTTGCCTTCCTTCGCGTAGACATCGACAGTTCCCGTGACTACCACCTGCTGCCCTTCCTGTAAGTGAAAAGCGAGACCTTTTCTATGGCTTGCGTACATCACCGCAGATAAGGTCCCTGACTTGTCCTTCAGCGTAAAAAATATATGGCCGGACGTGTGATATTTACAATTCGAGACTTCTCCCCTGACGCTTATGCGGCTGAGAAGAAAATCCTGAACAAACATATTCTTGATATAGGCATTTACCTGTGCCACCGAATAAATACTGGCCATGCTCTCCTCCGAAGCGGCTACCTGGCCACAAGCTTCGCCAGAACGCCGTTGATAAAGGACGGCGATTCGCTCTGGCCGAACTTCTTGGCCAGTTCTACCGCCTCATTGATGGCCACCTTCTCCGGTATCTGGTCGTCATACATCATCTCATAGAGGGCAAGGCGCAGGATGGTCAGTTCCACCTTTCCCATACGCCTGGTCTTCCAGCCTTCCGCCACACGGTCGATCTTCTCATCCAGCTCCGGAATCCTCTCAGCGACGGCCTCCGCCTTCTGAATCAGATACTGCCTGTCCGCCTCACCCGCCTCAATCCTGTGAAGCAGCACCTCGGTTCCCTCCGGAGTCGTCTCATCCTCCTCAGGTGCCTCAAAATAGCGCTGAAACTGCTGCTCTGTCTCCTCTGCAGGATAAAAATCCGTACAGAACAGCATCTTGAAGCAGTGTTCGCGCAACTCCCGCCTGGTCATCTAATGTCCTCTCCTTCTCACGGCAAAGGCGCAGACGCCTGACGGCGGCTGCGTCCCTCAAAAATCAATGTTCGTCTTCCATGTTCACGCCTGCAATCCTGATATTCACATCCAGCACAGACAGGCCCGTCATATTCTCAATAGCGGTCTTCACCTTATCCTGAACCTTCTCGGAAACTGCAGGAATACTGTATCCGTATTTCATAATCAGGGACAGATCCACCGATACATGCTCTTCCGTCACGTCTACCTTCACGCCCTTGGACAGATTCTTCATGCCCAGTTTGCTGACCCATTCATTGGTGATATTGCCGGCCATGGAATCCACGCCCTCCACCTCGGTAGCAGCCAGACCCGCGATAATGGCTACGACCTCATCAGCGATCTGCACCTCGCCGATTCTGTCTTTCTCATATACTTTATGAGTATTTCTGCTCTCAGCTTCATTCATGGCGGTCAACCTCCTCATAATCCTATAGTAGCCTTATTATAGCAAAAATACTCCTGTTTGCAAAGGTCTTTTTATGTTTATGCCGAATCGTTTATGCCGAATTTGACCGATTCCGTCTAATTGTCCAGATTCAGCAGCGTGATAATAATGTTTTCGGCCCCTACCTCCGCCTTTCTCTTGACCACGTCCTCAATCTGGGCCCTCTGGGGATCCGTGATGGAAGCCGCGTTGATGACCACATCCACCTTGTCGGCGGAAATGCTGACCACCGGGTCCGCAAATCCTTTCGCCATGAGAAGCGTCTCCGCCGCGTTCTCCTTCTCCGCGATCTCCGTCAGCTCAATCATGCTCTGGATCGCTTCCTGCTTGGCTGACTCCTCGATTGCCGTATTGTTGATAATGTTCAGCAGCGTCTCCTTGTTCCTGGCCCGGACCTGCTCCCGGCTCAACTGAACCCCAGCTATGTAATCGGACACACTCATGCCGCTGGTGAGAATGGCCTCCCCGGGATTTTCAAAACCGGTTTCAGCTCCGCCTTCCTCTCCGGTATTGTCGGCAAGGGAAGTGCCGGCAGGCTGTCCGGACGTCCCCGTATCCGACGCCAATGCGCTGTCTTCCCCATTCCCTTCAGATGCCCCAGCATTGCTTTCCGTCCCTGCATCGGAAGCCAGGGATTCCGCTTCCTCAATCTGATCCCAGTCCTGGTCCAGGCTCTGAATCTCCTCGTAATCGCCCTGCAGATTCAGGTAATTCTGGTTCTCCGCCAGGATATCTTCCTGAGAAATATCCGTGGCGCCTGCCTCATAGGCCCCGCTGTCCTCCAGCTTCGCCTTCTGCGCGTAGTTCAGATATCCCGCCGCCGCTATCATAATCGCCAGTGTCGTGACGATGATCTGGTTTCTGCGGAATAATTTCTTCATATTGACGTTTTTAAGGTCTTTCCCAAATTTCAGTTTCATAAGACGGCACTCCTTTTCCCAAAACCTCTTTCGTACTTTCATTGTATGTGCCGCCTTCCTATTTTATCACCCATTCCGCCAAAGACTTTTCCGAAAATTCCCGGGGCGTCCTAATCTCCGGCAAATCTGGATTGCCTTAATCCCCGGCAAATCTGGATGCCTTAATCTCTGACAGCTCCCGGACTGTCCTAATCTTCGGCAAGGCCGCAGGCCGCTTCCACTCCATAATACAAGCAACGCGTCACTGGCGCTTTGTTTGCATACTGACGTAATACAATGGGATGTTGCAGAAATATTCACTACAGCCCCTTGCATACTGACGTTAAACGGGCGAACAGGCGGCGGAGTTGGGCTTCTCCGTCGCCTGTCCTGAGGGAATTTACTCGTAAGCTTATTCAGTTCGATTTATTTCTTATCGTTAATCTTCTTAATCATATCCGGGGCAAATTTGTATCGATGATCCCTGGTCAGAAGACCGTTGGCCTCCTGCTCGATATCCGTAAGCTGGGTGTAGCAGAAACCGTTCATCAGATCCGCATCATAGACGGCGGTGACAATACGCTCATACTCTGCCAGGAAATCTTCATCCGCGACTGTGGTGTACCCCCACTCCTCCGAATCTCCCCGGATTGCCGCGTCCCTGGAATCATCCGGCTCCTTATCGGTCCCTAACGTAATGCCTCCGCACTCCGTCAGCACTACCGGCTGTCTCTCATAGACGAATCCCTGAGCAAAAGGCAGCCGCTCCATCAGCTCCGTAAACCGGTCCTCCTGCTTTAACGCCCAGGCAAACCGTTCGTGCTGCGCATAGTCATCCCTTTCTCCGTGACGGTAGCTGTGAATCGCGCAGATATCCGTGTCCACCATCTCCCAGCCGTCATTGGAGATGACCAGCCTGGTTCCGTCCAAGGCCTTGGCCATGAAGTAGAGGGATCTGGCAAACGCCTGCTGCTGCGGGTTGTCATAGATTCTCGGAACTCCCCAGCTCTCATTCAGCATGCCCCAGACCACAATGCAGGGATGGCTGTAATCTCTCTGGATAACGTCTGTCCATTCCTTCAGGAACTCTGCGGCAGCCTGCGGCGTATAGGACCAGAAGCTTGCCATAGCCTCCCATACCAGGAATCCAAGCTTATCCGCCCAGTACAGAAATCTCGGGTCTTCCACCTTCTCATGCTTCCGGCACCCGTTAAAACCCATGGCCTTGCACTTCCGTATATCGTCGATATAGGCCTGGTCGGAAGGGGCTGTCACCAGCCCTTCCTCCCAATACCCCTGGTCTAAGACCAGTTTATGATAATACGGCTGATTGTTTAAGTACAGCCGGCCGTTTTCCACGTGAATCTTCCTCATTCCAAAATAAGAGGCGACTCTGTCTGTCTCTGTGCCACTTTCGTCCTCTACCCGCATGACTACGTCATAAAGCTGCGGATTCTCCGGGCTCCAGTAGTTTCCAACAAAGTGGAAAGAACCCTCCATGGCCCTTTTCCGGAAAACGTCAACGGTAAGACTGCATTGCAATCGTCCGCATATCATGCTTCCCCGGAAGATCTCCTTCTCCCCGAAACGAATGTCCATATGGACACTGCAGGGAAGATGCGCTGTCTCCGACAGCCGGAAATCGATCTTCACTGTGCCTTCGTCAATGTCCGGCGTAAACCGGACCCAATTCAGGCTCGTCCTATCAACCGGCTCCAGCCATACGCTTTGCCAGATGCCGGTGCTGGGAGTATACCAGATAAATCTGGACTTCTCCTCCCAGAACTGCTTCCCCCGGGCGATGGTCTCATCATCAAGAGGGTCCTCCGCTTTCACCACTATAGTCTCTTCTTTCCAGTTCAGATACTCCGTAATGTCGAAAGCAAAGGGCGTCTGTCCTCCTGTATGGCCCCCCACACAAAAGCCGTTGATGAACACCCTGCACCGGTAGTCCACCGCCCCGAAGCGGAGGAGCACGCTTCTTCCCCTCCAGCCTTCAGGAACAATGAACTTTCTCTTATATATAACCATACTATCCTTGATCCGGATCCCTACTCCGCTGAGCCTGCTCTGGCAGACAAAAGGTACCTCGATCTCTGCCTGCTCAGCTCCCCAGCAAAAATCCCAGCGGCCATTCAGACTTAACCATTCTCTTCTGACAAAATCCGGTCTCGGATATTCCCCTCTCATAAAACCAATCCCCTTATTCCCTTCTCCGTCCTGTGCCCCCCAATACTCTAAATCATTGCGCTGCTAAACTTTAGTAAAACTTATTCGGTTGATTACATGTGTATTTTAACAAAATTTCAACAGTATGTCAACCGTTTTTGGCAGCGGAATCCAAAAATCTTTTATTTTTCAGATTTTTAAAATGCCGTCAATTTAAATCATTTACCATTTTCAACGCATTTTAACTGTTGTCAGGTAAAAATATGTTGAATTTTTGTAAAACGTCACGAAACACCTTGACCAATCTTCTACACTTTTTAATCCATACGATTCTCTGCTTCAGCCGTTTTCCAGCGCGCTGTCAATGAGTTTTACAAGCGCCAGGCTGCTGTCAAAGGCCATCTTTTTCTGCCGCTCTACCCACAGCACGTCCCCCTGCCAGGTAGCGTTCTGCCGGAATTTTACATAGACTACAAAAGTGGCCAGCCGGCCTTTTCGGCTCCATATCCATTCTGTATGCCGCTCTGCCTCCGCATCCTTTTTGAATCCTGACGCGCCCTTCTCTTCCCGAAATGACCGCAGCTGCGTGGCGCTCTGGGGGAAATTCCATCTGTCATACATCTGTTCCATGTGAAAAAGCATATCTGTCATGTTGTAAAAATCCACCGGCGTCTCCCGATACTGGTCCCATATCTTCCCCACATAATCCTTATTCTTCTTCGCCTCGTCAATACATATACAGACCAGGTCCGGCGCGTACATCCTGTACTCTGCCATACTCACACACTCCTTCCAGGTACAAAACCAATAATGTTCCGATTTTATTATACCAGTTGTCCTATTACCTGACCTCTCACATGAAGAAGCTTTTTTGTCTCTTTCTGCAGAAATACCCGGCCGGGTCTTTCCGAACCTGGCCGGGTATTGTCATAACACTTCATCTTTAAAACCTCGGATTCACAAAATCCATTCACGCGGATTTCACTGCTCCGAATCCTCTTTCTTCCGGAAGCCAAGGAATGCAAACGCTCCCATGAGACCCAGTGCTGCCAGAGCAATCGCTCCAACTACACCTACCGGTGTCTCATCGCCGGTCTGCGGCGCCAGGAACGCCAGCGGCACATCCTCATCAAGAATCTCCATCGTACCTAACGGTACCTGGCTGTCCGGGAAGTTGGCCAGAGGTGTGGGGTTATCCGGAATACTGGTTCCAGGATTGCCGCCGGGACCTCCGCCCGGATTACCGCCGCCCGGGTTGCCGCCTCCGGTCGGATACTTCTCAATCACTACTTCGTTGGAAGGAATATCTGTCGGCGGCTCATTCGGATCCTCAGGATTATCCGGATTGTTGTCATAATAGGTGGCTCCGATATTTCTCCAGGTACGCCTGTTGTTGCCGTCCGGTATCCTGACTACAAAGCTGACCTCCTTGCTCTCTCCTACTGCCAGATCTCCGACCGCCCAGTCGATTATCTGGCGGCCTGCCGCATCTGCGGTCACAGTTCCGCCGTTAGCATTGACCAATGTCAGCTGCTCAGGTTCATAAGGAACCGTATCCTTCACATGGACGTTAATTGCCTTGGACTGTCCATTGTTGGTCACCTTCAGGTAGTAGGTAACCTCATCTCCTCCATAAACCCTCATCAGATCTTTGGTCCGCTCTCCGCCATTTCTGGACTGGAACTTCTCAATGATCACATGAGGCGGATACTCATCAATCTGTACCTCATTGGACGGAGTCTCCTTCGGCGGCTCCTCCGGATCCTCAGGATTATCCGGATTATTCTCATAATAAGTCGATGCTACATTAAGCCACTTTGTATATTTCCTGACTGCAGGCACTTTCACGCTGAAGCTGACGGTTCTGGTCTGGTCATCCTGCACTACAACTTCGCTGTCGGGAATCGGCTCATACTTATACGAGTCCTCCGTTACAATAACTCCGTCTTCATCAATATACTCTCTTGTAACCTTCTCGTCAGATTTTCTCAGATACTCACCTGCCGCATTGCGGTTGCCGGGCATGTCACCCAAATCCCAGATGATTGTCTTGCCATCTTCCTGAAGCACTCCGTCGTCATGGATTTCCACCAGTTCCAGGCCTTCCGGTACCATATCCTTAACATGTACATCAACGGCTTCTTCGGAACCGGAACTGTGTACTGTCAGATAGTATGTGACGACGTCATCTGCATTGACAGTTCTCGGCGGCTCATAGTCCTTGTTGCGGTCGCCTTCATTGACCTGCTGCTCCTTCTCAATCGTAACCTTCGGAACTCCCTCGCCGGAATATACCGTATTGCTCCGATAAACCGGATTGTTCTTCGGGTCGTCCCCAGGATCGTCCGGATCCTTCGGACCGTCATATCTTCCGCTGGTAGTATATGCCGTATTCTCCCAGGTAAGGACTCCCGTATTGTTAGTCGCATCCGGTATCGTGGCCTTGAACGATACTGTTATCTTCTCACCTGCCTCCAGTTTGTCAAACAGCCATACAAGCGTTCTGCTTCCTTCGTCATATTCTGCCTTATCATAATCGGAAACATTCTCGGGCTGCATCTCAAACTTCAGTCCTTCCGGAACCTGATCCCAGATTCTCACATCCAGCGCGTCAGAAGGCGTCGCTTTCGTGGCATCCGCGGGCGTTGCCGGATTGGTTACGGTCAGATAATAAGTGATCGTATCGCCTTCGATAAAGTATACCGGTTCTTTCGTGCGGCCAGTTTCATTCTTTTCCTGTTCCTTCTCAATGGTCAGCTTCGGCGGATTATACGTATTGGTAAATACAATCTTGTCTGCGCTGCCGCCATTTCTGGTGAGCTTCTTACTCGCCTGCAGTTTTCCGGTCTTCGGATTCAGCTTAACCGTCACAACCAGGGTATATACCGCCGGATCATAATCGATGCTGCTTTCTTTGAGTTCGTCTTCAATCAGTTCTCGGATCTCGTAAGTGTAGACGCCCTCATGCTCAAATGTAATCTTACCGAATCGGAACGAACCGTCAGCTTCATTGCTTACAACAACTGGCCCTACAGGCAGCGGAATCTCGACCTCTTCATCATAGTATTCAAATTCTTTCTCTGAATACTGTTGTTTGTCAATGGTTTCGCCTGTCTTGGATTTAATCGTAGTTACAGTACGGCCATCTTCCGTGTCCTCTTTCTCAACAGTACCAAACTTGAAGTCCTCGGCCTCTTTTCCGGACAGATCCGGCAGCATCGTATTGATGTCAGGCTTCACCTCCGGCTCTTTATCATCACCGGTTTCCTCGCCATTTCCCTCAGACTCTTCCTCACCGGCAGGCTGTGTATCCGCGCTGTTCTCCTGCGATTTGCCGGACTCATTATCCTCTTCCGATCCAGAGCCTCTGATAATCTCAGTCTCAGGAGTATCTCCCGTAATGCCGGCTTTCTCTTTCACATCATCCAGATCCACGGACAATTTAGGAAGCGATGATTCAGTCGGTGCCGGCTTCTCTTCCGGTGCACTCGTCACAGGAGTATCTTTTGAACCATCTCCCTGTTCATCCTCTGTCCCGGATGACTCCACAGACGTTTCCGCTTCTGCCTGTATCTTCTGTGTCTCTTCCTCGGCAAGCACTATCGTCTTCACAAATTCTCTGTAATATGCTACTTCCGTCTGCACTGTAACTTCTGAAGCAGGCTTCTGCTCAGGCTCTTCTGACTTTTCAGAAGTATGGTTCTCCTCGATTACAGATGTCCCTGTCAGCGGCATAATACCATAGTTCTCTTCGCCGGATTCTTCCGTCTCTTTCTCAGTCGCTTCTGAAGACTCAACAGGCTCTGCGTCTTTCTCAGAAGAAGCGGTCGTCTCCGTCTCATCCTGTGAAGTCTCCTTCTCAGGCTCCGTCGCTTCTGTTGATGCTTCCGTTGAAGTTTCTGTTGATTCTTCTGTTGGGGCTTCTGCAGAAGACTCTGTCGATGCCTCCGTGGTATTCTCATCATCTGTATATTCTGTGTGAATATCAAACAACGGTACCTCTATCCTCGGAAGCTGCAGATCCGGTTCGCCGTCATGATCCACATCCTGCTTAGGTGCTTCAAATCCGCCTTCCAGTTCTTCCTTCGGAGTGATCTTCTTCTCGGCCTTCATGGGCGTCGCCACTTTCACATCCTTCGGAATGATCTCGAACCGGAAATCTCCTGCCTTGAGGTCTTTCTTCTCAAGGACTTTCACGCCCTCAACCCAAATCCAAACATTTTCCGTAATGTTATAACTGTTGATGAACTGGATTCCATCATCAATGCCGCTAATTTCCGTCTCTGTCGTGAAACCCTTTCCGCCATAATCCTGAGTATCGCATTTGAAGACTTTGTAGACCAGGCTGTGTTCATCCGGATTATAAGTCACGCTAAGCTTTATGTTATACGTAATCGGGTCATAATTAATTCCCTGCTTACTCTCATCGGCGATTTCCTTGACGGTGTACATATAGTCACCGACTTCCGTATACTCGACATCCTCAAAGAATGTAATCTTACCATCTTTGTCATTGTGTACGGTAACCACATTCTTAATGGGATCGCTGGCCGGGTTACCCGATGCCGGAGTGAGCGTAAACGTAAACTCTCCATCCTGTACCGGCCGATCTTCCATATGTTTCATGCCATAAAGGCTCGCCAGTCCTGTCGGAGCATAGGTGTTGGTGAAATGGACTTCCGTTCCTTTATTTCCATGTTTTACAATGTTGCCGAAAGCGCCATTGCCGTCTTTAATGTAATTATTGCCAAAATCCACCACACTCTTCAGGCTGTATCCGCCTTTAATCTGATCTCCGGTCAGGTTCTCATCTACCCGGAAGCCTTCACCATCCTGTACAAGAGTGGAATTTTTAATTGGAAGTCCGGTAAACTTAATCCCCTCGTTGTGCTTCAGAGTGATTGTCGCTGCACCATTCCCATCAAATGATACAGATCTGACATTCTCTTGACCAGCTTCATCTTTAGAAACAGTCCACTTGATCTCCCCCATATTCACCTCAATAGTTCCCATCTTCGCAGTCAATGTTTTGCCAGCAAATTTGGAACCCAAGTTAAGTGTGAAGGTAAATGCTTCGTCTGTATCAACCGTCACTCCCTTAGCGGGGACTACGCGCTTAGTGATAAGAAGGGAACCATTCGGAACATACACATATGCGTTATTACCCAATTTGCTCTCAACTTCATTACCGCTCTTATCCGGCTCATACGCATTTTCATAAGTCTCCGTCTTATTAGAAGTTTTAGGCTCAGATTGGTCCGGTGTTGGCGTATCCCTTTGGGGTTCTTTTCCCTTTTGATAATATTCTCTCTCCTTCTCCTTATAATAATCATTATCTGGATTGGGTTCAAAAGTTGTCTTAACAGATGTGCCGCTGGATTCTTCATACTTGCTCCAGTCATTCGTGAAAAACTTAATATTGCCATTCTCATCCACATTACGCGGATTTTCAAGATAGCTGGAAGATACGCGGCCCAAATCTATGTTGCCATCTTCATCAACAATGGAAAGGCCCACCTTATAATACAGCCGAAGCGGTTCTTCTTTATTAACTGAATACTCATAAGTATTTGCGCCGCTCTTAACAAGACTTGCAACACTAACAGGCAGTGCTGCGGCAGGGATTTTAACAGTAAGCGTCTCTTTCCCATTTTCCGCTTTTTCTACCGTAACAATTATATCTTTAAGATTGAATTCCTTATTATATTTATCATCACCTTCCGCAGCATTTTTATTAATACCATAGCCTGGATTACCAATTACAGTATACGCCAGTTCAAGGGTTCTCGTATTACCATCCCCATACTGCGTAAGCGTTCCGCTGTATGTCTTTCCAAACAGCTCTATGGTCATGTAGTCGCCCTTAATCTCCATATAGTCACCGATTGGATCGCTGTAAGTCAGATACTCACCTGTAGCTGGCTTGACTGGACTGAATACAGATTTGCTGTCGGATGATACTAATTCCTTAAAAATATCTTCAATCTTATTACTTGCTGAATCAGTAGTTGAGGCTCTTTTGGCCTGCTCAACGTAATTTAAATATTCTGTCGTTATATTTTTTCTTTCATCCTCCGGTATATTTGGAAGTTTCATTTCTTGTGGTTCTTCGACAATCCAAAAATTATTATGCGAAAATCCTGTATCTCTATAGCTTTCCGTATACCCTTTAATCCTTGCATCTCTATCAGCATTTGTAAATTTATTTGCATTCGGTACCTCCATATATTTCAGAGATTTCAGGGCTCCACTTCTCCACTCAGCAAGGAGGCTTTTTTTATTTCTTTCTCCTATAAAAGCTTCTTTAACCGCATCTTTAAGCGCTCTGCTGACGACATAAGTGTCATCACCATTCTTTCCTGTGTTTTGTAAATACTTACCTACGTAATGAATCCAATTCGCCTGGGCAAGACCTGCGCTGGGATTCATCAAAGGTTCATTCGTGTTAGCACCGGCCTGGGCAGCTTCTCCTATACCTGCTATTTCCTTAGCCTCAGGCATATCTACAGAAATAGTAGAAACAAATTTATTTTCATCTCCAATATCATATGCTTCATTAACTCTTCTACTCATATATCCTGCAGTTATCAATGTACTAAGCAGTATATATTCTTGTGTCGTTTTATAGTAATCTGCAACATCTTTTTTACCATCAGCTTGGCTGTTAGCCATTAATTCATACTTATATAAATCCGTTTCATCCGTAGGGTTATGCTCTTTGATAAATTGATTCCAAGATTTTCCTATAAAGTCAGCCTCCTTGGACGTCCACTCGCCATTCTCGGATAAGGTTCCCCCCTTATCCTTAATCAAATCATTAACAAATCCCGCAGATTCCAATTTGTCCGGAGATGTCAGCTTACCCGTTTCATTAATCCAAGCATTGTTTTTGATTGCATCCGTTGCCTGACCATCGGTAAGAAGAATCATCTTCGGTATACGATGTATTTCCGTCGTCTCATTGAGGTTTACCGTCCTGGTCTCTGCAGAATGCATCAACGCATCCATACCGACATAAATACCCGCCTGAATGTTGGTCGTACCGTTTCTATATGCATCGTAGCCTGATTTACCATTTTTCAGAACTTCATTATTTACATAAGTAAATCCTCCGTGTCCATGATATTGATCCTGTATTGGCTCATTTCCACTATCCTCGCCGACACCCTCTGCATTTGCCCAGCCGGCCTTCAGATATTCCAGGATCTTCCCATTCTCGCCAACAGGATAATGCCCCATAGGGATTATTACCCTTGCAGTATGTTTTTCACTGCCATCACCAAACAATACGATCGATACGCGGTTATAATCATTGGCACGCATCAATTTATCCACCGCAGTATTAATTGCAGATACTGTCATGGCAATTCGTGTACTACCCCAATCCGTCCAAACGTCCCTATTATTATTATACATGGACTCTGAATTATCAAATACAATAACCGTATCGCATGGCACACTGGCCATATACTGCTGGCTGGAACCTAATGCGGAGAATACCTCCATAAACTCATTCGGTCCCAATTCCGCTTTCAAAGGATCATTATCCTCTGTCACAAGTACATTTTCTTTAAAGACAGATTTATCTGTCCATACACGACCGCTAACTAAAGAGTTATCACTCATGTCCATCAGAAGATTACTTTTCCAATCATTCCAAGTTGCACCATCAGCAACACGGTGGTCTTCCGGGGCTTCGTTTCCGGTCACAGCCCATGAGGTCAATCCGGCATTGGTCATCACCATGCTCAGCGCAAGGATGCCCGATGCTGCTCTGCGGCGGAACGATCTGCGGGTTACCTTTTGAACTGCGGTGCCCAGACGTCCGATTCCTGTCTCCACAAGATTCTTAATTTTTCCTTTCATCTTTATTCTCCTTCCCTCTTTGTATTGCAAACATCTATATAAAAGCTGCTGTTACGCGGCAATTGATTTCGGCTGCCGTCGCCGGTTCCTATATCTCGGATACCGTGTTTTCTCCGATTTCTTCCTCATCCCCCATCAAGGCGCTGTCGATCAGTTTCAAAAGTTCCAGGGCGCTGCGGAAGTACCGTTTCTCCTGTTTGTCTACCCAGAACAGCTCTCCCTGCCAGGTCGAGTGTTCTCTTCCCAGAATCCGGATGACGAAATTCTCCCGCCTTCCGTTTCGGAGCTTTTCACCTCTCATACCATACACCTCCGTTCTATGGGCTTATTGTATCAAACGGCCTATTACCTAAAATCTCACATGCGGGAGAATTTTTCCTGAATTTGTAATTTTGCGCAAAAAAATACAGACCGTCCGGCGACAGCCTGTATTTACTTCTGTTCTCTTCATCTTCTGCCCTGTAATGGATTGCATGGACAGCCCCGGTCTTCGGAGCGGCCGATTTTCCTCCATCTGCTTTAAGCTTCTATGCCATATTCCCGGCACAACTGATCCAGGTATCCTTTATCTTCCGAAATTCTCTCCAGATCCTCATAGCGTTTTTCCTTTAGCAGATATCGAATCAGTTTTTGGATACGGCTCTGACCATCCTCCAGTCCATCTTCATACCGTTCCTCGCCTCTTACTTCCAGGGCGTCCTCCATATTGAATTCCGTAAACAGCATATTCAGCACCTCCGAGCCATGCTCCGCTATAAAATCCGTCATATAACCTGCTTTCCTGCAGTCCCTCATGGCCTCCCCGATTGCTTCCTCACGAATTTTCCTTTCCGTCAAATGTTTCTGAATCTGCTCAATAAACCAGGAATATTCATACATGGAACGGCTCTTCCGCAGGAGAGGATGGTTAGCCGACAGATTAATATTAACTACTTTCACTTTTAATTCTAACATAGGTTCGTCCGTTTTTTCAATATAGGAATCCGATAATCTCAGAATCTGTTCCCGGGGCTGAACCTGCGCGCCATTGTAAAAAGTATAGAATTCCGGCGTCGGGAGCAGTATCCGTTTATTCTTATACTCATAGGCATTTCTCCTCGTCTCTCTTTATCAAAAAGGTTATTGTTAATCTTGGAATCTGCCGGAGAATGTCCGGGCATGATACCAGAAGTCTGGCAGACAAGACAGTCTGCCGAGGTGTTTTAACTATATCACATGCGCAGATTACAGGCAACGAACAAATGATAAATTTTTTATAAAATTTACGTAATTCCCATACTTCAATACAAACAAAGCGTCACTGGCGCTCTTTTTGCATACTGACGTAAAAAATACAGGCCGTCCGGCGACAGCCTGTAATTCTTCTCAGCAACTGTTTAAATCTTCTGCTGGCTCTCAGAGCACCGCGATAGACGCCACCTGGTAGCGGATCTCCGCCTGCTGGGAGATCAGTTCCTTCAGCTTGGCGCTGATTCTTCGGTACAGCATCTCACAATCCTCCTGCTGCAGGTTCATCAAAAGGATCAGGTATTGGGAAGCGCTGTATCTGGTAAACACATCTCCCCGGCGCAGGCACCGGTGTATGGCTTCACCCAGAGCTTCCGCCCGGACCTTCAGCTTCTCCTGGTCGTGGAGAACCTTGCCCTCATAATCCACCAGCGTACACATCATCAGATACATGGAAATGCCGGACCGCTCCATATTGCGGCTCAGCAGGCGATAGGCATCGATAAAGCTGGGATAGGAACAATAGTACGCTCCGGAGGCACCAAATCCTGAAAAAATACCCCCCCGAAATTATTTTCCGGCTCCTTCAGATGATCCTGGATTTCCGACAGGGAGCTTTGGTTATTGACCAGCTCTCTGCTCATACGGTCATAGCACTCCAGCATCCGGTCCGAGGGCGTCACTCCCAACTGATCTGAATACAGACGGACCGTCTTATTGTACAGCTGCTGGGCCTTTTTGAATTCCTCCCGGCAGAGCAGGGCGTCGATTTCTCCCACTTCCCATTCTTCCAGAGGATAAATTCTGGCCGCTTTGGCATAGATCATCTCCATCTTCTGGTAATCCCTGCCGCGTCTTGTATAATCGCCCAGCCAGTTGACACACTCGCCGAACATCTTTTTCAGTTCCACATTCCTGGCAAATACCCACAATTCACTGACCAGGTCAGGAAGAAGTTCTCCTTTGTACAGATCAAATGCTTCCTGATAGCAGCGTGTCCTGGCCGCCTCGTCTTCTTCCTCTCTGGCCCGGGCAATCATCTTCTCAAATTCCCGGACGTCCACCCAGATCGGAATCTTCTCATCCGGCACGTAAAGACCCTTGCGGCGCACCACATAATCAGCTTCCGGCAGTCCCAGGCTCTGAAGCTGGTGCCGCATGCGGTATACCAGCGTGTTGAAGCTGCTGTTGATATTGGTGATCTCTTCCCGGTCATACAGATCTTCTACCAGCTGCTCCTTGGTGATGCCCCGGTCTCCCCGAAGCCAGACAATCTGCAGAAGCTGGATAAATCTCGCGGATGTGTTCCTTCCGAGAGCCAGTTCCTTTCCCTTCCAGGAAACAGAAAATCCTCCCAGCATCCGCACCGTAAGTCCATTCTCGTTCTCCCCGTTCTGCCGGCCGTCCATCACCGCACCGCCTCCTTCCCCCGGAAAATGACCGCAACCGGCAGAGTTCTGAATCCTGCCGGTTAACCATCCGCAACTGCTTTTATTATAAATCCTGTTTTCTCAAATGTCTATTCTTTTTTGAAGGACGCCCTCTTGCGCAGGGTGGGATCCAGAATCCGCTTACGGATTCGCAGGCTCTTGGGCGTAACCTCCAGAAGCTCGTCGGTGTCGATGAAATCCAGGCACTGTTCCAGGCTCATCTCCTTGGGCGGCGTCAGCTTCAGGGCCTCGTCGGCTCCGGCGGAACGCATGTTGGTCAGCTTTTTCGTCTTGCAGACGTTCAGCTCGATATCCTCCGCCTTAGGATTCTGGCCGATGACCATGCCGGCGTAGACCTTCACGCCGGGACCGATGAACAGAATGCCTCTGTCCTGAGCCGCGAACAGGCCGTAGGCCACGGACTCGCCGCCTTCGAAGGCGATCAGGGAGCCGGTCTTCCGGTAGCTTAAATCGCCCTTATAAGGAGCGTATCCGTCGAAAATGGTATTCATAATGCCGTTGCCCTTGGTGTCGGTCATGAACTCGCCCCGGTATCCGATGAGGCCTCTGGCAGGGATGGAGAATTCCAGCCTGGTGTAGCCTCCCTGTGCCGGGCTCATGCCCTCCAGCTCGCCCTTTCTCATGGTCAGCTTCTGGATGACCGCCCCGGTAAATTCCTCAGGCACATCGATATAGGCAAGTTCCATAGGCTCCAGTTTTCGGTTCCTCTCGTCAAATTTGTAGAGGACTTCCGCTTTACTGACAGCAAATTCGTAACCTTCCCGCCGCATGTTCTCGATCAGCACAGACAGATGGAGCTCGCCTCTTCCCGATACCTTGAAGCAGTCGGGAGAGTCCGTTTCTTCTACTCTCAGGCTGACGTCCGTATTCAGCTCACGGAATAACCTGTCCCGGATATGGCGAGAGGTTACATACTTGCCTTCCTGGCCTGCCATGGGGCTGTCGTTGACCATAAAATTCATGGCGATGGTGGGTTCGGAGATCTTCTGGAAGGGAATGGCTTCCGGATTCTCCAGGGAACAGAGGGTATCCCCAATATGCAGATCCGTGATTCCCGAGATGGCCACAATGGCTCCCACGGTGGCTTCCTGCACTTCCACTTTATTCAGTCCGTCAAACTCATAAAGCTTGCTGATCTTCACCTTACGCATCTTGTCCGGCTCGTGATGGTTCACCAGCGCGCATTCCTGGTTGACATGGATCCGGCCGTTGTCCACCTTGCCTACTCCGATACGGCCCACATACTCGTTGTAATCGATGGTGCTGATCAGCACCTGGGTTCCCGCATCCGGATCGCCTTCCGGCGCGGGAATATGCTCTATGATAGTCTCAAACAGAGGACTCATGTCCACACCCGCATCATCCGGATCCTTCACCGCGTAGCCGGCCTTGGCGGAAGCGAACACGAAGGGGCAGTCCAGCTGCTTGTCAGATGCGTCCAGATCCATCAGAAGTTCCAGCACCTCATCCACCACCTCTTTCGGACGGGCCTCGGGCCGGTCGATCTTATTGACACAGACGATCACGTACAGATCCAGTTCCAGCGCTTTGCGCAGCACAAATTTCGTCTGAGGCATGGGACCCTCGTAGGCGTCCACCACCAGGATGACGCCGTCCACCATCTTCAGGACACGCTCCACCTCGCCGCCGAAATCAGCATGTCCGGGAGTATCTACAATATTGATCTTGGTTCCCTTATAAAATACTGCCGTATTCTTGGACAAAATGGTGATTCCGCGCTCACGCTCGATATCGTTGGAATCCATGACCCGCTCCACCACCTCCTGATTGGCGCGGAACACGCCGCTCTGGCGGAGCAGGCCGTCCACCAGGGTGGTCTTGCCATGGTCAACATGGGCGATGATCGCTACATTTCTTACATCTTCTCTTTTCATCTTCATAACCTATGATTCTTCTTTCTGTCTTATATCCGCAGGTTACCACAACAGGCTGCTCTGCGGAATCCATGATACGTTTCCGTCTCACACGACTTTTTACTATATCATTATGAAGGGGTGAATGCAAGGGGATTTTACAGCAATACGATTTTTCCGTCCGTCACGCCGAAATATTCCAAATCCCCCAGGCCCATCTGGGCCCTGCCGTTGGTAACCTCCGTAACCTCTGCCATAAGATCCGCCGTCTCGTCATCGGGAACCATAACCTTTACCAGCACTTTATCCGTATACAGAGTATCCATCACGGTTATCTTCCGCCGCCCCAGAACATACTGAATCTTTCCGATTCCCGTGTAATCTGTAGAAATCGCCAGCTGACGGCCGGGACATTTTTCCATAATCTTACTGTTCTTAAGCCCTTCCATCACGGCTCCCGAATAGGCCCTTACCAGGCCGCCGGTTCCCAGAAGCACGCCCCCGAAATATCTCGTCACCACCACGCAGACGTCCCGGATTTCCTGCCCCAGAAGCACATCCAGCATAGGCCGTCCAGCCGTCTGGCTCGGCTCCCCGTCGTCGCTGCACTTCTGAAGCTGTCCCCGTTCTCCCAGCACATAAGCATAGCAGTTATGCCTGGCATCCCAGTATTTTTTCCGCATCCGCTCGACAAAAGCCAGAGCCTCCTCCTCCGTGGCCGCCGGCTCTGTGGTCGCTATGAAGCGGGACTTTTTCTCTGTCAGTTCTCCCTGTCCGCCTTCCCACAATATCCTGTATCTGTCCGCCATGGCCCCGTCTTTCCTTTCCGATAGGTCTAAACTCTATTCTTCACGTACATAATAATATAAAATTTCTGTTAAAACAAGTCACATTTTCGCAACACTTTGGTCACCGTTTCTTGCGAAATACGTAAGAATCCATATATTGAATTGTATGGAAAATTTTGCTATAATGGGCGATGAAGGAGGCTTTCTATATGAATTACGGAAAGATTGCGACAGAACGTAAGATAAAGGATGCTACTTCCAATGCCAACCGGTGGGGCAGCAAGTTCTTTCTGGCGATTGCCAAATTGATGCTGCTCTCTGTTTTCGTTTGCGGCGGATTCGGAATCAGCGCCGGAATCGGAACGATCAAAGGTATTATCGACAGCGCCCCCGAAATCAATATAGACAGTATCGTCCCTCAGGGACTTGCCACTACCGTATATGACAGCGCCGGCAACGAGATTGCCACACTGGTGCAGGCCGGTTCCAACCGTGACCCGGCGACCTATGACGAATTTCCCCAGGACCTGATCGACGCCTTCGTGGCTATCGAGGATTCCCGTTTCTGGCAGCATAACGGCATCGATTTCCGTTCCATCATGCGGGCGGTCAAGGGCGTACTGTCCAAGGACTCTTCCGCCGGCGGCGGCAGCACCATCACCCAGCAGCTGATCAAGAACAATGTCTTTGAGGGCGGCCGGGAAAGCAGCTTCGGCGAGACTCTGGAACGCAAATTCCAGGAACAGTACCTGGCGGTTCAGCTGACCAAGACCATGGACCGGGAACTGATCCTGACCAATTATCTGAACACCATTAACCTGGGCAATAACTGTCTGGGGGTAAAGGTTGCGGCCCGCAGGTATTTTGACAAGGAAGTATCTGACCTTACCCTGTCCGAATGCACCGTTATCGCCGGCATCACCCAGAACCCGTCCAAGCTGAATCCCATCTCCGGCCAGAAGGCCAACGCGGAGAAGCGGGAAGTCATTCTCCAGTATATGCTGGAACAGGGCTACATCACCGAGGAAGAAAAAGCGGAAGCCCTGGCTGACGACGTATACTCCAGGATCCAGATCGTGGATTCCAACGCCAAGGACACTTCGGCCATCAACAGCTATTTCGTGGACGAGCTGACCAGCCAGGTGAGGGACACCCTGGTGCGGAAGCTGGGCTATACGGAGAATCAGGCCTACAACCTGGTCTACAGCGGCGGCCTGAAGATCATGAGTACCCAGGATCCGGTTCTCCAGGCCATCGTCGATGAGGAAGTGAACAATCCGGATAACTATACCGTTACCAAATATTCGCTGGAATACCGTCTGTCGGTCACACACGCGGACGGAAGCGTACAGCATTACAACCACGGTCATATCCGCAACTGGCACAGGGATGTGCTGGGCCAGCCCAGCTTCGACGGTATGTACCGTTCGGAGGAAGCCGCTTACGCGGATGCCGAGGCATTCAAGGCCTACATCCTGCAGGAGGGCGACGAGATCCTTGCCGAAAACGCCAGCACTACCCTTCAGCCTCAGGTTTCCTTTACTCTGATGGATCAGCACACAGGGCAGGTGAAGGCCATCAGCGGCGGCCGGGGCGTCAAGACCGTGAACCTGGCCCTGAACCGGGCCACCAACGTTCCCCAGCAGCCCGGCTCCACGTTTAAGGTGATCACCGCCTTCGCTCCGGCCATCGATACCTGCGGGGCTACTCTGGGCACTGTTTACTACGATGCGCCTTATACCATCGGCAATAAGACTTTCCGCAACTGGTATTCCAGCGGTTATCAGGGATATTCCAGCATCCGCGACGGTATTATCTACTCTATGAATATCGTGGCGGTCCGCTGCCTGATGGAGACCGTGACGCCTCAGCTGGGCGTGGAGTACGCCCAAAATTTCGGCATCACAACCCTGACCTCTACCGACTACAATCCCTCTACCGCTCTGGGCGGACTGACCGAGGGTGTTACCAACCTGGAACTGACCGGCGCTTTCGCCACCATTGCCAACAGCGGCGTATATAACGAGCCTATTTTCTTCACCAAGATTCTTGACCGGAACGGCAAGGTGCTTCTGGACAACACGCCGGACAGCCACCGGGTTCTGAAGGATTCCACCGCTTTTATGCTGACTGACGCCATGCGGGAATCCATGCTTCCCAACAAGAAGTTCTCCCGGGGCGGCGGTCCCAATTCTACCAGCACCGCGGCCCATCTGGACAACATGACCGCGGCCGGCAAGAGCGGTACAACCTCGGATAACTTTGACGTATGGTTCGTAGGGTTTACCCCCTACTACACCGCCGGCGTATGGGGAGGCTGCGATACCAACCAGCCCCTGAACGCAGGCAACGGCGGGACCAGTTTCCACAAAGCCATCTGGAAGAAGATCATGACCAGAGTCCATGAGGGCTTGGAAGATCCGGGATTCTCCCAGCCCTACAGCGTTGTCACAGAGACCATCTGCCGCAAATCCGGCAAGCTGGCTGTGGACGGCATCTGCAACCACGACCGCCGGGGCGACGCTACTTATACAGAGTATTTCGACAGGAATAATGTTCCCACAGAGCCCTGCGACGTCCATGTCGCTGCCACTGTCTGTTCCTTCTCCGGCAAACTGCCTACCAGGAACTGTTTCAGCCGGTACACCAGGATCTTCATTTCCATACCGGAAGGCGAAAGCACGGAAGAAGGCACAGATGATTCCGCTTATGCCCTGCCGGGATACTGCTCCGGATACCACCTGCCGGAAGTGACTCCCGCTCCTGCCCCATCGGAGGACGAATCAGCGCCCGCGCAGGAGACACCGCCTCCGATCTCTCTCGGCCCGGGCTACATGACCAGTCCGCCGGGACAATGATAGGCTGTTTTTGAACTGCTTACGTTTTTGTCATATTTTTGCAAAACAAATGCTTGAAAATATGACTTAAAGGGTGTATAATACTCCCAAGAGGCGAAAGGAGGATTTGCCATGGCCACAATTTATGAAAAGCTTAAAATGATGAGGGAGA
>CANQRW010000004.1 GCA_947626365.1 uncultured Lachnospiraceae bacterium
AAGTTAAAGTAAGAAAAAAGTTCCTGTTTTGGGCAAAACAAGAACGAACTTTGCATAACTATTGACTTTACATAACACCGTTTATGGAAAGCTTTCCATAACTGATGTACCAAAGCGTTTAATATTGCTTCACGCACGGCCTTAATGGGATATTCCGGCTTATCCACACGGTATCCATTATCATCTATAATCGTCTTGGTGCGGCTGTTTTTACGGACAAATTCAACTGCTTCTTCAAGCATATCCGGGATTGCACCGGTAATACGCTTATTATCTATAAATCGCTCACCGCCATTGCCTACGGTTCCCTGTTCCGTTCCAGGAAGAGAGACGGCGGTAATACAAAGTTGCGGGAAATATGTCTGCGGATATTTTGAAAAGGTCATTAAACCTGCAAGCGTAGGGACTCCGCCACTGGTAATTCCCATAAGTTCTAAAACTTCATTCTCCATAACATTATCGGCGAGGTTTTTGCGCTCATTTTTTACAGCTGACATATAGTTCAACATACGCTCTTCATCTATCAGTATGAATTTAGCGTTATCAACTGTGCGAATATCGTCACGGATTCTCTTGCGAAACGCTTCATAGCTGTAAATTTCATATTCACTCATTGGTTCATCGGATTCGCCGACACGAACATACGACCCTTTGATACGCCCGACGCCTTTATAAAATACAGGACGTTCAGAAATATCAACACCGGGGATTTCTGCGGAAACTATCGATTTACCGTCAATATCACACACGGTAAATAGGGCACGAACTGCAGGTTCCATCTGTTTACATTGCTCTGCTACTTTCTTTTGAAGATCCCTGGCGTCATACACGCCTTTAACGGCGAAATTATCTGCCTCATTAATGCCAAAAATAATAATACCGCCTTCATCCTGATTGGAAAAAGAAGAAAGAGTATCATACAGTCTTGTCGGGCAGCCTTGTACCGCGGATTTCAGTTCAATTGTCTGCGTCTCGGTTTTCAGTGCCTTTATATCTGAAACTATTTTTTTTAATGCTTCCGGTTGCATAAACGATTCCTCCGCGAAAATACTAAAATTATTTTATCATATTTCGATATGAATTTCAATAATTAACTGTGATGGCATTAGAATTAACTGTAAAATTACAAAATTAACGATTTCGTTAATTCGTATCGTTAATTCGGACGTTCAAAATATTCCCTCTTGTGCAAATTCGCAGGGTATTTAGAGTTGCTAAGCATTACCGACAGGTATAATCACCGCGAAAAAGAAATCGAGTGCTCACTCCAACTCTCAGGTTGGTTATGATCACTCGATACAATGCGGGTAGCCGGACTTGAACCGGCACGGGATTGCTCCCGAGAGATTTTAAGTCTCTTGTGTCTGCCTATTCCACCATACCCGCCTGCCTGCAGCCCGGACATTCCACGCCGGTCTGAAAACATGCCCGGCGCCTGCACCGCAGGCGCCGAACCAGTGGATGGGGGTGGATTCGAACCACCGAAGCGTTCCGCAACAGATTTACAGTCTGCCCCCTTTGGCCACTCGGGAACCCATCCATGTACCGCCGACCCGGGCCCTGCACAAATGCCGCCACACTGTCAGCGAAAATCAGTTTATCACAATCAGTGAAAAAAAACAAGGTTTTCTGCCGGATTTTCTAAACATTCTTATGAATTTTAGTTTCGCTGTCATTTATGGCCGCTTCACCGACATGCTGTGAATACCATAACAGACTGCGGACAGAGACGGGACCGTCTCTGTCCGCTACCCTTGTAAACCAGCCGGATTCAGGTTAATATCTTATTGTAATCATCATTTCCGTCGTCCGGATATACCAGAAAACTATCAATGATAAGCCCGACTTTATCACCGACGCGCAGTGTGTCGTAGGTATGGGCGTCTGCAGTAACCCGCAGGGTCGTATCGCCCACTTCCACGCGGCAGTCATTAACGTCACCCAGATAATACATGGAAGAAAGGATACCGGTCAGATGACCTTCCGCCGATGTCAGCTCAATATTCTCCGGTCGGATTGCCAGTACCACATCTCCTCTCATCTCCCCATCGTACTTCACGGACTGGTCGATGCCCTTGATACGGATCCGCCCGGCTTCCGCCAATCCTTTAATGAAATTAACCTTTCCAACGAAATCCGCTACAAACTGATTCGCCGGATGACGGTAAATCTCGATAGGATGGCCCACCTGCTGTATCACGCCGCGATTAATGATATAGACCCGATCGGACATAGTCATAGCCTCAATCTGGTCATGGGTTACATAAACCACAGTAATCCCCAGCTTCCGCTGAATCTCTTTAATCTCATAACGCATACTCTCACGCAGCTTCGCATCCAGGTTCGACAGCGGCTCGTCCAGAAGCAGCAGCTTCGGCTCCGCCACCAGCGCGCGGCCCAGGGCTACCCTCTGCTGTTGTCCGCCGGAAAGCTGGGACGGCATCCGGTCAGCATACTGGCTCAGATGAACAACTTCCAGAATTCCTTCCACCTTTTCCCTGATCACATTTTTCGGCATCCTTTTAATCTTCAGCGGATAAGCCACATTATCAAATACATTCATATGCGGCCAGACCGCATAGGACTGGAACACCATGCCAATCTCTCTTTTTTCCGGCGGCACAAACACATCTTTGGAACTGACTACTTTTCCGTCAATACGGACCTCGCCGGTGGTAGGTTTTTCAAACCCGGCAATAATCCGCAGCATCGTGGTTTTGCCGCAGCCGGACGGCCCCAGCAGGGTGATAAACTCTCCATCCTGAAACTCCTGAGTAAATTCTTTCAAAACTTCCACATTTCCGAAGGATTTTGTCACATGATCAATGGTTATAACAGACATCTTCCCGCCTCCTAAATTGAGAATTTCCCTTTTGTCACTTTATCCAGAATAACATTAAGCCCAATAACCATGATCAGGATGCCGCCGGCCAGAGCCGAGGCTGTCTGCTGGCTATGGTATGTCTGATACGTGAACAGCTCCACGCCCAGCGTCTTAGTATCCGTAGAATACAGCAGATTTGACATCGTCAGTTCATAGAAGCAGGGCATAAAAATCAGGAACCAGCCTGCCACAATAGACGGGATGATCAGCGGGAACAGAACGTCCTTCAGCCGGCGCAGCCACCCTGCTCCGGATATCTGCGCTGCTTCCTCCAGAGACGGGCTGACCTGGGAGAACGCCGAAACCACGGTCCGCATTCCCATCAGCATATATTTGATCATATAGGCAACGATCATGATGAAAATCGTGTTGTAAATGTTGACCCCAAACCGGCCGGACATAGTCATGATCAGCGCCAGGGCGATAACCACGCTGGGAGTTCCGGAACCCACGGTAATCAGGAAATCCGGGACTGCTTTGCCTTTTACATTGGTCCGTTTCAGCAGATAAGCCATAACCAGACAAACAATCATGCCAAGGGTAGCTGCCCAGACGGCGGAAATCACCGAATTTTTGGTTGAGCCGAGAATGGATTTGCGCGTCAGCGCCGTATTCCAGAATTTCAGCGTAAAGTTACCGGGAGCAAACAGGCTCTTGCCCATATTTGTCGTAAAGGATGTCATGAAAACCGTAGCAAACGGGATGATCACAACGATCAGCGCGAATATGCTTACCAAAATGGTAATCGGTATACGCCATTTCCCCAGATCGACGATATTGGGACGCGTCGATTTGCCGGAAACGGTAATATAATCTTTCTTCCCTACTACAAAATTTGAAATATACAAAACAAGCAGGGCAATCGCCATCAGGAATACCGCCAGTACCGTCGCGTCCGTCAGGCCCTGTTGAGAACCCACGGAGACATAGTCCATAATACGGGTCGTCACCGTATAAAGCTGCCCCGGCGCCCCAATGATGGACGGAATCCCGTAACAGGAGGCCGCTGCCACAAATACCAGCAGCGCGGCCGCCACAATACTCGGCATCATCAACGGAAGCGTCACGGTAAAAAGCGTCTTCAACGGCGATGCGCCGGAAATGCGGGACGCCTCCTCAAGGGAAGGATCCATCTTTTCCATCGCTCTGGATATGGTGATAAACGCGTACGGATAATAAAATGTAGTCAATACCCATACCAATCCCCAAATCGAATAGATGTTAAACGGATTCTCCGACAAATGAAGCAGATTCTTAATAAATACGTTCAGAGTTCCTACCTTGGGATTTAAAAGACGCAGCCACGCCATAGCCCCTACATAAGGAGGAACCATGTAGGTGGTGACAAACAGGAAACGGAAAAACTTTTTTCCGTAAAGATTCGTCCGTCCTACCAGCCACGCCAGAGGGAACGCCAGGATCACCCCGAATATCATCGCGAATCCCGCCGTAATGATGGTGTTCTTCAGGCAGGACCAGTTCATCTCGTATGTATATATTCTCGAAAATCCCTCCAGGGAAAACTTACCCGTGGAGAAAAAAGAGCGGTATACTAAATACAGCAGCGGAAACACCTGAAATACCAGCAAAAAAGCCACAATAACCAGGATTACTGCCCATTTTATATCAAAGTAATGTTTTTTCTGCACTCCTACATACCTCTTTTCCGCCAAAAATACCGATAATTTCCTGTTTCAGATATTACAGAACAAGAAGGGGCCGAAGCCCCTTCTCAAAATAACACATTGTATCAGCCTTCAGGAACCGTAACATTTTCCTGGAACAGGGTGCGGATTTCTTCACGTTCACGGAAGCAGCGCTCCCAGTCCACAGGCATTGTATTCTTGAGGATCTCCGCTGTAGGAAGCGCGTCATACGGAGCTTGATCAAAATCGCTGCGCACGGAATGCATCCAGCCCGCCACGATATATTCCTGGCCTTCCGGCGACAGGAACCAATCCGTGATCGCTTCACAGGCGGCGATGTTCTCATTGGCGCTCTTGGCCTCGTCTATCGTCATAATAGTGGACGGAATTGCAATGGTGCCATCGTCCGGATAAATCACTTCCAGAAGAGAACCTTCTTCTTCTCTTTTCTTAAGAACGGATTCCTCCAGAATCATGATTTCCTTACACTCTCCGGTCTCCAGCTTCGTCAGAGCTACGGAACCGGATTCCACAGCCGTTTCCTGACTGCCAAGCTGCGCGAAGTACTCGTCGCCGTAAGCGTCCTGCAGTGCCACGATAGCGGCATAAGACGTGCCGGATGTCAGCGGATTACCCATGGAAACATATCCCTTCAGATTCTCGTCTGTCGCAAAATCCTTAAAGTTTGTAGGCAGCTCTTCCTTGGAATACATCTCCGGATTATAGGCCAGAACCATGTTGCAGACACGAACCGGATACCAGTAACCCTCTTCATCATAATCAAAGAGGAGCTTATCCTTCTCCGCGTAATCATAAGCATGGAGCAGTCCCATCTCCTTCAGTTCCAACGAGTAGGCCGGCTCAGCTACCATCAGCATATCGCAGCCCAGCTTGCCGCTGTCGCCTGCGGCATCAATCTCCGCAGCGACCTTAGACTGCAGCGTTCCCGTACCTCCATAGAAAAACTCAATGTCCGCGTTGGGGAAAACTTCCTCCAGCTTCTCATCAACCATGGCGATAATGTCCTCATACATTGACGTATAAATGACGACCTTTCCGGTAACATCCTCTGCTGAAGCGCCTCCTTCATCAGGGGTCTCCGCCGCCTCTGTCTCGCCTGCGGCTTCTGCTGTTTCCGCTGCCGCTGTGGTTTTTTCCGCTTCTGTGGCGCTGCTGCCGCTGCTGCTTCCGCCGCCTCCGCAGGCCACAAGACTCGCCGCCATGATAAATGACATGGCAACTGCAGTCAGTTTTTTCATAGTACCTCCTCCTTTTCGTGTCGGTTGATTGTTAATAAATAACTGCCGATTTTTATTATACCCTCCCGAACTGGAAAATGTCAAGTCTCAGAGCATCTTTTTTTCTGTCTTTTTTGCGCTTTATTATTCCTTTTCAAAAAATTTTATCCAAATAGTGAAAATCTTTTAGCATGAGCTCAGCCGGCGGCCTCGGAAACCAGCAGGATAGAACTGTTGCCTCCCAGCTCCAGCTTCACGCAGCCGTCCTCCACCGGATAATCCAGCGCTCCCACATTGTAATCCTTCTCCGATGTCAGCATAACCCGGGTCAGACGATCCGTATCGCGAATTCCGATCTGCCATACCGGAAGAGAGATCTTCTGGGGGCCGGCACTGTTGTTGATGGCTACTACACAGCGGTTGCTGCCGGCAAACCGCCCGTAAGCGATCACCTGGCGATCCGCCGCAAGCTCCTTCAGCGAGCCTCTCCGCAGAGCCGGATTGGTCCGGTGAAGCCGCGTCATATAACGGTGAAACTCGATCATCTCCTGATTCTCCCGGCCCCATGGATAGGTCCTCCGGCTGTCCGGATCGGTCCAGCCGCACAGTCCGGTCTCATCTCCATAATAGATGGTAGGCGCTCCCGGCCAGGTCATCTGAACCATAACCGCCTCCCGGAAGACTCCGGGGTGAATATTGCGCTCCGCCGCTTCCGGCCCAGACGTTCCGATCCGGCCGTTGGTCCGGTTGGTCCGCGTCATAAACCGGGAATGATCGTGATTGGACAACTCGTTCATGGACGTGAGAATAGACGTCTCCTGCATGCGGCACATATAATAGTTCATGGACCGGAAAAACGCCTCCCCGTCGCCGAACAGGTTGGGATTATACTCATCGCTGTGCTTTTCCATGCCGGTCAGAAACCAGGTCAGCGGTTCCATAAAAGCGTCATAATTCATGATGGTATCCCACTCGTCGCCCTCCAGCCAGGGCGCCGGATTGCCGTAATGCTCCGCCAGGATCACCGCCTCCGGGTTGGCCGACTTCACCGCTTTCCGGAAATCCTTCCAGAACTGATGGTTAAACTGGCTGCTGTGGCCCAGATCCGCCGCCACATCCAGCCTCCAGCCATCCACATTGTAGGGCGGCGACACCCATTTGCGGCCGATCTCCATGATGTACTGATACAGTTCCGGGGATTCCTCATAGTTCAGCTTAGGCAGCGTCTCATAATCCCACCAGCCCTCATAGCTCTTGTTATAGGGCCAGCCGTTCTCATCTTTAAATCGGAAGAATTTCCTGTAAGGACTGTCCTTGGACACATAAGCCCCCGGCTCATAGCCCTCTGACTGTTCATAGATTCCCTCTCTGTCCAGCCATTTATTGAAGGAACCGCAGTGATTAAATACGCCGTCGATGATAACCCGCATGCCCCGACGGTGAATCTCTGCTACCAGATCCGCGAAAAAGCGGTTGCTGGCTTCCAGATTCTCCCTGTCCGTAGTGCGGATACGATACTTGGAAGCATTCCGATTATCCGCCGCATCCCGGCTTACCGTCTCCCCGCCGTCCTTAAGTATCTTCCCGAAATGGGGATCGATATAATCGTAATCCTGAGTATCGTATTTGTGATTGGACGGTGATACAAAAAGCGGGTTGAAATAAATCACTTCTACTCCAAGGCTGCGGATATAATCCAGCTTATCCCACACGCCCTGCAGATCTCCCCCGTAAAACCGATCCACATCCATGGCGGCCGGATATTCATACCAGTCATTCACATGGGTCACAGGTTTCCCCAGATAGATATACTCCTGATCCACCACATCGGTGGAAGCGTCGCCGCGGCAGAACCGGTCCACAAAAATCTGGTACATGATCGCTCCCTTTGCCCATTCCGGCGTAAAGAATCCCGGCATAAGGCAGAAATCAAAATACCATTTTCTGTCCTTATCGGCACCCAGCCGGTTATAGCAGCAGTGGTCGCCGCCATGCACCACATGAAAATGGTAATAAACCGGATAATCCGGCGCCTTCATCTGATACTCATAATAATCAAACAGGCCGTCCGATCCGGCCTTATTCATCTTTTTCTCTTCCTCGTGCTCCTCTGCAAAATAGACGTCATCCACATCATTTTTCCCGGTCCGAAACCGAAATGTCACCATATCGCCGGCGTTGACTTCCATCGGTATCCGAAATTCCTGGGTGGAGTCGGTGAAAAGCGCCCTTCTGTCCATTACGTCAGCCCTTCCTGTTGCCAAATGTTCTCTCGCTTTTTTTGCTACTATATTCTATCTGATTCCGGGAAAATATACAAGAGCGAACTTGGGGAAAATGAAAAAACGCCGCGGATTTTTGGACAGCGAAAGAGCCGGTGGGGTAACCGGCTCTTTCAGGAGAAGGTATTTCGTTTCTTATGGGGTGTAGCAAAAACTATATAATGTATTGGGGGGTACGTGATTATACTAGCATGATTTCCGTTTTTTGAAAAGGGATAGCCTTCACAAACTTAACAAAAGTTTTGTCGGTTTTTTGTGCATTTTGTCCACGTACTATTCTGCCTTAAGCAAACAGCCGTTCGAATTCCTCCTGCCCGATCTTCTCCTTCTCCATGAGAATCTCCGTACATCTGTGGAGAACATCCATGTGCTGCTGGATAATCTCCTTTGCTTTGGCATAGCACTCGTCGATGATCCGCTTCACTTCGCTGTCGATCACCGTAGTCACCTGTTCGCCGTAATTCTTGGAATGACCCAGCTCCCTTCCGATGAAAACCTCCTCGCTGTCGGTCTCGTAGTTGATAGTGCCCACTTTCTCCGACATGCCGTATTTCACCACCATGGCCCTGGCAATGGCCGTGGCCTGCTTGATGTCCTGGGACGCTCCCGTAGTGATATCGTCGAACACCAGCTCCTCGGCAATCCGTCCGCCCAGGCCTACCATAATGCTCTGAAGCATCTTGCCTCTGGTATTGAACATCTCATCCTTTTCCGGCAGCGGCATGGTATAGCCTGCGGCTCCCATTCCCGTAGGAATGATGGAGATGGTGTGAACCGGACCCACATCAGGAAGGAGATGGAACAGAATGGCGTGGCCGGTCTCATGGTAAGCGGTAATCCGCTTCTCCTTCTCGGAAATCACTCTGCTGTGCTTCTCCGTGCCGATACCCACTTTGATGAAGGACCGGTCAATGTCGCTCTGCATAATGAACTTCCGGTTTTCTCGGGCCGCCAGGATCGCCGCCTCGTTCAGCAGGTTCTCCAGATCCGCTCCGGTGAAGCCTGCCGTCGTTCTGGCAATCCGCTCCATATCCACATCCTCGCCAAGAGGCTTATCCTTGGCGTGAACCTTCAGGATTTCCTTTCTGCCCTCCACATCGGGACGGCCTACGGCAATCTTCCGGTCAAAACGTCCCGGCCGGAGAATCGCGGGATCCAGGATATCCACCCGGTTGGTCGCCGCCATGACGATAATGCCTTCATTGACGCCGAAGCCATCCATCTCAACCAGAAGCTGGTTCAATGTCTGCTCCCTCTCGTCATGTCCGCCGCCCAGGCCGGTTCCTCTCTGTCTGGCCACTGCATCGATCTCATCGATAAACACGATGCAGGGCGCGTTCTTCTTGGCCTCCTCAAACAAGTCGCGGACACGGGATGCTCCCACACCCACGAACATCTCCACAAAATCCGAACCGGATATGCTGAAAAACGGGACTCCCGACTCTCCGGCGACCGCCTTGGCCAGAAGGGTCTTGCCGGTTCCCGGCGGGCCCACCAGAAGAACGCCCTTGGGAATCCGGGCCCCGACGGAAATGTATTTCTGAGGGTTTTTCAGGAAATCCACCAGTTCCTCCAGGTCTTCCTTCTCCTCGCGAAGTCCGGCCACCTTGCTGAAGTTGAATTTCCCCGCATCCTCCGCCAGCCTTGCTCTGCTCTTTCCAAAATTCATCATCTTGGCGTTGGCGCCGCCTCCGGCTGCCGCCCGGGAATTCATGATCATCATAAATACGATCAAAATTCCGCTGGATACCACCACCGGCAGAAGGAACGTCAGCCACAGATTATCCCCGGGTACATCCTCCACCACATACTCTACGTTATGGGCCGTCAGAAAATCCTGCTCCTCTTCCACATTGGATACATACATCTGCTGCCTGGTACCGTCCTTCATGTTCAGCGTCAGCTGCCCCGTAGGCGTCTGCTGATTCGGCGAGATAATGACCAGTTCCACATTCCCCGCGGCAATCTCCTCGGTATACGCCTTATGGGTCAGAATATCTTCCTGTCTGGGACCGGTCATCATGCTTGCCAGAAACAGAATCGCAGCGGCAATCAGAATGAACCCGAGCCCGCTGCCCATTGTCTGATGTCTTTTCAAATCAAATTGCCTCCTTAAAATTCAACTACTCCGATATAGGGCAGGTTTCGGTATTTCTGGTCGTAATCCAGACCATAGCCCACCACAAATTCATCCGGAATGGAAAAACAGGTGTAATCCACTTTCACCTGCTTCTTCACCCGGCGCTCCGGCTTGTCAAGGAGCGTACACAGGCGTATGCCCGCAGGCCCTCTCTGCTTCAGTATCTCGATCAGATACGCCAGAGTCCTTCCGGAATCAATAATATCCTCCACGATCAGAACATCCTTGCCCTCCAGAGGTTCATCCAGATCCTTGACAATACGGACCACGCCGCTGGATTCCGTCCCCGCGCCATAGCTGGATACGGACATAAAATCCAGCGACACCGGCACCGTAATCCTCTTGGCCAGTTCACAGGTAAAAAACACTCCGCCCTTCAGGACGCAGATCATGTGGATCTGCTTTCCCTCATAATCTCTGCTGATTTGGGCAGCCACTTCGCTGATCCTCTTATTCACATCTTCTTCCGGCAGCAGTACCCGAACCTTCTCCGCCATGTTCTTTTCCTCCGTTTGCCTGCACCTGCAGGACTTCTTTTGTATGGTCAGTTACTTTATAGTATTCGCTGATTCGGTATCCGACAATCCACAGCACATGATTTCCTTCCGCAAGAAGCGGAATCCTGTCGCGCTCCTGCCTGGGAATCTTCTCATCGATCATAAAGGCCTTGATGGTCTTGCGGCCTCCATTCTTCAGGGTGATATAATCACCGGTCTGCCGGGTCCGTACCGATAACGCGCTTTTTATTTTATCATAATCGAACCATTTCGTATACTTATTTTGTGGAATTTCCCTGCTTTTTTTCCATGAAAACCGGGAAAAAGAAAGTTTAGGAAGCTTTTTTTCTTCTTGGCTTTCACGTTCCACCCACAGCATATCATACTCTCGGACCGCCTTCAGTCCGTAAGGCAGGCTGATCTGCCGGCCGGTCCCCTTCCCTGCCAGCCCGCGTATCTGCTCCACATGGACCGACGTGATATCTTTGACGGAACCGGTCATGGTCCGGATCATCCGCATAACCAGATAGCCTGCCAGTATCGGCGGCTGCAGGTTCAGAACATCCGCCGGAAGACCGCACCTTACCGCCATACCCGGCCGGCGCGGGGCAATCTCCGGTCCTGGATCTGCTGTCCCCGGCCGGCGCGGGACGTTCTCCGGTCCTGAGCCCGCCGCCGGAACCGCATTCCGGTTTTCCTCCTCATATTCCACAGAGCCCTTTTCCGCCCATATAATTTCCGTCAGCTCTTCAAAATACCTGTCTGCCTGAGCCATCTTCTCTCCGGCCGCCAGAATATTGTCAATCGCCCCTGCGTTTACCTCCCTGCATATCTGCGGAAGCATCATTCGGATACGGTTTCTGGTGTAATCCGAAGAGGCGTTCGTGGAATCCTCGCGGAAATCCAGGCCGTTCTCCTTCAGATAATCCCGGATTTCCTGTCTGCCGACACAGAGAAGCGGCCGTATGATGTCACCGCTGACCGGAGCCATGCCGGACAATCCTTTCAGGGAACTGCCCCGAAACAGATTGTGAAGTATGGTCTCCGCCTGATCCTCCTTCTGATGTCCTACCGCGATCCGGACATCGCCGCATCTTCCGGCATCATCCGGACTTTCTGCGCCGAACCGTTCCGCCTCATATCTCAAAGCACGGTACCGGAGAATCCTGCCTGCCTCCTCGGCAGAAAGTCCATGTTCCTCCGCATACCCTGCCACATCTTCATGAACCACCACACAGGGCACGCCGAACCGTTCCGCCAGATTTTCCACAAACTCCGCATCTCTGTCCGCTTCCGCCCCCCGCAGGCCATGGTGGACATGGACCGCCAGCAGCTTTAGCTGAAATTCTCCGCGAAGCTGTGACAGCACATGAAACAGGCAGACCGAGTCGGCTCCGCCTGACACGGCGGCTACCACACGGCTCCCTGTTTCCAGCATATGATATCGCCTTATAAAATCCGATACCCGCTTTCGCATATCAGTTCCCGCCCTCTTTCGTGTAACTATACTATATATGGATTTTACGGCCCTTGCAATCGCCTTTTCTATCTTTTCCAGATTCCGGCCGCAAGGACTGTCATATCATCCGCGGCCTTTTCCGAGAATCCGGCCGCAAACTCCAGGATACGATCCGCCATATCCTGCGGATTCCTTCTCTCGATACCGTCCAGATATTCCTGCATGATGCTTTCCTTGTCATCACCCGGAAGCGCCTCCAGGATGCCGTCGCTGACCATGATAACTCTGTCATTCTCCCACAGTTTCCGCGAAAGCAGCACCGGCTCCACCGGATTCAGAATCCCTGCCGGAGTCCCGACGGCCTGCAGCACTTCCACGCCGGAATCTCCTACCACAAAAGTAGCCGCCGCTCCCAGCTTCATGGCCTCCAGGACGCCGGAATACAGATCCACGCAGCACAGATCGATGGTCGCCGGATGCTGCTCTTCCCCGGTCAGAAGAAGAACCGTATTTACCAGCTTCAGCGCGGCCCTGGGCGTATATCCTGCCTCCAGCAGCTGTTCCGTCAGCTCCACGACCCGGCGGCTTTCTTCCCCGGCACGCCATCCGCTTCCCATGCCGTCTGACAGACTCATCACCACATGCCCCGGCATATGGGAATTAAATGTGAAGCTGTCCCCGGACGCGGCCTCGCCTTCTCTGGGCCTTCCCGCCGCTCCGCATATCATCCGGTATGCTCCGCCTTCCAGGAAACGCACCGTAGCGTACTGCCGGTTGATGATGCTTCTGGAATCCCTGGCTGTCACCCATCCTAAGCCTCCTATGGCCTGTCCCAGAAAGCCTGCCGCCTCGGCAGAGGTAACACACCTGCCGTTGGTGGTCTTTACCGTCAGAAAAGCCTCCCGCCGTTTTCCCTCATGCCGGAGAATCAGCATCCTGCCGACTGCCATATGATTTTTCTGAAAGACCCGGCGGACCTGCCGCTCCGCTCCGGCTGTCACATCTTCCGCCTGCTCCATCTGCCTGGCGAATTCCTCCAGAATTACCGCAAGCTCCCGAAACTGGGAAATCACCGCATCCCTGCTTTCCAGGAAACGGTTTTTCCAGTTCAGGTTCATGGTGGCCCGTCCCAGATTCCGATTCAGGTATCCCACATATTCCTCCTGCCGCCTGCAGGTCTCCTGAAACAGCCGGGGCATGTCCTCACTGTCCAGCGCCCCTTTCTGTTCAAAGGCGCGCAGAAGATAATACAGATAATAATTGTCTCCCTCCGGATCCTCCATGTTGAGACTGCATTTCCTGCAGCCGTCACAGACCATGGCAGCTGCCGTCTGCATCGCCGCAAGCCCGTCCTCCCGGCTGAGACTTCCTGCCGCCGGAACCTCTTCCCGGAACGTTTTGGCCAGCTCCTCCAGCGAGCCGGCCATATCGCTTAATTTTTTCGCCGTATATACATGAATGTCCGCCATATCCCTATGGCCTTGACGCTTTCTCAACTGCTTAAACACAAAAATCCCTCCCGACATGGCACTCTGCAGATTCATTTGCATTATACACAGTCAAAAGGGAAATATTTGTCAAATTCACAGCGGCTCTTCCAAAAAATCTTCGACAAAAATCACTCCGCCGGTTTCAGAAGGATCTCGTCCGGATTCACCAGACCCAGCTTTTCCTTAGCTACCTGCTCAATATACTGCTTGGTCTGGACAAAGACGCGCTTCTCCTCCAGTTCCTTCGCCCGCTCCTTCTCTGCCTCCACCTGACGGCTCAGGATCTCCTGCCGGACCTGGTACTCATGATTCTTGGTCTCAAGAGAGGATCCGCGGATGTTAATCGCCACAGCCAGACTGAGAACCACAAACGTAATGCCCACCAGCGCCATCCGGTTGCCGGTCCGCTCCTGCCTTTTCTTTCTGTTTCTCCTTGTATCTCTCATACGATCACCTGTTTTTTCTGAGTTTCCGCTTCTTTAGCCTTATTCTAATGGATTCCTGTCCTTTTTTCAAGTATTTTAACAAAATAGTGCTGACTGTTCTCTGATACAGCGCCATGCCCAGCAGCGTCCCTGCCACAGCGTATCCTCTTAAGGCCCCGTCATTCTGTTCATAAAGCAGGCCAAAAGTCATAACCGCGCAGTAAATCCAGTATCCGAAATCCTCTGCGCCTATAAAAAAATAATTATGGGGGCAGAACATCCGGAAAATCCGCAGCAGGTCATATACCATCATCAGCCCCGCTCCTGTCAGGAAACTGGAAACTGCAAGCTTAAGCTCGTACCATATGGTTTCACTCATACGGCCACCTACTTAAACAGCCGCTCAAAGAAAGACTCGCCCGACTTCCTGTAGCCTTCATTGGAGGAATATACCAGACTGTCCACCATTCCCTCCATATCCGCTTCGCCTTTTTCCAGCGTAAGCCGGCTCATGTGAAGTTCCCTGCCCTTGATCGTCAGAAGCCCCATATCCGTATCGAGGACCACCTGATTCTCATCAAAAGACACCACATCCCTGACTCCTGTCAGACTGCCGGTCTGCCGGTTGGAAAATATGATCTTATGGCTTCCCGCCCCTGTCTTTTCATCCATCGAAAAACCCTCACATACACAGGATTTATGTTCCAGTATATGGTGAGGGCCTTTTATATATTCCTAAATATATCGATACAGCTCTTTCGCATCATCTTTCTTCACAGTTTCCTGCACATCCAGGATTTCCACTTTCACCGAATTGGTCCCAAACTGTATCTCAAGAATATCGCCGCTCTTCACATTCAGCGACGCCTTGGCCGGTTTGCCGTTGACCAGGACTCTCCCCGCATCACAGGCTTCATTGGCCACCGTTCTGCGCTTGATCAGGCGCGAAACCTTCAGATATTTGTCAAGTCTCATACAATTATTACTTATTGACAGCTTCCTTGAGCGCCTTGCCTGCTTTGAACTTGGGAGCCTTGGAAGCGGCAATCTTGATGGTATCTCCCGTCAGGGGATTCCTTCCCTCTCTGGCCTCTCTTGTGCTGACCTCAAATGTACCGAAACCAACCAGCTGTACCTTCTCACCCTTTACCAGCTCTTCGGCAACTGTATCCGTAAAGGCCTTCAGCGCCTTCTCTGCATCCTTCTTGGAAATGTCCGCTTTCTCAGCAACAGCCGCGATTAATTCATTCTTGTTCATTGATATTTTCCTCCTAAATATTGCTTTTCTACGCAGTGCCGCCCTTCGGCACCGTCACACCATATCCTTTATATCCTTTTTACCCGGATTTGTCAAGGTTTTTAGGCGTTTTCCTGCATTTTTGCGCTTCTTTCCCCACCACGCAGACCGCGGGACGCAACGAGACAAAAGACCTCCAGGAACCGTTGCAGTTCCGCAGAGGTCTTTGCCGGCTTTATTCTGACCTTCATACACTAACCTTCCATCTGCCTTCCCAGGAAGCCTGCCGCTGTGGAAACCAGCTTCATCTCCGGCTCCCCCAGCCTCGCCTTAGCTTCCCGGCTCAGAAGCGCCACACTTCCGATGGCATCGCCCTCACAGATAATGGATGTCAGGGCCATGGCTGTAACTCCCTCCATCTCCTCGGAGGTTATAGAAAAAAATGATTTGTCCTCTTTGACGGCAAGAACCGATTCCCTCTCATTGATCGCATGCTCCAGCTGCCTGCTGATAGGCTTCTGAATCAGATCCTTTTTCGGCCCTCCGGCCACCGCGATCACCTGATCCCGGTCTGTGATACAGACCATAAGTCCTGTAGCCTGGGCCATGGCTTCCGCGTACTGAACCGCAAAGGATGTCAGCTCTACCATCGGCGAATATTTCTTAAGGATGATCTCACCTTCCCGGTCGGTAAAGATTTCCAGCGGCGTCCCCTCACGGAGCCTCAAAGTCCTGCGGATCTCCTTGGGAATCACCACCCGGCCCAGGTCGTCGATTCTTCTTACAATCCCTGTAGCTTTCATATCTTTTTCCTCCATTTTACATTCTCTGCATTGCTTGTAGCATATACCAGCTGTTAATGTAGTATCTGTAAAACAGGGGAATTTATACTTCTTCTGTCCGGCAAAACCTGTTGGATAAATATGCCTTACACAGAAAAGCTTTCCTCTTCCTGTCCGCGCTCTGCCATGCCGCCCAGCTTTTCCAGAAGCTCTTCCGCGATTTTTATCATATCGCGGCTGTCCTTGCCGCTCTTTCGCGGTTCCTGATAGATGAATCCCGGCGTCTGGCCTGCAGCCATTCTCAGATTTCCTCCATACTCCTGTACCAGGGCAGGAATCTGAACCGTATTCAGCCGGGCCCGCGGAAACATCAGCAGACGGATCTCCTGCCGGTTAATGTCCACTTCCGTCACAAATGCCCGATGGGCCATGGACTTCAGCTGGGCCACCTGAAGAAGATTCTCAACCGGCTTCGGAATGTCTCCGAAACGGTCGATCAGTTCATCCTGCATATCCATGGACTCCTCTTCATTCTCAATGGCCGAAATTCTCTTGTAGATGTCCAGCTTCTGATATTCATTCTTAATATATGAGGACGGAATATAGGCATCGATATCGCACTCTACCGTTGTATTGAAATCCTCCTCTTCCGTCCGGCGGCCCTTCAGCGCCCGCACCGCCTGGTTCAGAAGCTTGCAGTACAGATCGTACCCTACGGCTTCCATATGGCCGTGCTGCTCGGCGCCCAGCACATTTCCCGCCCCCCGGATCTCCAGATCCCGCATGGCAATCCGGATTCCGGAACCCAGCTCTGTAAATTCGCGAATCGCCTTCAGCCGCTTTTCCGCCTCCTCCTTTAAAATCTTATCACGGCGGTACATCAAAAACGCATAGGCCGTCCGGCTGGAACGTCCCACCCGGCCGCGAAGCTGGTACAGCTGGGACAAGCCCATCCGGTCTGCATCCTGGATAATAATGGTATTCACATTGGGAATATCCAGGCCGGTTTCGATAATGGTAGTAGACACCAGCACATCGATCTCCCCATTGACGAAATCCAGCATGATCCGCTCCAGCTGGCGCTCATTCATCTGCCCATGGGCGTAGACTACCGTTACGTCAGGAACCAATCGGGATACCCTGGCCGCCATATCGGCAATATCCTGTACGCGGTTATATACATAGTACACCTGGCCGTTTCTGGCCGTCTCGCGGAGGATCGCCTCCCGGACCATCTCGTCGTTGTACTCCATCACATAGGTCTGGATCGGCACCCGGTCTACCGGCGGCTCCTCCAGCACGCTCATATCCCGGATTCCTGCCAGGCTCATATGAAGGGTCCGGGGAATCGGCGTGGCCGTAAGCGTGATCACGTCCACATTCTCCTTCAGCTTCTTGATCTTCTCCTTGTGAGCCACTCCGAACCGCTGCTCCTCGTCAATGACCAGCAGGCCCAGATCTTTAAACTGTACGTCTCTGGACAGAATCCGGTGAGTGCCGATGACAATATCCACCAGGCCCTTGCGCAGATCCTCCAGGGTCTTCTTCTGCTCAGCCGCCGAGCGGAACCTGGACAGCAGATCTACTCTTACCGGAAAATCTTTCATCCGCTGGACAAAGGTATTGTAATGCTGTTGGGCCAGAATCGTCGTAGGCACCAGGTAAGCCACCTGCTTGCCGTCCTGAACCGCCTTAAAAGCGGCTCTTAAGGCAATCTCTGTCTTGCCGTAGCCCACATCGCCGCAGATCAGCCGGTCCATGATCTTCCGGCTCTCCATATCCCGTTTGACCGCTTCGATGGCCTCCTCCTGGTCCTCCGTCTCCTCATAGGGGAACAGCTCCTCAAATTCCCGCTGCCAGACCGTATCCTTCTCATACTGAAAACCATCCGTAGCCTGTCGGGCCGCGTACAGCTCCACCAGGTCTTTGGCAATCTCCTTCACCGCGCCCTTCACCCGGTCTCTGGTTTTCTTCCACTGTTCACTGCCCAGGCGGTTCAGTTTGGGCGCCTTGGCATCGGAACCGGCGTATTTCTGAATGACCTCCAGGCGGGTAGCCGGAAGATACAGATTGCCTCCGTCGGCGTACTCGATCTTCAGATAGTCCTTTACGATCTTATCCTGTTCGATCTTCTCAATCCCGCAGTAGATTCCAAGTCCATGCTCCTCATGAACCACATAATCTCCCGGCGACAGTTCAGAAAAGCTCTGGATTTTCTGGCCTTCATAGGAAGTTTTCTTCCTCTTTTTTTTCTTTTTGGCCACACCGAACATATCGCCTTCGGTAATAACCACAAATTTAATCTGAGGATACTCAAACCCCCGGTGGAGATTCCCGTAAGTAACCAGAAGTTCTCCCGGCTGAACCTGCCTCTCGGAATCATCCGTACAGAAAGCGCTCAGACCGTACTCCCGCAGATCTCCTGCCAGGCGGCTGGCTCTGGTGTGAGAGCCGGACAGCAGAATCACCCGGTACCTTTCCTTCTTCCACCGCTTCAGATCCTCGATCAGCATCTCAAAACTGTTCTGATACGTATTGACGCTTCTGGCGTTGACGGAATACCGCTTCCGGGCGGCCATTCCCGCCACCTTCTGTTCCAGGCCGGTCACCATCAGCGTATGGGCGCCAAGAAGTCCCGCCAGAGTTTCCCTGGCGGAATACAAAAGTTCCGTCTGCTCCGGCAGAATATAACCCTTCTCCAGCCGATGCATCATACTTTCCCGAAATTCCAGTTCCACCGTCTCGCCCTTTTCCTTCAGTCTGGCAGGTTCATCCAGGAAAATGGCCGTTTGTCCCTCGGGAAAATACCGGAGAAATGATACGGTCTCCCGGCAGAAACAGGTGAGATAGCTGTCCAGGCCGCTGACGCCGAACCCGTTCTCCAGCCGTTCTTTTAATTCCCTTACGATGGAATAAATCCTGTGGGCCTCCTCTGTCTGAAGACTCTCACGCAGGGATTTTTCATATTTTCCGGCAGACTGCTCGATCCGTCTCAGTCCTTCTTCAATCTCCTTTTCTGTCAGAACCATCTCGGATGCCGGATAGATTACTACGGAATCCAGCTGCTCCACAGACCGCTGGCTCTCTACATCGAAGCTTCGGACAGAATCCACTTCGTCGTCCCACAGCTCGATCCGAACAGGAAGTTCCTCCGTAAGGGGAAAAATATCCAGGATTCCGCCGCGGATGGAAAACTGTCCCATACCGTCTACCTGGGCCATCCGTTCATAACCCAGGGCCACAAGCCTCTGCGTCATCTCTTCCAGGCGGATGATCTCTCCCTGCATCACCCGGACAATCTGCTTCCTGATCATGGAAAGAGGAAGAAGATGGTCCATAAGGCCGTCCAGGGTAGTGACTACCACACCGCCGGATGTTTTTCCGCTGCCGGTACGCGCCTCGCCCTGGTCAGCCGGAGCCATCCCCGCGCCTTCGTCCTCTATCAGGGCCTTCAGCACCTGCATTCTCTGCCTGGTAATCAGATTGCCGTGGATATCCGCCGTATAAAAGAGCAGATCCCTGGCCGGATACAGCCATACGCGGTCCGTAAAGCAGCGAAAATCGTCATAGATTTCCTTCGCCCTGGAATCGTCGTAAGTGACCACCAGCTTCCACGGCAGAGTCTCCCCTGCCTCATACATCAGATGGACCCGCTGGGAATCCATACAGCCGCTGACCTGCAGCGGTCCTCCTCCTTTGTTCAGATCCCTATTCAGTTCCTCGTACTCCGCCAGCTCCGTCAGCGGATTGGCAAACACTCTGCCCATAAAAGCTTCCTTCCCCGTCTGCAGGCGCAACCGCCTTCTTTTTATTAAACCGATTCATGGCAGCTTCCATCCCCTGGCTTACCATAACAGTCACTGCGTCCGCCGCCTCCATAAAGGCGTCCTCCATCTGTTCCCACTCTCCCCGGGAAAAATGGCTCAGCACATAATCAGCCAGATCCATCCTGTCCGGTTTTGCTCCTATGCCCACTTTCACCCTGGGAAATTCCTGAGTCCCCAGCTGGGCGATGATATTTTTAATCCCATTGTGGCCGCCGGCACTGCCTTTTGCCCGGATCCGCAGCTGTCCGGGATCCAGGCTTATATCGTCATAGACGATGATCACATGATCCGGTTCCGGTTTATAGAAATCCACGGCGCTGCGAAGGCTTTCTCCGCTGAGATTCATAAAAGTCTGAGGCTTTACCAGAACTACCTTCTGCCCCTCCAGAATCCCCTTTCCGCAGAACGCCCTGTGTTTTCTTTCATTCACGCTGATTCCCAGGCGGTCCGCCAGACAGTCTATCACCTCAAACCCCACATTGTGGCGGCTGTGTTCGTACTGGCTGCCCGGATTGCCCAGCCCTGCTATAATATACATCTTCTGCTGTCTCCTTATTCTGCATCCCTGCCTGACAACGCAGGACGCCGGCTCACATCCCCTGGGGAAAGCCGATTCCCAGGCTCGTGTCCGGCGTCACACGTCTACCCTATAGACTCCCGTGTTGCTGAATATGCCAAATACGCATCTATACTGTGTTTCCGAATATTCCGTCGCTGTCAGTCTCTGTTGTCTCATATTTATCCAGAATCACACGCTGAATCATATCTCTGGTCGCTGAATTGATAGGATGGGCGATGTCACGGTACTCACCGTCCGCCGTCTTGCGGCTTGGCATCGCTATGAAAAGCCCTTTCTCACCCTCGATAACCTTAATATCATGAATGACAAACTCGTCATCAAGCGTGATCGATACGATGGCCTTCATCTTCCCCTCCTTATCGATTCGTCTGACTCTTACGTCTGTGATCTGCATATTGTACTCCTCTCTAATCTCATAAATTCCTGCGGGATGTTCTCCACAGGTGGGGCGAGATAACGCGTACGCCCCCTTCTATCATCTCTATAGAGTGTACCGCTCGTTCTTCTCAACGACGATTCTTATGTTGTCAGGAGTACCGATGTAAGTTGTATTTGCCCGAATCGTGTCACGGCTTTCTACGATGCAGTTCTCAATAACGGTATTATCCCCAATATACACGTCGTTGAGAATGATAGAATTCTTGATCACACAATGATTACCAATATACGCCTGACGGAAAAGAACCGAATTCTCCACCAGTCCATTGATAATATTGCCGCTGGATACCAGACTGTTCTTCACTCTGGCACCGGGATTATACTTGGCCGGCGGCATATCGCCCACCTTGGTATAAATCTCCGGATACTCGCGGAAGAAGTAATTTCTCACCTCCGGTTTCAGAAAATCCATGTTAGTTTTATAGTAAGACTCTACGGAAGCGATATTGCTCCAGTAAGTATCCAGCTCATAAGCATAGATCCTTTTCAAATTCCTGTAGCGGACCAGGATGTCCTTGACAAAATCATACCTGTCTTCCTGGGCGCTCCGCTCGATCAGCTCGATCAGCTGTCTCCGGCGGATCACGTAGATTCCGCAGGAAATGGTATTGGATTCCGCCAGAACCGGCTTCTCCTGAAAATCTATGATGCGTCCGTCCTCGTCCGTTCTCACCACGCCAAAGCGGGTCACATCCTCCTCCGGCGACATCCTCTTGCACACTACGGTGATGTCCGCCTTCTTCTCCACGTGGTATTCAAGCACTCTGTTGTAATCCAGCTTGTAGATACCGTCGCCGGATGCCAGAACCACATAGGGTTCATGGCTGTTCTTCAGAAAATCCAGATTCTGATACAATGCATCCGCGGTTCCCCGGTACCAGTCGTTATTATCCGCCGTAATGGTAGGCGTCAGCACATAGAGCCCGCCCTGCTTTCTTCCGAAATCCCACCACTTGGAAGAATTCAGATGTTCGTTCAGGGACCGGGAATTGTACTGGGTAAATACCGCCACGCTTGGTATGCGGGAGTTGGACATATTGCTCAGCACAAAATCAATGCTTCGGTAGCTTCCCGCCACAGGCATGGCCGCGATGGCGCGATTATTGGACAGTTCCCGCATCCTTTTGCTGTTGCCGCCTGCCAGTACGATACCTATCGCCCTCATGATACACCACCTGCTTTCATAATATAATCTCCTGCAGGCAGCCGGCCTTCCGGATAATCCTCCGGAACCGTCACGCCGGATATGGCCGTATTCTTCCCGATGGAAACGCCGTCAGGAATCCGGCTTCGCTCGCCGATCGTCACAATATCCGCCTGATATACCTTCGGGTCATATCTGCTGGGGGCGTATTCCCCGATGCCGATACGCACGTTTCTTCCGATATCCACATCCTCGGCGACGATGGCCTTGTCCAAAACGCTCCCCTGTCCCACGGTACTTCCGCGCATGACGATGGAATCCCGGACCACCGCTCCCGGTCCGATCACCACCCCTGCGCCGATAACGGAATTGATAACTTGTCCGTAAACCTCCGTGCCTTCACCGATGATGCTGCGCTCCACCACAGCGTCCGCGGAAATAAACTGGGGAGGAATGATGTCGCTCTTGGTGTAGATCTTCCAGTATTCCTCGTACAGGTTAAACTCAGGAATGATATCGATCAGTTCCATATTGGCTTCCCAGTAAGAACTCAGAGTGCCTACGTCCTTCCAGTAACCGTTATATTCATATGCAAAAATCCTCTGCCCACGCTCATGGCAGTAGGGAATGATATGCTTGCCGAAATCACAGCCCGGCACCTCCGACAGGGCAACCAGGGCTTCCTTAAGCACCTTCCACCGGAAAATATAGATTCCCATGGATGCAAGATTGCTTCTGGGATGTTCCGGCTTCTCCTCAAAATCCACGATCCGGTTATTATCATCCGTGATCAGTATGCCGAACCGGCCAGCCTCCTCGTAAGGCACCGGCATAGCCGCTATGGTCACATCAGCGCCGTTGGCCTTATGATAGTTCAGCATGACTTCATAATCCATCTTATATATATGGTCCCCCGACAGAATCAGAACATACTCCGGATTATAAGACTCCATATATTCCAGATTCTGGAAGATCGCATTAGCCGTACCGGTATACCAGTCGCTTCCCCTGCTCTTCTCATAAGGAGGAAGTATGGTAACGCCGCCTACGTTCCGATCCAGATCCCACGGGATTCCGATTCCGATATGGGAGTTCAGCCGAAGAGGCTGATACTGTGTCAGCACACCTACCGTATCGACGCCGGAATTAATACAGTTGCTTAAAGGAAAATCAATGATCCTGTATTTGCCGCCAAAGGACACAGCCGGCTTTGCAACCTTCTGAGTCAGCACCCCCAGGCGGCTCCCCTGACCGCCTGCCAGCAGCATAGCAATCATTTCTTTCTTAACCATGCCAGTACCCCCTGCTGCTTGTTAAACTTCAACGGATATATTATAACACATCTTTTTGGAATAGTGAATAAAATATTAAATTATTTTCTTACGGCGGCATAGACCTTGAATCGCAAATAAAAATAAAGTATAATACAATAAAACTATTTTATGGCATTTTTAGACAAGGAGTGTTCCGCATTATGAATTTAACGACTGTAAGAGAATTATACCGCAACCGTGAGAAATATTACGGCCAAAAAATCAGCGTCGGAGGCTGGGTCCGCAGTATCCGTGACTCCAAGGCCTTCGGCTTTATTGTGGTCAGCGACGGAACTTATTTTGAGACGCTGCAGATCGTCTATCACGACACCCTGGAGAATCATGACGAGATCCGCCGACTGAACGTCGGCGCCGCCATCATTGTCACCGGGACCCTGGTAGCCACGCCGGAAGCCAAACAGCCCTTTGAGATTCAGGCGGACTCCGTCGCGGTGGAAGGAACTTCCGCCCCGGATTATCCCCTTCAGAAGAAGCGCCACGGCTTTGAATATCTGCGCACCATCTCTCATCTGCGCCCCAGGACCAACACGTTTCAGGCCGTGTTCCGGGTCCGCTCCCTGATTGCCTATGCGATTCATAAGTATTTCCAGGAACGGGATTTCGTATACGTTCACACGCCGCTGATCACGGCCAGCGACTGCGAAGGAGCCGGCGAGATGTTCCAGGTGACTACCCTGGATCTGGACAACCTTCCCAGAACTGAGGGCGGCGCCGTGGATTACTCCCAGGACTTCTTTGGGAAACGCACCAGCCTTACAGTCAGCGGCCAGTTAAACGGCGAGACCTACGCCATGGCTTTCCGCAACATTTATACCTTCGGTCCCACCTTCCGCGCGGAAAACTCCAATACGACCCGCCACGCGGCTGAATTCTGGATGATCGAGCCGGAAATGGCTTTCGCTGATCTGCAGGATAATATGGCCATGGCGGAAAGCATGTTAAAATATATTATAAACTATGTGCTGGAAAATGCGCCGGAAGAGATGAATTTTTTCAACCAATTTGTGGATAAGGGACTGCTGGAGCGTTTACACGGCGTAGTGAATTCCGAATTCGCCCATGTAACTTATACGGAGGCCATTGAGATTCTGGAGAAGAACAATGATAATTTCGATTTCAAGGTTTCCTGGGGCTGCGACCTGCAGACGGAGCATGAGCGCTATCTGACGGAGCAGGTGTTTAAGCGTCCTGTCTTCGTCACCGATTATCCAAAGGAAATCAAGGCGTTTTACATGAAGCTGAACGGCGACGGAAAGACCGTGGCCGCCATGGACTGCCTGGTCCCCGGCATCGGCGAGATCATCGGCGGCAGCCAGCGTGAAGACGACTACGACAAGCTGACTGCCCGCATGAAGGAACTGGGACTGAAGGAAGAGGATTATCAGTTCTATCTGGATCTGCGCAGATACGGCTCCGCGCGCCATTCCGGATTCGGCCTGGGCTTTGAGCGCTGCGTCATGTACCTGACAGGCATGTCCAACATCCGCGATGTCATCCCGTTCCCGAGAACGGTGAAAAACTGCGAGCTGTGATCTTTTCGCCGGCTTTGAACGGCGGCGAGAATCATTTTTGTTAAATCAGGGGGACACGCCATGAAATTCATCCACACCGCCGATGTCCACTGGGGCATGGTTCCCGACGGCGATAAGCCATGGAGCCGGGAACGGACTCTGGCCATCAAGGAGACATTTACTCAGATCGTCAGTCTGGCAGGAAAGCAGGAAGTTGATTTCCTGTTTATTTCCGGTGACCTTTTTCACCGTCAGCCTCTTCTGAGAGACCTGAAGGAGCTGAATTATCTGTTCTCCACCATCCCTTCCGTTCACGTGGTGATCATTGCCGGAAACCATGACCGGATCCGCAGCAGTTCGGCTCTCCTGAGCTTTAACTGGTGTCCCAATGTGACCTATCTGATGGACGATAAGATGACCAGCGTCTTTTTTGACGACTGCAATGTGGAAGTTCATGGATTCAGCTATCACACTGCCGAGATCAGGGATTCCCTTCCCGACAGCTGCCTGGAAGTTCCCTTCGACGGACGGATCCATATTCTCATGATCCACGGCGGCGATGCCGCCCATCTGCCTCTGGACCGGAACGCTCTGGCTTCCTCCAATTATTCCTATGTAGCGCTGGGCCACATCCACAAACCGGAAGTAGTCGCTGATAAAAAAGCTGTGTTTCCGGGTTCGCCGGAACCCCTCGACCATACAGAGACCGGCGAACACGGCGTTTTCATGGGCGCCATCAATCCGGTAACCCATAAAGTGGATTCCCTGGAATTCCTCCCCATGTGCAGGGCGCAGTACGTTCCCCTGGTAGTCAATATCACTACCCGGACCACCCACGCGGAGCTGGAACTTAAGATCGCTCAGGTCATCAAAAGCCGGGGCGCCGGAAATATCTATCGTTTCCGCATCCGGGGCATGCGGGATCCGGACGTGGAATTCGATCTGGAACATCTGTTAAGCAAATACCGTATCATTGAGATCGTGGACGAATCGGAACCTCAATATGACTTCAGCGCCCTGTTCGCGGAGCATCCCAGCGATATGATCGGGTTCTATATCCGGGCTCTGGACAAGCCCGACATGAGTCCTGTAGAGAAAAAGGCCCTTTACTACGGCATCAACGCCCTGCTTCACACCACCGACGAAAGGAGATAATCCATGCGGTTCCTTGAACTTCAGATAAAAGGGTTTGGAAAATTTCATGACTGCGATATCTCCTTCGAGGACGGCATCAATATTGTTTACGGCAAAAATGAGGCCGGCAAATCCACGATCCACACGTTTATCCGGTCTATGCTTTTCGGTCTTCAGCCTGCCCGCGGAAGGGCCGCGCGAAAAGATCTGTATTCTCAGTATGAGCCCTGGGAGAACAGCGGCACCTACGAAGGCGCTCTTCGGATGGAGCACGGCGGGCATATTTACCGGATTGAGCGGACCTTCCGCAAAGACAAAAAAGAACTGCATGTGATCGATGAAACCCTGGGCCGGGAACTGGAAGCCAGCCCTGCGCTTATGGACGAGCTGATGTGCGGACTGACAGAAACCGCCTACAATAATACTGTCAGCATCGGCCAGCTGAAAAGCGCCACTGACGGCGGCATGGTGTCGGAACTGAAAAATTACATTGCCAACATGAACACTTCCGGCAACATGGCCCTGAATATTACCAAGGCTTCCGCTTTCCTGAAGGCGCAGCGCAAGGATATGGAAAGCCAGCTGGTTCCCGATGCCGCCCGTTCCTACACAGCCCTTCTGGGCGAAATCAAGGCGATTGAAAAAGATGTATCTTCACCGGAATACGAGAATCTTCTGCCTGCATATCAGAAGCAGCGGAGCGAGGCCCACGACCGGATTGCGGAAAAGCAGAAGGAAAAGGAAGAACTTCTTCAGAAAGTAGCCCGAGGCCGCCAGATTCTGGAACAGAACCAGTTTAAAGATATGGCATCCATCGAACAGTATGAACAATCCACCAACGAACTTTTCACGGAGTACCAGGCTACGAAGGCAGCCTGCGAGAAAAAATCCCGAAAAATGCTGTTCTTTCTGGGTGTGCTCCTCACACTCCTTCTAGCCGCGGGAGCCGCCGGCAGCTGTCTGATTCCGGATATTCGGAATCTTCTGACCCGGATGAATCTGATTCCTCAGGCGGCGGCATTGATCCTGGCGGGAGGAGCAGTCCTCGCAGCCGTCATTACATTTCTCCTTCGGAATCGCTCGGAGAAACTGAACCGTGCCCTGGCACAGAGCGGCCAGACCCTCCAGGAGACTTTCCGCCGTCACTTAGGCGACGCCAGCCTGACTCCGGAAGCGCTGGAATCCTTCCGTTCCAGAATGGCAGAATTCAAACGTCTGAGCACTGCCATGGACAAATCGGAAGAATCCATCGCTGTCCTGGCCGGCGAGATTGACGGGCTTCTTGCCCGGCAGACAGACTGCAGCGATCAGATTGAAAAGCAGCAGAAGCTTCAATGGGATCTGGAGAAAAAGCTGGAACTTCTGTCCAACTATAAGGATCAGCTGGAAAGCCTGCGGCGTATTCTGGCAGAGAATCAGCGGATCTCCCAGGAACTGGAAGCTATCGACCTGGCCCAGGAGACCATGACGGAACTGTCCACCTCTATTCGGGATTCCTTCGGTCTGTATCTGAACAAGACGGCTTCCGATCTGATCAGCGGTATCACCGGAGGGATCTACACCAGCATGAGTATTGATGAAAACCTGAATGTCTTTATGAACACAAAAACCAGGCTGGTTCCCATCGAGCAGGTATCCAGCGGCACCATGGACCAGATCTATCTGGCCCTGCGCCTGTCGGCGGCCAAACTCATTCAGGGCGAGCGGGGCACCATGCCTCTGATCTTCGACGACAGCTTCGTCCTCTATGATGATGAGCGGCTGCGAAGCGCCCTTCGATGGCTGGCCTCCGCTTTTACCGGCCAGATCGTCATCTTCACCTGCCATCAGAGAGAAGCGCAGATGCTGACGGCCAACCAGATTCCGTACCGGCTGATCCGGATCTGACTTTGGCTGAAATGCAAACAAAGCGTCACTGGCGCTTTGTTTGCATACTGACGTAATACAAGGGGCTGCTGCAGAATAACGCAGTGAATATTTCACTGTTATATTTCTGCAGCAGCCCTTATCAATCCTTTATCGTCTGGTATCCGGCCGCAAAACCGGATCATCGATCTCTCAGATTAGGATCATCCCATTGTCGTCAGGCTTCATGGGCAAGGCAATCATCAGATCAATCAGCGTCATGGCAAACGGTGCTCCGGTCCAGAAAAACAGGAGATACAGCGTGCCCAGAACTGGCTTATGGGCATAGAAGCGGTGGCTGCCGCACAGCCAGCCGCAGGTCCAGGCCAGGCGAATATACTTCTTCCGGTTCACTAAAACCTTGCTTCGAACCGTATAATCCGCGTACCAATCTCCCAGGCGCTGCCACCATTTCGGCTTCTCTTCAATGCCCTGCTTCTGTTTCAGCGCAATCAGTTCTTCCTCCAGTTCAATCATTCTCCTGGGGTCAAACTCATTCTGTTCCGATATATTCTTATCATCGGGCATGGAAATCACCTCACATTCACATGGTTCCCTGTTCTCAGTCTTCCGGTATCATGTCACACCTGGACGCAATCGTTTACTGGGCAGTCATGCCGCTCCTGAACGCAGCCGTTTACTGGGCAGCCTTGGCTTTGATGGCGGCCACCTCAGCCTGAATCTCTTTCATCTTATCGCCGGTCAGCGGATAGAACTTCATGGCGATCACATTGGCAATCAGGCCTATGATCGTCAAGCCGCACAAGCCGAACACGCCCACAAATTTCAGGGCTGGGCTGAAAGGCGTGTCCGCCGTAGGCAGCGTCTCGGCGAAACCGATGGCCGCGCACATAATACCGACTACTGTGGTAGCTAGGGAAGAAATCACCTTGTCTACGAAGGAAAACAAGGTTCCCATCATGCCAGGAACATAGCGGCCGGAGCGGTAGACCTCGTAATCCGTACAGTCGGCAATCATAGGCAGCACGATATTGCTGGAGATTCCGGAGAAGCCCTTAAATCCAACCCACAAAATCAGAAACGCAATCGTAAAGAAGGTCCAGCCGGCAAAGCCTTCAAAACCCGGGAACGCCAGCGTGGTAGGATCGGCTGCGTAGAACAGGACGGCAATCAGCACCATACAGGCCAATGATCCGTATGTACCAAACATCATCGCCTTCTTCTGTCCCAGGCGGGTGGCGATCACGCCGGCGCCGAACAGCAGGAACAAAAACGTAGGAATGCTGGTATACGCGTTAAGAGCTCCGTTAAGAGCGTAGTTTCCGCAGACAATGCCGTAGACGATGACACCCACCGTAGCGTTGCCCTGTGTCTGCAGCGCCAGTTTATCTGTGGAGGCGGAAACGACCAGCATCTGGATGGCCCGGTTATTTTTAAGGACATCCCAGTAATCCTTAAAGCCAACTTTTTGCTGCGTACCGGTGCCGAAATTCTCCGGCCTGTCCTTGCTGGCCAGGCAGAAAATAGCGATAAGGGTCAGCACGAAAGAAATGGGCGCGATGATGAACCACACTTCCTGGAAATAGGATATACCAAAACCGCCATGCTTCTTCATCAGCGTGTTTGTAAACAGAACCGGCAGCATACTGAACACAATCGTGACATAAATACCATCAAAGATGGTAAACAGCGGACGCTGCTTGGGGTCGTTGGTCAGGCAGGACTGTCCGGATTTGGTGGCAATACACTGAAGGGTGTATCCGACGACATAAGCCAGATAAAATACAATAAATCCCGGCAGCTGCAGAGCCTTCGGCAGATTATGGCTGACAAACACCATCAGCATAAGGGACAATGCCATAACCAGATTGCCCAGCAGCATAAACGGCCGGTTCTTGCCGAATCTGGTAGTGGTCTTATCGACCACAAGGCCGAGAAACGGGTCGGTAACGGCATCCCACACACGCATGACCGTAAGGAGCGTGGTGGATACAAAGGTGATGATGCCCAAAACGCCGTTCATGTAATAGACAATAAAATTCATGGTGAACAGATACAGGTTGGTAGCCGCGTTGTTCAGCGCGAAGCCGCCGATTTGCCAGAGCTTCGCCCGGTTTGTAGGTTGGTTTTCCATGGTAGATTCCTCCTTCTTTTCGTTTTTTGTATCTCAGGCAGGCCGCCCGGGTTACCAGATGAACAGTTCTTTGTCCTTCAGCTTGAGAATCGCTTCGATGAAATAGTAATCGCCGTAGATGATCGGTACCTCGGTGTTCGTGCCGTCCGGATCATGATAAAAATAAGTCCCTCCGTTCACGATAGAATCCTGCTCCGGATCCCAGTTGCAGAACTTTTTCTCGCAGGCTCTCAGGATATTCAGCGCCGCCTTCGTATACAGCGGCTTCTCATACTCGCCCACATGCCTGGCCAGCTCCAGAAGACCGGCCGCTGTGATCATACCGGCGGTGGAATCGTACTTGACCGGTTCCGCGGGAGCCCGATAGTCCACTAACGGCACCCACCCGCTGACTGCCAGGTTGGAGATACAGTAGTGGGCGCACTGCTTGGCGGTAGCCAGAAAGTTCTCGTCCCCGGTGTGCAGATAGCTGAGAGTGAAGCCGTACACAGCCCAACTCTGCCCCCGGCTCCAGCTGGAACCCTGACCGTAGCCCTGACCACCCGGATTGGTGATAAACTCGCCGGTCTGGGAATCAAAAATCAGGATATGGTTGCAGCTTCCGTCCGAACGCACGACGTACTTCTGGGCCGTCTTCGCGTGGGCGACGGCAATATGCCGGAATCGGGGATCGTTACACTCCTTCGCCGCCCAATACAGAAGCGGGATATTCATGATGCAGTCGATGATCATCCAGCCGCTGACCTCATCGCCCGTCCAGGGAGCGTTGTTCCAGGCGCGGATATAATTTCCCGCAGGATTAAACCGGCCTGCCAGCAGATTGGCGGCGTGCAGGCCGCGGCGGCGCGCGTCAGCATTTCCGGTCTCACGCCAGTTGGCCACCGACATAGGCAGGAAGATAAATCCGATGTCATGATCGAGGCCCTCAAACCCGGTGAGGGTTTCCTTCATGCGTTCCTCCACGCCTTCAGCGGCGGTCCGATAAGTCTCATCGCCTGTGGCGTGGTACATCTGCCACAGCATCCCCGGCCAGAAGCCGTTAGTCCAGTAATACAATCCGCCCGGCACATCCAGATCATGGTACTTCCCGTCCCTGGTGGTGTAGGGAATCATGGTGCCGATCCGCTCCGCTTCCGCCTTCATCTTGACGGTCAGCTTCGCGTACACATCGTCCAGCCACGCCTGGTCCTCCGGTGACAAAACATATCCCTGGCTTTCTTCCGCGCTTTTCTGTGCGGACACTGCCGGGTCTGTACCCAAAACCGAAAAATTGCTCATAATACCCTCCTTTTCTTCTCCATTTATTGACATAATAGCACAAAAAAATTGCCGTCCGTTAGAACAAACAGTCGGCAATTAGTAAAAACAAGCAGGTGAATTTTCCTAAATTTCGTAAAAGTTTTTCATTTTTCGATATTCCTGAGGGGACATTCCCATGACGCTTTTATATACCTTGGTAAAATAATTGTTATCCTCATATCCGACATAGCTGCTGATCTCCTGTACAGGCAGCTGGCTGTTTTCCAGAAGCTCCGCCGCCCGGGCGCAGCGGGCCTGAGCCACATACTGCTTCACTGTCCTGCCTGTCTCCCGGCTGAAGAGCTGAACAAAATGCTTCCGGGATATCCCGCTCAGCTGACACAGAGTATCCGCCGAGACCGGCTGGCTCAGATGAGTCTCAATATACTGAACAGCGCGTTTCACATAGATGGAATAGCTGCCCTTCTGATTTGCGCGGATCGCGTAGCAGAACGACGCGATATATTGCTCGACCAGTTCCCGTATCTGCTGCTCATCTGAGGCACGGTGCATTTTCTGAGCAAATTCCTGGCTGAGAGAATCGATTATGACCGGCATCAGACCGGCCCGCAGGGCGGCATGACGCACCAAAACCCGCAGGATCGCGGCTCCCGCAATCTGATCCTTCATGTCATTTGTGACAAACCGCAGGCCTTTCGCAAGCTGAAACATCTCACGCTCCAACTCAATCGCCTCGGTCGTTTTCCCCTGCCGCACCGCTTCTATAATCTGGTTTTCTATGGCATAACGCCGGTTGACCAGTTCTATCTCGTCATACTGCTCCGAAACCCGGGACCCTGCCTCCTCCTCATTTTTCGCGGCCAGCTGAATCATCTCCAGTTCACGGGGCGGAAGATTACCCACCGTATTCTTCAGAAGCAGTACTGCGGTTCGGATCACGAATCCCTGCTCCAGTATGGGCAGACCGCACCGATACTGCTTAAAGGGCAGAAAATACTCGTCCTTTACGCCGCAGCCTGCAAGAAGAACCTTGGCGCTCGTATCCTGCCAGTCCGACGTAACGTAAGGCCCGAGAATCACCCACTGCTCCTCGATTTTAACCGCGGCAGTCCGGGTATCCAGCGCATCGGAAATCACATAGATGTGACTTCCGTCCTTTCTCTCAAAAAAGGAAAGAAAACCGTCCGCCGTATAAAGAGCCTGGACCTCCGGCAGAAAACAGAATCGTTTTTCAAATTCCTCCAGCGGACGGGGATCCCCGCTCCATATTGTTACCGGCAATCCGATCAGTTCGGGAATCATAATCTTCGCGTGATCAATAAAGTCCATATCACCATCTCCTGTTCCTGATACTCCTGTTCCTGACTGCACAAAACCCCGGCCATATCGGCTTTTCGCCAGATATGGCCAGGGCTTCTTTACAAAATAACCGATCAGCAGATCTTGTGGATCCAGCCCTCCGGCGCCTCCACGGTTCCCAGCTGAATGCCGGTCAGCGTATCGTACAGCTTCTGGATCACCGGTCCCATGGCGTCCATGCCGCTGGGGAAGCAGATCTCCTTGCCGTGATCCACAACCTTGCCTACCGGAGAGATCACAGCCGCGGTTCCGCACAGGCCGCACTCCGCGAAATCTTTCACCTCATCCAGGCGAACCTGTCTCTGGGTCACCTTCATGCCCAGATAATGCTCCGCCACATAGAGCATGGACCGTCTGGTGATGGAGGGCAGGATGGAATCGGACTTGGGAGTCACGATCTCATTGTCCTTGGTAACAAACAGGAAGTTGGCACCGCCGGTCTCCTCCACGTAAGTTCTGGTACCCGGATCCAGGAACATATTCTCATCAAATCCCTGGGCGTGGGCCGTCACATGAGCATGAAGGCTCATGGCGTAGTTCAGACCTGCCTTGATGTGTCCGGTTCCGTGAGGGGCCGCCCGGTCAAAGTCGCTGACACAGATGGTAAGGGGCTTGGCGCCGCCTTTGAAATAGGGACCGACCGGAGTACAGAACACACGGAACTGATACCCATCGGCAGGCTTCACTCCGATGACGGGAGTGGAAGCAAACATATAGGGACGAATATACAGGGACGCGCCGCTGCCGTAGGGCGGCACCCAGTCCGCATTGGCCTTCACCACCTGCTCCACCGCTTCAAGGAAACGCTCCTTGGGGAAGGGAGGCATCTCCATCCTCTTGGCAGAATCCATCATGCGCTCCGCGTTCAGGTCCGGACGGAACGTCACAATATCACCGTTTACAGTGGTGTAGGCCTTCAATCCCTCAAAAACCTCCTGGCAGTACTGCAGAATACCCGCGCACTCGTTCAGCACCACAGTGGCGTCGGAAGTCAGGCCGCCCTCATCCCAAGCTCCGTCAATAAAGTTCGACACGTACCTTTGGTTGGTCTCGCGATAGGCAAATCCTATCTCGCTCCAATTCAGATCTCTTTTCTCCATAGTTCCTCACTCCTTAACACATTTCTCACTATTTTTAGGCTGCCGCCCGGTTATCCGTAATTTCCCTCAACTGCAGTCTCATCTATTGTAGAATATTCATTTGGATTTTTCAAGCCCGCAGATTATGTTTTCTGCCGTCGTCAGCAAGATTTTCCTTCCGCATTAAAAAAGGGACCTTCCGCCCTGCTCCGGCGTCGGGTCCCTATTTCATTATCCTCATCTGCTGTTTTACGCTTCCTCGAACTGGTCCTTGCCTACGCTGCACAGGGGGCATACCCAATCATCGGGAAGATCTTCAAACGCGGTTCCCGGCTCGATTCCGTTATCGGGATCGCCAACCTCGGGATCATACTCGTAACCACATACGACACATACATATTTCTTCATAGCCAATCTCTCCTTTCTCTGTCTGCCTTCGCCGCGCCCGGACAGAATCGTTGTCTTCCGGAAATCCGCGGCTCATTGCTGTTCATGACATAGTTTACCACACAACCCGCAATTTTACCACCATTTATGAAAAATAAAGTAGTGTTTTCGGAAAAAGTAATGTATAATCTTCAAAAGCGCAAAACCTGCATATAACCTTATCATCTGAAAGGAGACCCTGCCGTGCAGTTTTATATCGAAAAAGCCACCCCCGCGGACTACCCCGCTTTTGCTGAAATCTCCCGCCAGGTCTGGCAGCTCTTAGACCACAAGGAATGGTTCGCCATGGACAATCCCGATTATACCTACCAGGTTCTGACCGGCGGCTGCGGCACCGGCTACAAGGCCATTGCCGAGGATACCGGCGAGATCGCAGGAATCTTTCTGACAGAGGTTCCCGGCATGTCGGAAGAAAACCTGGGCCGGGACATCCATTTGCCGGAGACAGAGCTTCCGAAAGTGGCCCACATGGATACCGCCGCTGTCCTTCCAAAGTACCGGGGACATCACCTGCAGTATCTTCTCATGCAGGCGGCAGAAGAAGATCTGCGAAACCAGGGTTATCTGTACCTGATGTGTACCATCCACCCGGAGAACCACGCCAGTCTGAACACTGCCCTGCGGCAGGGATACCGGATCATGACCGAGAAAGAGAAATACGGCGGCTACCGGCGGGCGATCCTTTTGAAGGAGCTTACTTCCTCCACTTAAGGCGGTGCAGTTCCCCATGCAGATTCATTTTCTCAAACCCGTTCTGGCGAAGGGCCTCATAGAGGATGATGGACACGGAGTTGGACAGATTCAGGGAGCGGATATCGCCCCACATGGGAATCCGCACGCAATTCTCCTGATTCTCCAGCAGAAGTTCCTCCGGAATGCCGGCGCTTTCCCTGCCGAACATAATATAGTCGTCGGGCTGATAACAGACCTCTGTGTAGACCTTCCGGGCCTTGGTGGTAGCCATATAAAGACGGCAGGATACGCCGCTGTCCCGGTCCAAACCGCCGGCGTGCTGTTCCGGATCCTTCCTAATACAAAGGCTGGGGTTCCGTTCCAGGAAATCCCGGTAATCATCATAGACGGTCAGATCCAGCTTATCCCAGTAATCCAGACCTGCCCGCATAAGCATTTTCTCATTCAGTTTAAAGCCGAGAGGCCGGATCAGATGAAGCCTGGTATTCGTGGCCACACAGGTCCGCCCGATATTGCCGGTGTTGGCCGGCATTTCCGGCTCAAGTAAAACGATATTCACAGAGCAGCTTCTCCTTTTCCTCTTCTCTCATGATCCGTATGCCGCCGCTCCGGTTCTAGCTTTTCAATGCGCTCCCCATGAACCGCGCGCCGCCGCTCCGGCTCCAGCTTTTCGATGCGCTCCCATGAGCCGCGCGCTGCCGCTCCGGCTTCAGCCTTCCGATCCCTTCTCCTCATCCAGCCGCTTTACAAACCGCGCCATCCGTCCCAGAGCTTCCTTCAGACTCTTAAGGGAATAGGCGTAGGAAATACGAAGATAGCCGTCTCCGCAAGCCCCAAAGGCCGTACCCGGCACAACCGCCACCTTCTCTTCCCTCAGGAAACGGTTGGCAAACTCATCCGAGGAAATACCGAACCGCTTAATGCTGGGAAAAGCGTAGAAAGCTCCTTCCGGTTCGAAGCATTCCAGTCCCATCTCACGGAACGCATTCAGCACGAACCGCCGCCGCTGATCATAGGACTCACGCATCATCTCCACATCCGCGTCACCGTTCTTCAATGCGTCAACCGCCGCGTACTGGCTGGTAGTAGGGGCGCACATAATGGCAAACTGATGAACTTTCAGCATCTGTTCCAGAATGATCTTGGGAGCGGCCGCATAGCCCAGTCTCCATCCGGTCATGGCATAGGATTTGGAAAACCCGTTGATCACCACCGTCCGGTCCCTCATACCCGGAAGGGATGCGATGGATACATGGCGCTCCGGCCCGAAGGTCAGCTCACAGTAAATCTCATCAGAGATGACAAACAGGTCCTTCTCGATCACAATATCGGCAATCTTCTGAAGCTCCTCACGCCGCATGACCGCGCCGGTGGGATTGTTGGGAAAAGCCAGCATGAGAATCTTGGTCTTATCGGTAATCTTCTCCAGAAGCTTTTCCGGCGTCAATTTAAAATGATCTTTCTCTTCCAGATTGATGATCACCGGCTTCCCGCCGGCCAGAATGGCGCAGGGCACATAGGAGACAAAACAGGGCTGGGGAATCAGCACCTCGTCCCCCGGATTCAGCATGGCCCGAAACGCCAGATCAATGGCCTCGCTGCCTCCGACGGTCACCAGAATCTCCGACTCCGGGCGATATGTCATATCGCAGCGGCGATACAGATAATTGCAGATTTCCTGCCTCAGTTCCTTCAGTCCCGCGTTGGCCGTATAAAATGTACGTCCCTTCTCCAGGGAATAGATGCCCTCTTCCCTCACATGCCAGGGTGTATCAAAATCCGGCTCGCCTACGCCCAGAGATATGGCGTCCTTCATCTCACTTACGATATCGAAAAATTTGCGGATTCCGGAGGGTTCCAACTGTACGATCGTGTCTGACAACGGATTTCTCATGGGGTAATTAACATCCTTTCATCCTGGATCTCTTCCACCAGAACGGTACCGTGATCCTTATATTTCTTCAGCACAAAATGGGTGGCGGTGCTCAGCACGGAATCCAAAGTGGACAGCTTGCTGGATACGAAAAGGGCCACCTCCTTCATAGTCTTTCCCTCGATAAATACGGTAAAATCATAGGCGCCTGACATCAGATACACCGCGTTCACCTCATTGTACTGGTAGATCCGCTCCGCGATCTTGTCGAAGCCCATGCCTCTCTGAGGCGTCACTTTCACTTCGATCAGGGCCGTCACTTTCTCCTGGGTGGTGTTGTCCCAGTTGATCAGCGTGTGATATCCGCAGATAATATGCTCCTTCTCCATCTGGGCAATCTCATTGGCCACCGCCACCTCGCTCTCTCCCAGCATGACTGCCAGATCCTTCAGATCAATCCGGCTGTTCTTCTCTATCACTGCCAGAATCTTCTCCCTCATTGTCCATATCCTCCTTCTCACATATCTCTCTGCGTCATTCTGCCGGAGACAGCTCTTCTCAAAAATGTTTTCAAAAACCCTTCTCCGGCAGACGGTACAATTCATCCTCTCTGGGCCGCTCCATAAAGCCCCGGACCTGCCCGTATACGATCCGGCGGCTGATTCCGGAATCCACTTTTCCGATCGTTCCGGCGGGTATCCCCTGTTCTGCCAGCGCTTCCGCCAGCCGTTCTCCATGATCGGCGGCAAACAGCATACAGTTCCTGCTGAAAAGCCGGTAGGGATTCAGTTCATAGCGCTCGCAGATCTCTATGGTCCCCTGCTTTACGGGAATCCGCCGCAAATCCACAGTAAACCCCAGCAGATAAGCTCCCGAGATATTCCAAAGGGCGGTATAAATACCGCCCTCACCTGTCTCTTCCCATTCGGAAGCTCCCAAGCCTTTCCAGTCGTGGGAATCACTGCTGATAGCCGGACCGTGTTCCTGCTGCATATCTTTTATAAATCTTCCTGAAAACCACCGGGACAATTCTTCAGCCCCGGAAACGGCGATCTGCCTGGAACCTTCCAGCCCTGCATAGCCTGCCGCCACCAGATCCTGACCCGGTCTCATATATCCCCTGCTTGCCCGCTCAATGCGTCTCATACATTCTCTTTCCGCTCACGGCATACTGCCTCTTCCATACAGGAGCCCCGTCCTATCCCGTTCCGGCACTAGAAATGCAGGCTTCCCAGCACCATGGGCGCTACCATAGCCAGAACCAGCAAAATCACGATAATGGAAGAAACGATTTTCTTCGTTTTCTTATTATTGAAATCAAACACCGTACATTCACCTCTTCACTATTCTTCCATACTGGGAGATGATTTTATCCGTCAGTCATGAAATTTCCCTGGGGATAAATGTTCCATCTGCACAGTTAGATTTATTTTATGATATTTTGTCAATTCATGCAAGACTTCTTTTTGTCTTTTTGCCGCCGTTTTTTCAGCGTTTTTGCCGCCGGCTGTTCTTTTTTGCTTTCTGCGCCGGCTTTACCGGCCAAAACTCTCCGGCACAGCTGCTCCTGCGCCTTTCCATCTCTGCTCATCTATGTCCACAGCCGCGGCATTATGACTCAGGGGGCTGCGGCGCAGATAATCAAAAAGCACTGCGGATCCATCTCCCATAACCTCCAGATGGGCCATATTCGCAATCTGTCTGGCATCATATGCCTCATATCCCTGCAGATACCGGGGACATTCTTTCTCTCTGCGGAAAAATTCCCTGATCTTCTGTTTATAGGGGCCCAGATCCCTGGCAAAAAACGGCCTGCTTTTCACATTCTCCCTCAGATACAGGTCACACATAAGCAGATCGCGGTATCGCTCCTGCCTCCGAATCCGTTCATCCGCCATGCGGTCCGGTCCGTCTGCTTCCTTCTCTCCCATAGGCAGGCTCTCTTTGTTCCCCGGGCTTTCACACAAGAAACAGTACAGTATCTCATATCTCGCCAGCCTGCTGTGACTGACTCCATTAAGTCCCTGATTCTCATAGAAATCCGCCAGAGCCTCAAACATCCGAAACGGAGAAGTCCACTCCCTCCGCATCTCCTTAAGTGTCAGCGCGAACTGTCCGCTGTTGTAATAAACCTCCACCATATTCTCTGCGGCCTTCAGCCTGAGAATATCTTCATAACTGAGCCATCTGGTAGCCAGCACTTCATAAGGCGGTTCATCATGGAAGACGGTTCCATATTCCGCGGTCATCTCCGCCATGTAGGAGCCTTTCAGAATCTTCAGAAATCCCAGCTGCAGCTGGTCCGGTTCCATATCATACACTTCATCGAAGGACTGACAAAACCGCTCCAGGTTCTCATAAGGCAGTCCCGCAATCAGATCCAGATGCTGATGGACATTGCCAAAGGATTTTATCCTGCCCACCGTCTCCCTCAGCCGTCCCAGATCCATGGTACGGCGAATCTCCCGAATCGCAGGTTCATAGGTGGTCTGCACCCCAATCTCCAGCTGAATCAGCCCCGGCCGCATCTGCCTTATCACCGCCAGCTGTTCTTCATCGATCAGATCAGCAGATATCTCAAAATGAAAATTGGTCACGCCGTTATCATGTTCCAGCAAATATTTCCAGACTGCCAGGGCATGACTGCGGCTGCAGTTAAACGTCCGGTCCACGAATTTTACCTGAGGAACACCTTTCTTCAGAAAAAAATTCAGTTCCTCCTTCACCAGCCCCAGGCTTCGGAAACGCACCGTCTTGTCGATGGATGACAGACAATAACTGCACCGGAATGGGCAGCCCCTGCTGCTCTCATAATAGATGATCCGGTGTTCAAAATCCTCCGTCTTCTCATAGGGAAATGGAATCTCGTCCAAATTCAGAAGTTCTGCCGGACCGGTCGTCACTATCTCTCCGGAAGAAGCGCGAAAGAAAATCCCTAAAATCCGCTCCAGCTGTTCCTCCGGCAGAACCGCTCTGCTTTTTCTTTCTGCAGTATATAACGAGGCTGCTGCCGCAGACTCTTCATACGCTTTTACCAGCCGGACAAAGGTTTTCTCGCCCTCTCCCGCCATGATTCCCGTCACCGCCGGTTCTTCCGCCAAAAGCCGTTCTCCGTCGTAGGACACTTCCGGACCGCCCAGCCAGACGTCCGTATCCGGCAGAATTTTCTTCAAATTCCGGATTATCCGCCGGATGTAAACAATATTCCAGATATAGCAGGAAAACCCGACCACATCCGGCCTCCGCAGAAAGATATCCCTCAGAATCTCATCCGGCTGCTGATTAATGGTGTACTCGCCGATCTGAATTTCAGCCGCGCTGTCGCTCAGATATTTCTCCGCGTAAGCTTTCAGGCTGTACACACCCAGGTTGGAATGAATATATTTGGCATTGACTGCCGCCAGCAAAAATCTCATAGCTTAAACCTGAATCTTCATCATCCGTCCGGTCGCATTGTAGGGATAATAGCGGACTCCCGCCGCGTCAAACATCCTCTTGGAGGCCCGGTTGCCCGGCGTTCCGTTATATTTGTCATCTGCATAGATAACCGTCTTGATTCCGGCCTGAATGATGGCCTTGGCGCATTCATTGCAGGGGAACAGGGTCACATACAGCTTGCTCCCTTCCAGGCTGCCGCCCCGATAGTTAAGAATGGCGTTCAGCTCGCTGTGGGCTACATAGACGTATTTGGCGTTATAGGGATCCTCGTCCGCATTTTCCCGGTTCCAGGGGAATTCATCATCAGAACAGCCTATGGGAAGCCCATTGTATCCCATGGACATGATCTTGTTGTCGGCGCTGACGATACAGCAGCCTACCTGCGTATTGGGATCCTTGGAACGCATGCCGGAAAGCTCCGCCACTCCCATGAAATATTCATCCCATGAAATGTAATCATTTCTCTTCTTACCGTCTTCCATGCTGCTCTTCCTCCTCACTTGCGTATATCACATGATATCCGGCCGCCTTCGTCAGCCGGTTCATAATCGCCTGGCCCAGATGATCTCTGGCGAAACTTTCAGAATAGATATAATCTGTCTCCAGATCGTCAAATTCCCGCAGCACCGCAAACAGGCTGTGGGCGATGGTCTCCTGCCTCCCCCGGGTTCCCAGACTGCGGACAATTCCCTCCGGATACCGGTTCTTTGTCTCATCCGTACAGATAATGCCCACCCGGTACCCCTGGGACAGCTTCTCCTGAACCAACTGATTGATCCGGCAGATCACCGCCTCGCTGACCGGTTCCGCTGCAGACTCCGGCGCAGCCAATTCTGCCGCATACCGGCCCTGATCCATACGCACGGTCCTGCCGCCGGCTTCGTTTTTCCGTGCTTCCACCAGCACCAGTTCCGCCTTCGGAGCATAATGGCGGTACTTCATTCCGGGCGCTTTCGGCTTCACATCTGCCGCCATCGGTCCTGTGATCGCCGGATCGATATCCACCCGACCGACGGTTTCCCGCAGCATCTCCATAGTGACGGCTCCCGGCCGCAGAAGAACCGGCACACCTCCCGTCACGTCCACAATCGTAGACTCCACACCGATTCCCACTGGACCACTGTCCAGAATCATCTCGATCCTGCCGTCCATGTCCTGAAACACATGCTCCGCCGTGGTGGGACTGGGTCTCCCGGACCGGTTGGCGCTGGGCGCCGCTATGGGAAGTCCCGTCAGGGCAATCAACCGGCTGGCCGCCGGATCACTTGGCATGCGCACCGCCACCGTATCCAGTCCGCCTGTGGTTCCATAAGGCACAATCTCACTTTTAGGAAATATCATAGTCAAAGGTCCCGGCCAGAATGCTTTCATCAGTTTTCCGGCTGCTTCCGGCACCGCCTGAACCAACGGTACGATTTCCTCCGTTGAAGAAATATGGAGAATCAGCGGGTTGTCTGACGGCCGTCCCTTGGCCGCGTAAATCTTCCGGGCCGCTTCCTCATCAAGCCCATTGGCCCCCAGGCCGTAGACCGTCTCCGTCGGGAACGCCACCAGACCGCCTGCACGGAGAATCTGTGCCGCCTCGGCCAGCAGCCGGTCGTCTATCTTACAGTTGTCTATCTTTATTACTTTTGTGAACATATGAATCAAAATCCTTTTTCCAATATAGCCTCCGCAGCACGCCGGATATCCGGCCGCCGGGAAATCCATCCTGTCCTGACACAAAATAATATCTCACAACATTATACTTCCCACAGAAAAACTGCGCAAGTCCCCTCTGCGAAATTGCAAAGCCTAAATTACCTAAACTGCAAAACTTCACAACGATACTTCTATCACCGGGGCCGATGGAATAAGCTGATACAAAGACTGTCTCTGAGGTCTTACGTGAAATCCGACTTCCCTTCCAATGCCGCAATTCGTGCCGTTGAGATTGCCATGGCAATCCTCCTGCTGTTTCTCGTCTTCAGTCTGTCCCGACAGGCCGCTGCTATTACGGCAGGCTCCAAAGACAGTTCTGTCTCCACGCAGCCACGCCCTTTCTCCAATTCTCCGCAGACGTCCTCTCAAAAACCTGTCGTCGTCCTGGATAGCGGCCACGGGGGGTTCGACCCTGGCAAGATCTCCGAATCCGGAACGCTTGAAAAAGACATCAACCTGCAGATTGCACTGCGTGTAAAGCAATATCTGGAAGCCGCCGGCGCAGATGTCGTCATGACCCGGGATTCGGACGTGGGACTCTATGCCCCCAGCGACAACAACAAAAAAATCGCTGACATGCGAAACCGCTGTCAGCTGATCAACGATGCAAAACCTGCCCTGGTAGTCAGTATCCACCAAAACAGCTATCATGAAGAATCCGTAGATGGGGCTCAGGTCTTCTATTATCAGGATTCAGAGAACGGAAAGCGCCTGGCTGAGATTCTTCAGAAACGCTTTGATTATGTCCTGGGTGAAGCCAACACCCGCACCGCCCGCGCCAATGACAGCTACTATCTGCTGCTCCACGTCAAAAGCCCCATTGTCATCGTGGAGTGCGGATTTCTGAGCAACCGGGAAGAAGCGGCGCTTCTGAATACCGAAGACTATCAGGACAAAGTCGCGTGGACCATCCACATGGGAATCATGGAATATCTGAATACCCGGCAGCAGTAACTTCCTTGCCAAGCTGGCCGGCTGCGTTGTCTAGGGTCAGTTCTGCCGCATTCACAGATTTAGCAGCGGGATGTCTGTTATAAGCATTCGGCCATCCTGAGATTCTCAGCAGCCCGCTGCACCATTGAGGAACATCTTCTGCACAATCCTTGAGTTCTCCCTGAATAAATGACGCTATTTTCCTAAACGAGACCGTATTGTCATATAACTTCACCCGATCACACTTAGGGATTATCTGTTTTAGATTTTTCAGCGATTCCGTATATCTTTTTTCGATGTCAGCCGGTAAGATCCCATGCCCGCCGTCCCTCACACGTTGTTCTACTCTGCTCTTCGCCAAATCTGCCGAAGCCAACCCCACATAATATAATTCTATGTCATATCCCAATTCTTTTGCCCGCTCTATATTCTTCAGAATACTACGCCCGCATAAAGTTGTTTCCTGATTGAATGATATTCCCTCGTCCAGATATTTTTTAATCAACGAAACTGCTATTTTCCCAGCCCGAAATACATCTGCGCTATTTTTCCATGAACCGAATGTCCGCACAATCTCATCCATGTTGACCCGCGGCAGATTTTGATATTCGCTGTTTGCCTGATATAAGGTTGTCTTGCCCGCGCCGTTAACTCCGGCAAAAATAAGATACTTCTTCACACCTAAAATCTCTTTTCCGCCACAACCTTTTTTTGTCTTTGCTGCAAAACGTAATCCGTCAATATACGGATAAATCCTTTCTCTTCCATACTTTCCGCCTGAATAACTAAATCATCCGCTTCATCGATACCGATACCCTTACAAATCTCATATAGCTCATGTACAAGTTCTTTCTTTGACACTTTAATACAACCTTTCTTCAGATAAATGGTCTGCCGCATAAAAGCAATTCACATTCCATACATTTCTGTATTTTAGTATAACGAAATCAAACGCATTATGCAAGCGGCACATCTATGCTCCAGTGCCATTTTTAAGCCTGCAAACGGACGCTTCTGTCTGTTACAGCCTCCTGATCCTGCGCCTTCCTATCTCTGGAATACATTGTAATCACACACCGCATCCTCAATAATCTCATCCAGATACATACTCAGAATGTCGGTCCGGCTGTATTGCTGCCAAAGCCCTCTGGCCGGGGCATTCTCGCTCCAGTCCAGAATCTCCTGGGCCTTTCCGGCTACAGAATAGATATTCATAATGGAGTAATACTCCGCCATCAGCCGCCGCTCCTCCTGCGTCAGCTCTTTCGTGGCCAGGCTGTTGTATGCCTTATCATAGTATACGCTCTGAAGAAGAGAATCCGCGTACGTGGCAAAATCCTGAAGATTCACATCCGGATCATTTTTTCTCTGGGCCCAGGCCGACACATCCACCTTCTCCGTGTGGTAATCAAAGGCATCTCGTCCGAAATACTTCAACACCCCGTACTGGCAGGGAGAGATTGACAGCGCGCTGGTGACAATCTCCTGAATATCATAATCCTCCGATTCCCTGTAATGCTGCACATGAAGATGACCGCTCAAAAACAGTCCCACATCCCAGTCGGCCAGCAGTTCCTCCAGCTGTTCCGCGTGTTCTATGGTACAGTTCTCCTCATACACCCTGCTTTCATCCAGCAGGTTATGATGAGCCACCGCGATCACATTGCGGTTATCCGACCAGGCCGTCTCCAGCCACTCCTCCATCCACTCGTAAGTGCCGGTTCGAATCATGCCGCCGACCTGAGCTTCATCCTCATACTGGCAGCTGTCCAGCATAAAAACCCAGGTTCCATCCGAAAGCTCATAGACATAGCTTAAGGAATCCGGATCTCTGCTGACCGCCTCATCATAGCCGTAAGCGGCATAGACCGAGGCAAACAGCTCCGGCGTCGTAATCTCGGCAGGCATCACGGAAGTATTCTGGTATCTGGCTGCGTTGTGATTATTAATATCATGATTCCCGGGAATCACGATCACATCAATATCCGCATTCTCCACGCGGGCAAGCTTCTGCGCAAGGGCTTCGTGGCTGAACAGCTCGCCGTTCAGAGACAAATCCCCCATCAATATCAACACCTGAGGATTTCTCTCAATCACCTCGTCCAGGAACGCATCGGTGATCTCCCAAATATAGGAAACCACCTTGCCGTCGCCGTTATGCTCCATCGTCTCAAAAGAAATCCCAAAATCCGTCAGTTCCTTTGCCAGATAATGAATGTCCGTAGCGACAATGATCTCGGGGTTGCTGGCAGTCTCCTCCTGAGACGGAAGTTCCAGGGATTCGATTGTCATATCGTCGGGCCTGAATTCGTGGACGCCGGGGCCTTCCGAGGTCTCTTCTTCCTCGCTGGGATTCACCTGCACGATCTCCGGTCCTGCCTCCTCCTCCGCGGTACTCTGATGGTAATACGCGGAGCATCCTCCAAGTGCCAGAACTGCTGCTAACAGAAAAACGACTACTTTCGTTCTCATATTATCACGTCCTTTAGTCATTTACTTTTACCACATCCCATATGGCCTCCGTGTCCAGGCCCAGTTTCCAGCAGCCCACACCAGCCAGTCCATATTTGTCGATCAGTCCCATCTTAAGTCCAAGCGAACGTTCATCCTCCAGCCATATCTGCCGGACAGAATTCTCGTCCTGTATCTCCCCGTAGTACTGGCCCAGCGCCTCCTGCCAGTACAGCTGTACCTGATTATCCTCTATCCACTGGGCCGCCGCCATAAGTCCCAGGGCAGAAGACGTAGTCTTTCCGCCTTCTTCCGTCCAGACTCTGGTATAGAACGGCACCGCATTGATGACCTTCTCCGCCGGAACCTCCTCAAGCGTCCGCAGAATCCCTTCCTCCACATAAGGCAGGGAAGCTACCGACCCGGCTTCACCGCCGGCGTAGTGTTCATCGTATCCCATAATGATCACATAGTCCGCCACGCGGCCCTGCTCGGCCCTGTTATAATTCGCCGTATAATCCGAGGGCACATAATTGTCCACAGAAAGAATAATCCCGTTATTCCGGCAGTCTACCGAAAGTTCTCTGATAAACTGAACGTAATGAGGCCTTGCCTCCTGCGCGATACTCTCGATATCCAGGTTGAGGCCATCCAGTCCCAGGGCCTTCACATCCTCCATCAGCCTGGCGATCAGTTCCTTGCGGACCGACGTCTGAGAAAAAAGGACCTGAGAATCCACATTCTCCCCTTTGTTAAAGTTATCAAGAACCGCCCACACCTGCAGCCCCATCTGATGGGCCTTATCCACATAATCCCGCTCGGCGTAGGAATCATAACTGCCGTTATTGTCAGTCAGCATAAACCAGGTAGGCGCCACAACATTGACTCCCTTCGTCTTCCCGATCAGCGTCTCCAGATCCTGATTATCACTCTCGCTGAAAATCTGATGCCACACCAGGCATACCTTCTCATCCAGGGCAATATTCGTATACTCCGGCTCCGCGAACGTGCTGACCAGCGGCTCCGCGGACTCAAGAGCGATATGTTTGTTCTGCAGGTAGCCGATATAACCGTCCTCCGTGCGGACCTTGGTCCACTCCTCCATGGAATCCAGCACCTGGAACCGTCCTCCCTTACCTACCGTAGTCAGCACCGGGCTCTTAATCCCGCCCAGCACACGTACCGGCGCGGCTTTGGAAGCAGCGCCCACTGTCTGATCTCCCCACACATCATCCACATAAATCCAGTTGATACCGTTTACCGAAAAGGATTCTGTTCTCACATTAGTATAGTTGGTCACAAGTCCCGCCGACAGATATATCCCATCATCCTCCGCCAGAAGAATCGGCGCGCCTGAACTTCCGGCCGTTCTTTTATCCGCGTAGACAATGGTATCCGGCAGCGTGTAGATCAGCATCTTCTCCACGTCGTCCCAGTAAAACTTCTCATTCAGGTTCTCGTTCACCCAGCGGATCGGCAGATACATCTGGCCATCCCGGGTAATAGCTCTTATGTCTGTCAGTTCATTGTTATAAAAAACGGCCGTCTCTTCACCTGTAACGCCCAGTTCCGCGGCTATATCCGCCTTCTCCCCGGTTGGAATATAGCGCTCCAGCACATGCCAGCCGACAGCTCCTCCGACGATCAGAATCAAAAGAGTGACAACAACAACAATCGGAATCCAGGTCCGTTTCAAAATCCGTTCCTCCTATGTAAAACCCAAACCAAAAGTAATATGTAGTTAGAGTATACCACGTCAGCCCACGGCTTTCATCTTAAATTTTCTTTAATTCCCACCCGCCCTGCGTCCCGGCAGCAGCTGTAAACGGAAAATGGCGCTCCCCGGAACCCCACACAATCACCGGTTATATACACGGTCAAACCGGATTTCCTTCAGGTCTCCTTCTTCCGCTCCTACGTAGTCGCACATATAGAAGGAGCCGTCTTCATTCACCTGGAAGATTTTCTCCCAGTCCTCCTCCGAGGGAATCGCGCCGTCGATATAGATCGGTATCCCTCTGGCTTCATAGCGGCGAAGGCCGTCCACATACTGTTTCTGCTCCTTGTGAAGATCTTCTTCCATAATCCTTACCTGCTCTTTCGTGTTTTCTGAAAACCTTTCCCTTCCCGAAGGCAATGCGTGACACATCATTGAGAAAGGCCGTCACAGAATGGTTCTCATAAATTCCATCATCGGTCCGGTGACCGTAAAGGCATCTACTGAAAAAGGAATCCGTCTCACAGCCGGTCTGCGTCTCTTATTCCATCTTAATCTGGATTCCTCGCTGCCGAACGCGGCAAGGCATTGCCAGCCGTTTTTCGCGGCGCGTTCCTCCCATGATTCCGGCTTCCAAAATGCCCCTGTCTGCCACTCCGTAAATGAGACCGTCAAAAACACTCTGTGGCAACGCAGCAGTTCCTCACAGACCTTTTCCTCCAACTCGCCAAAATCCACAAGTATCTCCTCATAATCCATATGAAGACAGTCTGCAAGGATGCCGCCTGCGGAGTCCGGATAAAAATCTACTCCCTGTATCCGGTACCGGCTCTCCACCGCCGAAAGCCCGGTGCACGCGCTGCCAAACCGGGCAAAATCCCCATGGCGGTTCCATTCAAGAACCGCTGTCTTCCGCCCGCAGCCGCTGCACAGATAATTGGCCGCCAGCACAGTGAAATGTGTCGTTCCCGTGCCCCGGCCCGCTCCCGCCGTTCCTATGATTCGCGGCTCCTGCGCCGCGGAATCCGTCTTCTTCCGAAACAATCCCATAATCCGCTCCTTCTCTTTCCTTCCGGCAATGCCAGATGCCGGGAGACAATCTCATGATAAAAGGCCTCCGCCTCCTCTCCCGGCTGAAACGGATCGGCAAATACCGGCGCCCGGTAGCAGCATCCTTTCTCGCTGACATCACCCCTGCGCTTTACCGCGCCGGGAATCGCTAAATTGTAAAGGATACAGAAATCCTTCCCGGCCGCCGAAGAAACCGGATACGCAAGCCTGCGTTCCCACCATTTTCCTTCCCGGACCAGGCAGACAAGCCCCGCTTCCCGGGAAGAAACGGCTGCAGAGGCGGCGGATATATCCGTCCCGTAATCCCGCACGACGGCAGGATAGCTGCAGTCCTTCAGGCTGACCGCCTGACCGTATCGGGGCCTCATGGGCAGATGAAACAGCGTGTAAATACCATAGGAATCCGGCAGAACGCCAAGATTTTCCGCCATGACCCGCACATCATTGGAGTCATTATGCTCCTCGTAGATGGCAGGACAGCCGGCCCGGTTCAGATAAACCGCCAGACCGATGGCCAGGTGGGTGACGCCTGCGCCGGAACGCGTCCCGGCGAGAGCAATGATAAGAGGTGGTAATTGCGACCGGCTCAAATTCTCTGTATTGGAGCACAGCTGTCTCAGCTCCTGCCCAATCTCCAGGGCGGAAGCGTATCGTTCCTCTCCGTCTTCGCGGAGACATCTCCGGATTATTGCCGCCAGCTTCCCCAGCTCGTCCGGCACCGGATCATCCGGCTCCGTGCCGCCGGTCAGAAGGTATCTGAGAACGGCACCGATCTGGTACACGTCCGTATAGACGTCCAGATGGCCCTTCTGCCGCTGTTCCGGCGCGATATAGCCCGGAGTGCCGAAACGGCTGGCAGCCTCATTGGAGCCTGTCACAGTGTCCGAATGGTCAAAATCAAGAAGCTTCACCTGCCCATGGCAGACAATAAGATTCCTCGGCTGTAAATCCAGATATAAAATAGGGATATCTTCTGCTGAATGCAGATAATGGATCAGGTCACATATCTGAATGCCATATAGAATGGCTGTTTCCTGATTCAGAGGACCCCGCTGGCTTACGAGGTCGTAGAGAGAGCTCCCTTCCAGAAACTCTTCAACAAGATAACTGTACTTCTCATCTTCAAAAACATCATACACGATAGGGATTCCGGGATGCTTAAGCCGCTTAAGAAGCAACGCTTCCTTTAAAAACTGCTGGTAATCGGCCGCCTCCCTCGAGACCTGCTTGATAGCCCTGTATTCCTGAAGCTCCTGATGAAGCGCCAGGTACACGGTTCCGCTCCGGCCTCTCCCCAAAATGCGTATCAACTGGTATTTTCCAAACAGAACGGTGTCCTTGATCTGTCACCTCCTTTTCCAATACCACCTCTCAGGAGTCTATTTTAATATACGGAATAATTTTTCGCAACTCACAAAACTTAAAATTCCATAAAATTTTTATAAAAAAAACTACATAGTAATTGATATTTGACCGTAATATATAGTATAGTTATATTGACTTATTTTATTCGTTTTGATAAAAGGAAGTGATTCAGATGAAAATAGAACGTATCAATGAAAACCAGATCCGCTGCACCCTCACCAGCTTTGATCTGAGCGTGCGGAATCTTAACCTCAGAGAACTGGCCTACGGCACGGAGAAGGCCCGCAGCCTGTTCCGTGAGATGATTCAGAAGGCCTCCAATGAAGTCGGCTTCGACGCCGAGGACATCCCTCTGATGGTAGAAGCCATTCCATTGTCCAACGAAAGCGTTATGCTGGTCATCACTAAGATTGAAGACCCGGAGGAACTGGATACGCGCTTTTCCAAGTTTTCTCCTTCCGGTGAAGAAGATTCCGATACCCTGTCAGAGCTGGCCAGCGAGCTTCTGGAAGGCGCCGACGGCTTAGCCAGGCTTCTGGGTATCTCCGCTGTCCCGGCCGACCAGGCGGTCCCGGAGCAGGATGCTGAAGCTTCCGATTCTTCCGCTCCCGCAATCCGGGTCTACGCCTTCGACAGTCTGGACCGTGTCTCTGATGCCGCCAGAGCCTGCGGCGATCTGTATACCGGCATCAACACACTGTACCGCAGGCCGGACAGCCGCCAGTATTTCCTGGTGCTGAAGAATGAAGGCACCGACGAACTGGCCTTTAGCCGAATCTGCAATATCCTGTCGGAGTACGGAACCAAAGTCCGTCACGAGTATGCCAGCGAGGCCTACTACGACGAACACTACCCTGTAGTCTGCAGGGACAAGGCCCTTCAGGTGATGAAAGATATTTAATGACAATGTAAAACAGGCGGGAAACCTGAGCGCCTGCGTTTTCAGGTCTTCCGCCTGCTTTATTCGATTGGGCCGCGGCCTTCCGCCGGACCGTCACTCACGTAATATCATACGAACATAAACTGCCGACTAACGGGCAGCCAGAACTTCGTTCATCTTGGATACCAGGTCATCACAGTTGATGCCGTGCACCATGCATGCTTCCTCCAGGCTCTCAGCCTGCGCGGACGGGCAGCCTAAGCAGTGCATTCCGGCAGCCATCAGCATATGAGGAACCAGTTCATCCATCTGAACCAACTGTCCAATCAGCATATCCTTACTGATCTGCATGGGTAATTCCTCCTTCCGTACATACTATCAATAATATAATACTTTTTCCCATGGTTGGCAAGGGTGATTTTCTTGCTTTCATTTTTATACATAACTACTTTGATTTTCCTCTTGAATATTCCGCGATTATAGTATAAAATGTATGCAAATGTATAGAATATAAGGAGGTATTTATTATGGCACGTGTAATTAGTGACGCTTGTGTATCCTGTGGTACCTGTGAGGGCGAGTGCCCCGTTGGCGCTATTTCTCAGGGTGATGGACAGTACGTTGTTAATGCAGACGAGTGCATCGACTGCGGCGCATGTGAGGCTGCCTGCCCGACCGGCGCTATCAGCGAAGCTTAATTTAACGCGATTGTGAATCCACACATACATAACATGCCTCTTCCGCAAGGGAGAGGCATTTGTCATTACGTCAGTATGCAAACAAAGTGCCAGTGACGCCTTGTTTGTATTGGGAGCATCTATCATGAAAAAACCAGTAATCGGGCTTACGCCCTCCCACAATATCGAAACCGGCGAGATCCATATGGGCCCCAGATGTCTGCGGGCTATAGAGATGGCCGGAGGAATTCCCTTAGTTCTCCCCGTAGAGATTGAGGAAGACGACCTGCGGCAGCTTGCAGAACAGCTGGACGGAATCCTGTTCACCGGAGGCGCAGACCCTCATCCTTTCTTCTTCGGTGAAGAAACCCTAACCGGCTGCGGCGAGATTTCCGTAAAAAGAGACACCATGGAACTGGCTCTTCTGTCTCTCGCCATGGAATATCGAAAACCTATCATGGGAATCTGCCGCGGCATCCAGATGATCAACATAGGCTTGGGCGGAGATATTTACCAGGATATTCCTTCCCAGGTAAACCGTGAACTTCCCATCGCCCACAGACAGCCGCCTATGTGCTACGGCCCTTCCCACACCGTAATCGTAACGCCGGGAAGCATGCTTGCCGATATTTGCGAGACAGCCGCGGCCGCGGACATAGCCGCATCTTCCGCCAATGGCGCCGTATGCGGCATCCATATGCCATCCCCCGTCAGAAGCAGCGGCGAATCACCCCGAATCTGCCTTCAGGTCAACAGTTCCCACCATCAGGCGGTCCGCAGGATAGCCCCCGGGCTTTCCGTATGCGCCAAGGCCCCTGACGGAATCATCGAGGGCATAGAGATGAAGGATTATCCTTTTCTTCTGGGCGTTCAGTGGCACCCGGAATACCTGTGGGAAAAAGACCCGGCCGCGGCCGCGCTGTTTCAGGCTTTCGTCACCGCCTGCGGTTCAGAATAACTTTTTCCCGCTTCTGCCAAACCGTTTTCTCTTAAAGAAAGGAGTCTTCGTGGCCGCGGCTTCCGCCCGGCCCTTTCCTTTATTCTGATAGGAGCGGATGGTCTCGTCCAGCTGTTTAAACCGTTCCTCCTCCTTCTCATCACTGACCCTCAGCAGGTATTCCACCTCTTTCATGACCCGGTCCGTCACATTTTCGCTGACGGCGCCGCTTACATCCTCTGTAATCTCCTGACTGATTCTGGCCATATTCGCCTCCACAGCCTGTCCGATAATATGATTCATAATCTCCTGGAACCGGAGCATCTTCTCCTCCATATCCGCGATATGGGCAGGCCCGGCTTCTGTAAGCGTGAGGGCCGCCGGTTCCGCCTCGTCTTCCGGCTTCTCCTCCTTTACGCCGTCCTGCGCTTCCTGCGCGTTTTCCGCCCGAACATCGCTCCCCGCGGCTTCCCTGTCACTATTCCGGTTCTCGTTCCCTGTTTCTTCTTTCGTCCTCATATTCTGCTTTGTTTCTTTCCAGGCTGCTTTCATGTCTTCCTCCATTAAATCTTCGGTGATCGTAATATCATCCATCGCACCAGTCATTTTATTCAGAGCGTTCTTAATCGCCTTAAGCTGATATCCTCGGTTCTTTAAGTCCCTTATCTGGCAGAACAGGCGGATGTGCATATCCGTATAGTACCTGTGCCCCATGTCGTTGCGCGGAATGGCAAGTTCCAGCTCGTCCTCCCAGTATCGCAGCACATGAGTTTCCACATCCACCTGCTTCGCCGCATCCGATATCAAGTAACGTGCCTCCGCCATTCTACCCTCTCCTTTGATCTTTTGATTTCATTACCTTGTTACCATATATATGCCCTGAGAATCATTATTATGACTGCAATCGGAAATAAACTCAAAAACGCGCGCCGCCAGGCGCACTCGGGTCTTTCACCCGGCAGAGCCCGCCCATGGTGGGCAAATACGAGCAGAGCGTCACTGGCGCTCTGCTCGCATACTGACGTAACCAAAAAAGGCCGGGACACTATCGTCCCGGCTGTCTGGCCGCATTGGCATATTTGGTAAGGTGAGGGATCCAAACCAGGTTCACCGTCCCGATGGGACCGTTACGCTGTTTGGCTACGATAACCTCCGCCGTATCCTTCGCCTCAGAATCCTTATTATAATAATCGTCCCGATAGAGAAACATCACCACATCCGCATCCTGTTCGATGGCTCCCGATTCACGCAGATCGGAAAGCATGGGCCTGTGGTCTGCCCGGGTCTCGCAGGCGCGGCTCAGCTGGGACAGCGCTACAACCGGCGCCTGAATCTCCCTGGCCAGAGCCTTCAGTGATCTGGAAATCTCGGAAATCTCCTGCTGCCGGTTATCGCTGCTGCGGCCGCTGCCGCTCATCAGCTGCAGATAATCGATGATAACCATGCCTAAGCCCCGCTCCAGCTTCATCTTGCGGCACTTGGAGCGGATCTCCGCCACAGTAATGCCCGGCGTATCGTCGATAAGCATGCTGGAACCTCCGATCCGTCCCACAGCCTCGACGACCGCGTCCCAGTCCGCGTCATTCAGATTACCCGTCCGCAGCTTCTGGGTGTCTACCCCGGATTCCGCCGACAGAATACGGTTCACCAGCTGCTCCTTGGACATCTCCAGGCTGAAGATGAGACACGGGATATTCTTCCTTACCGCCACATGATCCACAATATTAAGCACGAACGCCGTCTTGCCCATAGACGGGCGGGCCGCCAGCAGAATCAGATCCGACGGCTGAAAACCGGCAGTCATATAATCCAAATCCACAAATCCCGTGGGGACCCCGGTCACTGTCTCTTTCGTCCTGGATGCCGCCTCAATCTTATCAAGGACATCCAGAACCACCTGCCGGATCGGTATCAGCTCCCTGGAATCCCGGCTCTGAAGCAGGTCAAATACTCTCTTCTCCGTATCTCCCAGAATATTTTCCAGGGAATCCCTGCCCAGATAGCAGTTGTTGGCAATATCGTCGGTCAGGCGGATCAGCCGCCTCAGAATCGCCTTCTCATGGACAATTCTGGCGTAGGACCTGACATTGGCCGACGTAGGCACCGTAGTAATGATATCCCGGACAAACTCCAGACTCGACACTTCCGGAGGCACATCTTTCTCTTTCAGCCTGTCCTGAAGCGTCACCAGATCCACCGGCTTGCTTTCATTGAACAGTTCCACCATGGATTCATACATGACGCCATATTGATGCTGATAAAAATCTTCCGCCGTCACAATCTCCATGGCGGCAAGGATCGCATCCCTGTCCATCAGCATGGAACCGATCACGGACTGCTCCGCCTCGATGCTGTGAGGAAGCACACGTTTTACTAAAGCTTCATCCATGGCCATCCTGTTCTATCTCCAATTCTTTAATCTCTCTGCCCCATCTTCCCAGCGAATCCCCTGGCCGGGTTTACTCGGCCACAACATTCACCGTAAGCCGGGCAGTGACATCCTTGTGAAGCTTCACCGGGACCTGATGAACGCCCAATACTTTCAGCGGTTCAGGAAGCACCAGCTTCTTCTTGTCCAGTTCCAGGCCCAGCTGCTCAGACACAGCCTTAGCGATTTCCTTGCCGGACACAGAACCGAACGCCTTGCCGTTCTCGCCGGCCTTAATCGCCACCGTCACTGAAGCAGCCGACAATTTCCCTCCCAGCTCTTTGGCTTCCTGTAACTGCCTGGCCGCCATTTTCTCCGCATTGGCCTTCTGCAGCTTCAGCTCATTGAGATTTTTAGGCGTAGCCTCCACGCCCAGTTTCCTCGGCAGTATATAATTGCGGGCATAGCCGTCGGTTACCTTCACGACCTGCCCCTTCTTGCCCAGTGCTTTCACATCTTCCAATAAAACGATATCCATTCTGATTCCTCCTGTCTGTCATTGCCGGCGCCCGCAGAACCCGCCGCTGGGTATTCGCGCCGCGCAGCCTGCCGGCGTTCCATGCTACTGTACCTCTCCGGCCGCTATCATTTCCCTGATCACAGCTTTCAGCTGTTCTTTGGCTTCCCCTATGGTCACATCCCTGAGCTGTGCCCCCGCGATCGACCGATGTCCGCCGCCGCCCAGTTTCTCCATCATCACCTGAACATTCACTTCATCGATGGACCGGGCGCTGAGATAAATCACTCCGTTGTACTGGGACAGTACAATGGAACCCTTGATACCGCGGATGCTCAGCAGCTCATTAGCCGCCTGAGCCGCCACGATAGTAGGATTCTCAATCCCCTCCGACGGACATTCACTGATGGCAAACGCCCCTTCGAACACCTCCGCCTGGCTGACCGCCTGGGCCCGTGCCTTGTAATTCACCATCTCATCCCGGAACAGTTTCCGCACTCTGGTCACATCCGCCCCGTTGCGCCGCAGAAACGCTGCCGCCTCAAACGTCCGCACGCCGGTCTGATTGTTAAAATAGTTGGTATCAATGACAATTCCCGCATACAGGGCATCCGCCTCCTGGGGCTTCATCTTGATTCCGTCCGCAATATACTGCAGTACCTCCGCCACCATCTCGCAGGCAGAAGAAGCATAGGGCTCCACGTAGGAAAGCACCGCATTATCAATAATCTCACTTCCCTGCCGGTGATGGTCCAGGACCACAATGGTCTTCACCATCTTAAGAAGCTGAGGCGCTTCCGTGATACTGGGCCGGTTCACGTCCACGACCACCAGCATGGTCCCGGCGTCCACCGCTTCCACGGCCTGATCTGTAGTCAGGAACATATCCCGGGGATAACCTGCGCTTTCACTGAACCGGTCGATTACCGGTCTCACCGAAGAGGTAATCTCATTGATCACAATATGGGCCTTCTTATCCAGCGCCGTGGCAATCCGGTAAATACCTATGGCCGCTCCCACAGAATCGATATCGCCCAGGCGATGCCCCATGATCAGAAGCTTCTCCTTGGTACTGACCAGCTCACGAAGCGCATGGGCCTTCACGCGGGCTTTCACGCGGGTCGTCTTCTCCTTCTGCTGCGTCTTCCCGCCGAAATATTCCGTCTTCTCACTGCTCTTAATCACGGCCTGGTCGCCGCCCCGGCCCAATGCCATATCAATGGCCATACGCGCAAACTCATAGTTCTGCCCGTAAGTCTCGCCGCCCATGCCCAGTCCGATGCTCAGCGTGACCGCCATCTCATTGCCGATATTAACCGCCTTCACATCATCCAGAATCGGGAATCTCTGTTCCCGCAGCTCCGGCACGTAATGCTGCTTGATGACGAAGAAATACTTATCTTTCTCCATCTTCTTCACCACGCCGCCCAATCCGCTGATATACTTATTGATCCTGCGCTCGATCAGGGCCATCAAAAGAGACCGGCGTACTTCCTCCACGCTTTCCAGCGCCTCATCATAGTTATCCAGGTAAATGAGGCCGGCTACCATCCGCTGGTCGTAAATCTCCTGCTGATACCGCAGGACATCCGTCTCGTCAAACAGGTACACCGCCATAAGTTCCTGGGCATCCTGATTCACTTCCAGCAGTTCCAGTTCCTCATCATAAGCTCCCAGATGGAACAATTTTATATCCATGCGGTAATTATTTCCGCTGAAATTCGTATGAATGCTGACACTCTCTTTCAGCTCCTTCAGCATCTCCTTCGTCACATCAGGAAACAGCGCAGGAATCGTAAGGTTCTTCGCCTTATTCCCTTTCACCAGCTCCTTAAAGCACAGGTTCATCCACAAAAGCCGTCCGTTTTCATCGGTCACCGCATAAGGGATATCCAGTTCTTCCAGCAGATTCTTCTGAATCCAGGCATAATCCGCCGAGAACTCCACCAGGCCTGCCATAAGCTTCCTGCGCCTGTATATATACAAAAAAGCAGCCGCAGCCAGGTACACTATGGTAAATCCGCACATGGCAAGGCCGGCCCCAGTATCAATGGCGCCGACAACCACATTCATGAGAATCACCAATGCACCCATAAAAAGCGGCCACTGCAGATAAAGCCCCAGCTGTCCCTTTATGCTTTTCTTCTCATTCATAGTTCTTCTCCTTGTGCTCACATTATAGCACAACGAAAAACAGCTGTAAACAGATTTTATCGCAGGAAATCGGCGGCCTGACGGCCGCCGGTCCAAGAATATCTGCTTTTGCTCATCAATGCTGACGGGACTTTAATTCCGCATTCTCCCTGCGCAGGGCCTCCGTTTCCCGCCTCAGAGTCTCTACTTCCTGCTTCTGAGCTTCCGCTTCTCGCTTCAGACTTTCCACGACCTTCTGCAGCTCCTTCACTTCCTCCTTCAGCTCATCCGTCATATACTGCGCCGTATTCCTGTCCATCTCCAGCAACGCTTCTGAAAACATCCCCAGCACCTCCTTGATATCACGCCGGAATTCCGCCATGTCCCGATACATCTCACGGAATATTCTGTCCCTCTCCTGAAGTTCCCAGATCCGTTCGATGTCATCAAACGCCAGAAACCCCAACCACGCCTCAAGCTCCGTTCCTACAGCTTTATTATGTAGCTTTTTCCGGTACACGTCAAGGGGTATGTACACATATTTCTGCAGCAGCGGCAGCGTAAGACCCGTATCAAATCTTTGCTCCGAACGGTGGATATATTCCTCCGGATGGCGGTGGAATTCCGCCGTGCTCTCCTCCAGGATCACGATGGTGTAGACGTTGTGCATCCTCCCATAGATCATCGGATCCGTTCTCCCGGCCTTCCTGCGGGAATACTGCCTCAGTACCAGATCGCTGGAATAGCAGGCTGCCCTCTGGCCCGGAAACTTATAAGGATTCTTCTGGATCTCCACATTGGCCAGGGAACCGTCTCTCAGTTCCACCACAATATCCATGATAATGTAGGGGCTGGCTGCCATGATCCGCCCTCCCTCCGCAGGCAGGATATGCCTTATCCGCACCGGCTCTCCGAGAATGGCAGACAAAAATCGGGACAGCCGTTCCGGATCCCTGTCCGGGTCAAAGATATACTTGAAAAATGGGTCATAACAGACTGCCAGGCCGGACACACCGCAGCAATAATTCAGGAACTGCTCCTGGCCAAAGGGCGGCATCTGCTCATACTTCCGAAGCATCTCCGGATCCTGATGGATCCTCTCCAATATCTCTTCCCTGGGAATCTGATCCCCCAGAATGCCTTTGGGCCGTGACTCACCGGCGTTCTTCTTTTGCATACACATAAACATTCCTCCTTTTTCTTGCTGCTTTCCGCGCAGGCTTGTACCGTTTACGCTTCCGCCGGCTGCGTATGCAGGCATACCGGCCCCGCAGCAGTACAATAAACAATACAATAAGCACAGACAAACATCATCTTTCGGAATCCGCCGGAGAACATCCGGTCACGATACCAGAATCTGGCAGGCAAAGACTGCCCGCCGAAGTGCTTTTATTATACTTCCGGCACATGGAAAAGGCAAGAAACAAAGGATAAAGCTTTTATAAATTCTGTAAAATTTCTATAAAAATACAAAACGCATCACTGGCGTGTTATTTGCATACTGACGTAATATAAATGCGGGCCCGGAGACTTTCTCCGGACCCGACTCATCCATACGTTATGCCGTTTCTTCTTTCTTCTTCTTTCCTCCGAAGGCCAGCACGCCAAACACCGCCATCAATGCAAGCAGCGCGGCAGCCGTCACTATGATGGGAATGATCGGAGTCTCATCACCGGTCACAGGCGCCAGGAATGCCAGCGGCACATCCTCATCCGGAATCATCGTCCCCAGCGGCACTTCCGGCTCATCAAAGGACGCCAGCGGCGGCGGGTTGTCGGAAATCACTGTTGAAGTACCGGGGCCTCCGCCCGGATTGCCTCCGGGACCTCCGCTGGGTACCTGCTGGATCAGGAACTCCCAATCCACCTTGGTCAAAAGATCAGCGTAACGGTAATCCGGCTCCACCACTTCTCCGGCCTCGTTCCGTTTTACCTGCTCATCCGTCAGACCGATGTTCGGGTCGAGGGTCAGTCTCACAAAGATCGTTCCCTCGTCTCCGCGGTAGTAGCGTCCCAATGGAATCAGATACCTGAGGGTATCGTAATCCGGTCTGTCCTGCACAGCCCCTGTGTAGTTCTGGGCTATACCAGTGGAGGTTCCCTTATAGAGAAGCGTTCCCTTCATCGCCAGGGGCTCATCTGTCTCGGCCGCGCCCTCCTGCTGACTGGCAGCCAGCCTCTCCGCCGTATCGTCATCCAGATAATAGACCTCCATATAGATCTTCTCAAGAAGTTCTCTCTTGATCTCTTCTATGTCCGGATCGCTGTCCAATTCCCCTTCTTTCTTCGGGGTAATACGCATGTAAACCGTATAGCTGCGGGACGCCCGGTTGGAAATGGTCAGGGTATCCGTGTAGGTCTCGCCGGGTACCATATTGGTGAAGCTCATGAACCATTTGCCATGGTCCGCCTTCTTCTCTCCGTCTACATCACGAATCGGAACATATGCCAGTTCCCTGCCTTGCGGCACGATCCACAGTTCCTTGCGGCCCACCGCCTCATCGCCCAGCCGATTGGAACCGTCATATCCCAGTCCCTTAATATAACCGGAGATATAGTCTGTAATTTCATCCCACTCTTCCTTGTAGGTGTATTCCATACCGCCGGCAGTCGCCTGGGTGGTCTTCATGGACACTGTCAGCTCATAATCACAGCCGTCATAACCGCCATGGTATTCTCCATCTTCTGTGGGATATGGCGTCCTAAGTTTTGTGGTGGTAACCGTGTGGTAGCCGTCTTCAGCTTCCTCGTAATATGTTTCGCTGCCCTCTACCGTCGTCTCCAGCAGCGGGTTCATGGTCACGCTCTCCAACAGCATGGGAGACTGGCCTCCTGCCGGGATCTCGCCGATAAAATAGAACGTGTAACGTCCTGCCGCATCCGGCTTCTCCGACTTCAGCAGCCAGTGCTCCTTCGCATCCTCCGGCTTATCCACGGTCTGCAGCGGTTCTCCGTTCGTATAATGGAAATGCAGGCCATCGCTCTCTGCAACGCCGGATTTCAGCACGTAGACTTCCTCTCCTGCCTTTCCATTGAAGTTCCAGAGGGCTGCATATTGCTTCTCCCCATCTTCATCCGCTACAAAAGTGTTCTCAAGGGGACCTGCCTTTATTATCTCTCTCACGTTCTCCTCTACCGTACCGTCTTCATTCTGGACATAGTCCGTGATCTTAAGATCTTCCGGCCGGTTCCAGCCCTGGCTCAGAGTCACCTGGGCTACGACGGGAATCGTGCTGTCATTGGTCACGAAGACCTCCTTCTGCTCCTCGATCCCCGGCTGCCAGTTCTCCGGCTTCTCGAAATGCTCCGTCAGGAACGTACTGAATTTCGCGGTCTCGTACTCATTCTTGGCCACAAGCACCTGCGACCATGCCGCCCAGGTTCCTCCGATCATCGAGGCGGCCAGTACCGCCGCCGCTCCTGCGATTAAAATTTTCTTTTTCCTCATATCATTGCTCTCCCTGTGTCAATATGGTCTCCAGGCTGCCTGAGGCCCTTTGGGGCTTCTCGCGAAACCCTAAGCCTCTTCTTTCTTCCCGCCGCCGTCCTTTCCGCCGGAACCTCTGCCCTTTTTCCCATCGGGCAGCTGATCCGCCAGAAAACCCAGCACCAGGATTGCCGCCATCGCTCCGATCACTGCCGGACGCCTTCCATAGCTTACCAGTACCCCCATATATGGGAGGCTGATCCGCCCTGCCCGTCCCACCACCTGATCATACGCTACCGGGTTCGGATCCTCCGTGTTGTTGGCGTCGCCGCGGGTCACGAACTCACGGCTGATCTCCATCTTCTGGGTTACACGGTGGGTCACCAGGGAATCTTCCCCTGCCCGGTAAGTGATGGCATCTCCCACGCCGATGTCCTCAAACGCGGCCTGTTTATAATAAATGATGCTGCCCACATGGTAGGTGGGCTCCATGCTGCCGCTCAGCACTACCACCGGCCGGTAGCCAAGCACCATAGGCGCGGCTATCAGCAGGTAAACTACAATGCAGAGGTACACCGGCCAGCAGAGAATGTTGAGCAGCAGTTTCAGGTATCTCATCTGTCATATATCTCCGTTCTCTCTGTTGCGGAACCTGCTAAACTCAGCCCTCCGACGGCATCGGAATTGTCGGTCCTAATGGTTCCGTCGGAAATGGCGCCGGTTCAGCACCTTGCTGCGTTTCTCCTTCTGACGGTGAAGATTCCGCCGGCTGAGACGGCTCTGTCTCGCCTTCTCCCGACGGCACCGTCCCGACCGGAACGTCTTCCGGATTAAGCGGCATATTCGCTGTCTTAGCATTGATCAGCACATTCTCATCCTCTGCATCCGTCGTTATCAAATCAAGCCCCTCAACGATACCCCAAGCCTTATCGCCCCAGATTGATTTCACCGCAGCCTTATTCGCCTGGACGAACTCAGAGGTAATTGTTAGTGTATAAAGGGCATCCGAATATCCTAATCTTTCAGGGTCTACTTTGGACTCGGATTTCCTCCAGAGCTTCTCATCCGGATGGGCCTTCAGATACTCGTTAAGGCTCATGTTTTCTTTTTTCGCTTTCGTCTCGTCATTCGACCAGTCCAGGATATCTCCCCAATCCGGTTCCACCGGAGTCCATGCGTCCAAGTCATTGATATCCGGCTTCTCTTCTTCTATCGCGTACCATTCATGGTCCTCATACTTTCCCAGATCCACATTGCTGGCCAACACCAGTTCATCCATCACCGGAGTCGTCGCATCCTTTCCAGAACCTGCCTTCTCCAGCACTCCGTCCCAGTACCAATAGCCGTCTCCGCCGTCTACCCATTCTCCTTCGACCGTTCTGCGTGTAAGGATATTCTTGTAAACAACGCTGTGATCGTCTTCGACATAGCCGTCTCTGTCTGACTCGTCATCGCTCTCATGTTTGGATTGTTTCGCCATATAATAGGCCGGTTCGCCTTCTCCTCTTCTAGCATCGTTGAAGCCATCGTTTTTCTTCACCCCGTCGATGCTTGAAATGGAGATCAGCCTTTCCACAGACCCGTCATCCTTCGTCCTCGTCCACTCCTCATCCATCTTAATCCGCACCAGCACCGGATAGTCTCCCGTGTTCTTCGCGCCCACGATCTTGGACCAATGGGTACCCGGCTTCAGCTCGCTCTCATCGTCATTCGGAGTGAACTTTTCTACCAGCTGAGTATTGTAATTCCCGGTATCCAACGGATTAACAGCACTCAGAGTCTGATTGAAATATGCAAATGTCCCTCCGATCAGCGCGACCGAGAAAATGCCGGCCACAGCCAATACTTTCCTGCTTATTCTCACAATTCTCCTCTCCTTTCAATGCTCTTCTCATTGATCGTTCCGTCACTGTCATCCCTATGGATTAACCGATCCCGATTCCGTTTCTTCAGGCTGTGAAGGTACCGGCACTACTTGCACACCTGTCGGCGCTGTTGGATCCTGCGGGGTTTGGGCCTGCGGTGAAGACTCCTCCGCTCCCGAAGAAGTTTCCTCTTCCTCCGGCGTCTCAGCAGGAGCTGCTGCCGTAGTCTCCTCCGCAGACGTCTCTGCCGGCTCTATGGCTTCATCCCCGCTGTGCAGGTCGCCTTCCTTATCCAGGGCCCAGTTACAGCCCAGCTCCTTCATATCTTCCAGTTTCACTCCGAAAATTTCTTCTACCGCTTTATCCGTCGCCTGAACGGTCTGCGCTGTGATGGTAAGCGTATAATCCGCATTGCTGTAGCCTTCAAGACCGGGAACTATCTGTGTCTCGCTCTTCATGAAGGTGATAGGCTCACTTTTGCTTTCTTTCAGCAACTCTGCCATCTCATGAGTCGTAGCGTACCGGTATCCCTCCGGGCGAGACGCATCGCTCATGGTAGCGAACTCATACCAGTCCTTAATCTCTGCATTGACAGGATCAGTATCCGGTGCTTCCGGATTTCCTTCCGTGGTATAATACTTTTTCTCTTCGAACTTGCCCATATCCACATTGTCGATCAGCTTCACACTGTCCAGAAGCCGTGTGGTCTTATCTGGGTCGGAAGTTTCTGACGCCTTGCCTTCCAGAACGCGGGTAAAATAGTAGTAACCATCCTGCGGGTTATAAATCCAATATCCGTCATCTTCCTCGTCCGCCGCGTTCATTCCTACATGCAGCGCCTTTAAGACCACGGAGTCGTCAACCTCCGCGCTTGCCTCTCCATCCACAGGGCTGCTCTGATAAATGTTCTCAAACTTGTTCCGCATCCTTGCCTGGGCAGCTGGCTCATCATCCCCGTACCCTATCAGTACAAAAGATGGTGCAACCGGCATTTCCTTATCCGTTGTATCCACACTGTAGAAAGGATCTGCAGCTGCATCTGTATCTCCATCTCCCTTTCTAACCCATTTCTCTGCAAAGCTTACACGCACCACTACCGGCACCGTGCCGTCATTCTCAATATGCACGTCCTTATTGACCGTGGTGCCGGGCTCCCAGTTCTCACCGTCCTTGGGCTTGAAATCCTCTACCAGCTTCGTCTCATACGTTCCCGTATGGAACCGGTTGGTCAGAGCATCCGTCTGGGTGAAGTAGGCGAATGTACCGCCGACAACAGCGACACCCAAGATTCCGGCTATTGCGATCAATTTTTTCTTGCTCTTCATCTTGTTTTTCTCCTTCTTCACTTATTTTAATTGCCTGCTGCAGATCCCTGAGTCCAGTTCACTGTACCATCTGCACTGACCTCTGCCGTCATACCCCACTCGTTCATGGCCGCCGTCTGCTGTGTATCCTCCACCGGCACAGCCTCGGCATTGAAGGTCAGCTTATAAATCTTATCGCCATAACTGTTCTGATGTCTGTCATTGGTGACATCTGCATCTGTGCTGAGAGTGATGCTGCTCAGGATATCAGCCGTCTGATTTTCTACAATTTCCTCTGTATCCTTATTATCCTTTGCATAGAGTATCTTTTTATAATAACGATAACTCTTGCCGTTGTTGTCTTCAATAACCCCTGTCCAGTCCTCTGTTGCCGACCACTTTTTCATATCCTGGCTTGGTACCTGCTGTGGCGTTCCTGTCGGAACAAGATCTTCTCTTTCATCTGTCACATCTTTGCCAGTCCAGCTATCCGTCCAATTCTTAATGACAAACTTTGTATCCAGCGCATCATTCTTTTTATCTGAAACAGTACCCTCTTGAATATCGTACCATCCTTCTTCCGGCGGCACCTCCACTCTCAGAAGCAAGTCCATATCGCCGGAATTTTCGAAGAACACTCTCTTTACTGCCGTCTCTCCGGGAAGGAACGACTGATTGGGATTGTAATCTTCTACCATGGCTACGCTGGTATTGGATGTCTTCAGCGGGTTATCCAACGACAGGCTTTCATTGAAATACGCCCAGGTTCCGCCGAATGTGGCCATCATCACGCCTGCAGAAAGCAGGCAGGCTATGCCGAGTTTCTTATAAGATCTCTTCTTATTCTCTTCCATTATGTCTGCCTCCCTTCCTTAAGGATTGCTTCCGCCAGTGCCGGTTATATCACTCCAGGTAACAGTTGCATCATACTTACTAATCACGCCGTCCTTACTTTCAGTCTCCCACAATATCCTGCCGTCATCGGTTGTCCTGGTTGCCGCATCTTCAAGAACGATGTCCTTTTTAAACAACTGCTGGACTGCATCTTCACTAACTTTTACCTCATCACTGGCCTGGACTACTTCAACTGTGAAATGAAGCTGGTATTCAGCATTCTTATATTTTTCAGCATCTACAATTTCGTTTCCAGCGCTATCTGTGTAATTAAACTTCACTTCTGTTGTAAAATTGGGAGTGCTTCTCATACTTTCTTGATCGTCAGTATCACCAGGAACTGCCCTCTTACCAGGAAGTATCTTTTTGTAATAGTACCAGCCTGTCGCAGCATCCTTATACCAATTGGTTAAATCAACTTGCGGTACAGCAACCTTTATCTTTTCCCCTGTCTCTTTGCCCTCGTTATCGAGAACCATTGCTTCATTCTTCAGGATTTCTTTGTTTTCTTTCTCATCTATATATACCCATCCCTCAGAATAGGTCACCCGCAAAAATGCATCCGCTTCTCCGTTATTGATAAATCGGGCTTCTTTTGTACCATTATCTCCCAGCTTTTCTTCGATTGTAATGTCCACCGGAGGGGTTTTTATGGGATTTTCCAAAGTCATGTTATGGAGTACCGTGGCTCCGGTGATTCCGATAGCCGCGGCTGCTGCAAGCAGCAGCCCGGTCGGTAAATATTTTTTCAAAATACTCTTTTTATCCACAAAGACCATCTCCTTTCTATACAAATCTGTCATCCACATCTACGTCTCTTGCCTTAGATGCTGAGTTATCCGGATCAACGAGCGCTATCTCTTCTGCCACCGGCAGGGAAGCTGCAGCTGTACCATTCTGGGACGCCGCGTCATTTCCATGATTCTCTTGGTATTCATTAATCCTCGTGCCATCCGTAAATACTCCTTGCTTACCCACATTGGTGACAGATGCCGTATGATGGAAATAATCCTTATGACTGGGAACATTAGTAAGCGTGATTGTCAGGGTATCTCCGGGAACAACCGTATACACCTGCCCTATAACACTCCCTGTCTCTGTTTTGGGCTTGTTATTTACTGTGTTAGCTTCATACTTGCCCTGTTCACCTGTCAAATCATACTCCATCGGAACTACTTCAATCACTTTAAAATATCTTTCTCTGCTGTCGCTGTCATTGTAGTAGAAATCATCCAGATACAACCATCCGCTCTCCTCACCGCTTCCAAGAGCAACTTCTGTAATCGGACTACCAATGGGAGTTTTTTTATCCTTGTCTACTTCCTGCAGTTTGATAATGAACTTATAATCCTCGATATGTTTTGATCCGTTGTCCTCATTCGGTAACTTAGCCTCATTAGCTACTACTTTTTTCAGCTTAATCTTCGCGGGATCACGCACCAGGCCCAGATCAAGGTGTACCTTGACATCATCATATGTGAGCATTTGTTCTGGCTCTACATAGCCCACAGCTGGATTATTGGAGTTATTCCAAATCATATATTTATGACTACCATAGTTGCTGATGCCAGTTTCCGATAATGCTTTACCGTCATTGTTATCATCAACAGAAATATCGGCTTTCTGATAATCTGTTGCTCCCTTGTAGGTATCCAATATCTTAGCATAACCGTCTGCAGCCTCTTCATTGTTGTCAAACACAACTATATAGTCGCCAGCGCTCAGTTTACTGAAAGAATACTCTCCATCTTCTTTGGTTACTATAGGTCCAAGTGTATCGCCTCCTGTAACATCTTTACATTGTTCATATGTTCCATCCTTTTGTTTCATCAGAAGCGAAACCTTCACCCCTTTAATAAGCCGTTCACCGACATCATATTTACCATTTTTATTCTTGTCGTACCATACCTTTCCGCTTACACCTCTCTGTACGACTTCAGTAAATACCATATTACTCTTAATGGATATTTCCGTCGTTCCTTCGCTTCCATCTGCCGGATCCGGATTTGTCGTGTTGTTGCTCATACCATTTTTTGTTGGATCATACCAGGCATATGCTTTATTATAGTAAGTATCGCCACCGGCATTGCCCGTAGGTTTATAAGTAACCCTCAAGTTGATTCCTGTTTTTCCCACCAGGCGGCTTACATACAGGCCAATCGCATCCAGTTTTCTTCCATCGTCCCACGAATAACTGTGCGTTAAACCGTTCGGCACTACATGGAATTTATCTCCATATTTTACGGTTTCATTCTCACTAGCAATGGCTTCAAATTTGGTATTAAATGCATCAACACTCCATGTATCTATTAGACTATGGTCGCCCTCCACTTTATTCTCGTATATGGCAGTATTTGTATCCTCATTTCCTGTATCTAGCTCAACTTCTATCTTCAAGATTTTGAAATTTGCACCTTCTGCCACATGTGTCCCCAAACTGTCACTGCCATAAGGTAAAATGTCATACAGATAAATATCGTTCAGCGCACCTTCGCTCTTGTTCGCGTAACGGATGGTATAAGTAAATGGTTGATTCATCTCAACTCTTATCTTATCCACAGATTTACTCAGAGCTGTCTGGCTCAGTTTACTGACAATAATCTCCTTACTGGCTATATTATGTCTTTCCTCATACGGATCACTATGATCCTCACTTCCGGAAATCGTCACTTCCGCAGCATAGTGGCCGCTATCCACAACATCATCTTCATCTGAGTTTATATCACCAATACCTGCTGTAAAATAGATATTGGGCAGGATAGTTCCAACAATCGCATTTTCAATCTTGATTTTAGCCTCGCCAGTTGATTCATCATACGTCAGTGTGACTTCTATTGTGCGGTATATTTTCTCTCCGTTTTGATCAACTCCAACTGGATATTCAACTTCAACAGGAACACCCACTTTAAGCACAGTGTCTTGAATATTAACCTCCGTCCCACCAATATTAATCGGGCCTCTCATGGTAAACGATTCACTGTTAATATGAAGCTTGGGATCCATCTTCACATTCAGCTCAAGATCGGTCGTTCTATCCGGATCAAAATGGCTGTCGCTAGGATTCTGTGAGCTAGGACTATTTACTACCGTTCTTATCTCCTTGATATTAAATCCGGCCGTTCTTTCGCCCTTATCTATATCAAAATGATCTTTTGTTGATGGTTCCGTATCAAGGCCAACCTGTGCCCGATAATTCAATATCATCATAGTCTGACCATTCAATGCGGTACCCACAGCTTTTTGCGCGGTCCTCCCTATTCCATCATATTCCCTTTTCGTATAACACCAATCGTCGCCGGACTTGCTTGGCTCTAGTGCATACAGCGGTGAGACCCATCCCTCTTTATTATTGTTCTTCCACGTAAAGCCCCCAATATCTTGTTTGCCATTATTATACTCGGTAGACCATGCACGTAATGTATTCAAGGTACAATATGTTGTTCCCTTTTCAACTTCCCACGGATCAGCCTCTACATGAACAGGTATACCAAAGAGAACATAGCGCATCTGCTGAATCTTGACATCCCGGACTTCAATCAGCACCGCGACACACGCGTTACCGCCTAGATCTTCGAGAGAATCAGCATATACTAAGTCTTCCTCCTTTACTTGATTCATGTACTCCATCATGCCATCCACATTACTGTCCCATCCCTGCGGATAATCGGGATCATATGCGTACAAGACTTTCATATTTGGTTCTTCTTCATCAGTCAGCCCATGATATTGACCCTCCCCGCAATTCGTAGCTACTTTTTTACCTTCATCATTACCTCCAACAACTGCTGGCTGAACCTTAAATACTTTCGAATCAAATTTCTGCAATACATTAAAATCCGTAATATGATAATCGGCTCGCCCTAAATGTAACCCGCCCCATATCAGAATGTCATCTCCATTAAAGCAAGCAGAATCGTCTGGATAACCCCAGAAATCTGACATCATTCCCTGAAACGCATAAAAATTATCTTTGTCTTTCAGTGTAAATGAATTTAATTTAGAAATATCACCCGGAGGGTACAAGTTCGTATTCCTATCGACAGAATTGTCTGTTAAGCCAGCATATGCTATCTGCTTTTCATCCTTGTATTCATATTCCTCTGCTGAAGTTCCATTTAATGAATTAAATTTTGCCCCGCTAACATTTACAGACAATAAAACGGCTGTTACATTTGTTACGGCTGCTGGTGCTCTCGCAATCACTTGCATAAGTCCAACAGATATGTACCTCTCATTGGCCGTAATCAAACCATTAGCACCACTGCTCCCTAACACACGTATAGGCATGTCGAATTTATCCAAATCAAAATCATAGCCACTGACTTTGATTTTATAAGTTTTTCCTATTCGACCGTTTATTACCGTACTGCCATTTTTAACTTCTTCTAGCGTTGTCCCCGGTTCAGTTTCGGATCCAAATTTCCACATACCTCCATTATAACAGGCACTCTCCCCAGCCCCGCTATTCCCAGGCAACGTACCCCCAGCATAGCGGCTTTCATCATAATCCCAGTACATATTACGTCCGGCTGCGCCCCTTCTCGCAGTTGTGGCCTCATAATTGCCTATAATATCCCACAGCACTGGCAAATAATCATATTTCTGTTGTTCTTGTGTGCCTTCCGGAATGGTTTCTTCCACTCTTAAGTCAAATTCGATATCCCCTTGTGGAAGCTCAATGCCCATAATGCCCTTCGAGGCTGAATTATTTCTTAACTGAATTCCGATTCCAAAGCTTTGCATACGACCAGCAATTACTGTTTCTACATCACCTGCCTCAGACTGATCTATTCCTGACTGCAAATTGAAATTACTTTTATAATCCAAAGTGCCTTCTGGATTTGTGACCACAATATTATATCTGGGGGCTGCGCTTACTTTTATTACATTTTTTGCGGGCAAGGAATTACCATCTACAATATTATTATTACACAATCCTGTACCATTGCTATTCGCAGTGTTACCTCCTACCCACGCCGTGGCAGTCGGCCGAAGTTCCGTTCCATTCGTAGACGCCAGCACTTTAATCGCAACTGTCAATTCTTTAGAACCCGGAATAACAACTGTATTGTTATTATCCAGTACGTAGTATCCCTCAAAAACCTGATATGCTACCTTTGATCTGTAACTATAATTATTTCCACTGTTTTTGGAACCCTTTGTACTGTCATTCGCATTCGCAGAAACATTAAAACTGTAATTTGGAAGAGCATTTTCTCCTGTTGCTATCGGCTGCTGAGCACTGTCATAATACGTAATTTTATACCCATTGTCTCCCGTGCTCACCCATGCCATGCCTTCCGGATAAAATCTGGCTTCTGTCGGATCCATAGGCAGAACAGCTTGTAAATAAAGCGTACCACTGGTCTGATTTCTGTTATTAATATACGCCATAGAAGCTTCATATTTATATGTCGCCACATCAAACGTACGAACCAAATCATTGTCCGCATCTTTATCATTTCCCGGGGCATTATTATCATCAAAGTTGCCGGTACCGCTCATAATTTCTTTCAGCGTTATAGCATCAACATATCCTTTTAATACGTCTGCATCTATCGTTTCACCTGTCAGGTACACCGGCGCCATTTTATTGGCATCAATTGTTGCCACGCCATTCTCATCAGCAGCTCCCGCCTTCACCAGACCATCCTCACCGAAGGTATAAGTTGCGATATTGACAGTGGTTCCGGATGTTTCCTCACCTTCATCTGTGGCGCCATCGTTCTGAGCTGTCTCCGATGTATCAGCTTTCGCTATCTTTTTTCCTCCGGATTTCAGGGCGCTGAAAGTAGAGATGCCGGCGATTCCCTTCTTCTCGTTCGCATCTTCTTCTACCGCCTTGCTCTCCTCGACAGCCTTCTCAACTTCTTTCGCAAATCCTTTGAATTCAATCTTAACATCGCCCAGAAGCTCTGCTTCCTCTCCGTCTACCAGAAGCTTCAGGGATACTGCCTTAATGTGATCCAGGGCCACGCCTTCGTCAGATGCCAGCTTGTCAATGGCATCCTGCAGGCCTTCTACTTCCTCAGTTACTACATCCTTTGCCTCAAGTTCCAGCTTGCCACCGGCCGGGAAGGATTCACTGGGACCGGTCACCGTCACAGTTCCTGTCTCTGTATCCGCCGTCAGTACGATATCGCCTTCCACATAGAGACGGATTCCCTGGTTCGCTGTATAGGTCTTATCTCCGGCTTTCACTTTCACCGCCATGGTTCCATAGTAATAACCGGGCTTCGCGTCCTCGGGCACATTGAACTTAACGGCGGTTACGATATTGTTCATATCGCTCATTTCCTGCTGGTACACGGCTTTCACCTTCTCCAGCTTCACGCCGTAGGTCACAAACTCGTAGGATACATTATTCTTCGCCATCTTAACGGCGTCTTCTTCCAGATCATAGACCAAAGTCTCTTCCACCGGGAGAGTCGTCGCCGGAATCGTCACTGCCTCATTCTCAACCGGAATCGTCACTACCTCATTGTCTGCCGGGATCGTCACAGCTTCATTCTCAGCCGGAGCTTCCGTCGGTTCCGTGTCCGCCTCATCTTCTGAGGGAGCAGCCGTATCATTGTCCTCCGGATCCAGCACGGTTATGGACGTCATCCCAGACGGAAGCATGAGATCTGCTGTCCCTTCGGTTTCCGTCGTTCCGATCGCTACATTGCTGATCATAGGATCCGTGGATCTTACAAACTCCATATAGAAAGCTCTGGGAGCTTCGCTGGCCATCGCTATCGTCTCTCCCTGATCATCAGAGGCTTCTTCCTCTGCGGGAGCCGCAGGCGCTGCTTCTGTCTCGGGCGCAGGCGCCTCTGTTGCTGCTTCTGTGGCAGCTTCTGTCTCAGGTGCGGGAGTCTCTGCCGCTTCTGTAGCAGCCTCTGTCTCGGGCGCAGGAGTCTCTGCCGCTGCTTCTGTGACTGCTTCCGTCTCAGGCGCGGGAGTCTCTGCTGCCTCTGTGTCAGACTCTGTCTCTGCAGGAGTTAAGGCATCCTCTTCGGGAGCCGGAGTCTCGCTCTCCGCAGGCGCTGCAGTCTCGGGAACCGTTTCTGCTTCTGATGGCGCAGTCGGCTCCGCCTCGGTCTCCTCAGGGGCATTCGGCTCTTCTTCGGGAGCTGCGTTCTCAATTCCGCCAGTTCCTCCGGCTACGCCTGCACCCGTTCCGCCTGCTCCTTCTGCTTTAGATCCCGTCACAGCCGGGCCTTCCGCTTTCTCTTCTATATATGGAATCTGAGTGGTCACATACAGAGTTCCTTCTTCTCCTGCTTCCACGATTCCATCATTTTCATACTCTGCCGGCAGCATAACGGCTCCGCCCATCATGAACCGGTAGGAGGTTTCTTCCTTCTTCTCGTTTCCGTCCCCGTCCCTGGCAGTGAACTGGAACTTCACGGCTGCATTTTTGATATCTTCCGCATCCTTCAGCGTGCCGCAGAAGATAACCTCAAAGGTCTCTCCTGACTTCAGGGTAATACCCGTCACCTTCTGAATGCTGTCTCCCTCGCCATCCGAATTTTCCACAACCGGAGCTGCGGTCGTCTCCTCAGATATCGCTTCACTGGTCTCTTCGACAGCTTCCGTAGTCGCCTCTGCAGGAGCTTCTGTGGTCTCTTCCGCCGGGGCTTCGGTCGTCTCCTCGGATACTGCTTCGCTGGTCTCCTCGACAGCTTCCGTAGTCGCCCCTGCAGAAACCTCTGTGGTCTCTTCTGCCGGAGCTGCGGTCGTCTCCTCAGGTACTGCTTCGCTGGTCTCTTCGACAGCTTCTGTCGTCGCCTCTGCAGGAACCTCTGTGGTCTCTTCCGCCGGGGCCGCGGTCGTCTCCTCAGACACTGCCGTTGTCTCCTCAGGCACCGCCTCACTGGTCTCTTCGGCAGTCTCCGTGGTCTCCTCATCCATCAGAATCTCATCCTTCTGAACGGCGTCTTCCGCAGTCTCATTATCTGCAGGCACCACAAAATAACCGTCTTCCAGGTATTCGTTCTTCGCCCATGTCAGGGCACCGTCCTCCAGAGTACCGCTCGTATTGTTGCGGATATACACATTCAGACTGATATCTTCCCCGGGGCCAAAGCTCTCATTCCCGGAGTCTACAGCAATCTCGATATCCTTCAGGGACTCATGGCTGTAGCTGATCTTCTGAGTTCCGTTCCACTTCCCGGTCGCCGCATAAGCGGTAATCGACCCCAGAGAGTTCATCACTGAAGTCGCTGCAAGCAGGCCTGCCAGAGCTCCACTTGCGATTCGTCTTCCCAAATTTCTTCTTCTCTCCCTCATGACTTATTCTCCTTCCCTTTCTCAATCCTAAACAATCATTTATCTTTTCAGGTTTCTAATCGTGTCGTTCTCGTCTATGCGGACTCCGTCTCGTCCAGCGCCCCGTCAATCAGCTTCAGTAGTTCCAGGGCACTTCGGAAATAACATTTCTTGTTCTTCTCAGCCCAGACCACCTCGCCCTGCCAGGTCGAATGCTGCCGAAATTTCACATGCACTACAAAGGTGGCCAAATCTCCGGACTGTCTCAATAAATCATCTGTTGTTGTCACCTGCACCGCCTCCTTTCGCTTGGCATTAGGTTCTGGTAAATCTTCGAAGGTTCTCTGCTGTGTCGATCTCTCCGGATACCCGATCATATCGAAAAGGTCTTCCATGTCGTCCAGCAGTTCACCCACAGCGTTGAATCTCACCGGTTCTTTTATGTACTTGTGGTACAGCCGTCCGCCTGCGCCGCCGCTGGAATTCCGATCAATACAGATATTCATCAGGTTCGGCGCCGAAAAATTAACCCTCACAACACTCATTCGACCACATCCTTCGATATTTCTGACTATAAAGTAGCACACTGCCTCTCACGAAAACTCTCTCGAAATGCCAAAAATGAAAAAATTTTGAATTTTTTTTAAAATTTTATCCGCCTGCGGCGGCCCTTGCCGCCGGGCAGACGCTATTGGGATTAGGCTACGAAATTGCAGATAACATGCTCTTGGAACAAGTGCGAAATTACAGATAACAGATTTCTGGAACAGGCGCAAGGCCGCAGATAGAGAAGGGCCGGGTATCCGGAATCAGAATCTTTTGTCAGGATTCTGATTCCGGATACCCGGCCCTTAGAACAAATCTTAGAATAACGCTCCCTTACAAATATAAATTAAATTTCACCCCAGCCTCAAGCGCCGCTTCATATATTTTCTCATAATCGTAGTCCGGCGCAAAGGAACGGGCTATCTCACAGACAGGCCGAATCACCTCCACATCCTCTTCCACCTCGTCCGCGATAACCTCCGGCGTCTTGCCCCTGGATAACTTGCGGCAGATCAGGGAGATTACTCGGAGCGCATCACCTTCGGCTCTTCCTTCTACTCTTCCTTCAGCTCTGCCTTCTATTCTTCCCTCGGCTCTGCCTTCCTCTTTTGCATCTCTTTTCACCAGTCTGTCATGTCTCTCCACGGAATAAATCTCAGTAAACAGATCCATAACTGCCTCCCCTCTGTGCTTTGTCAGAAAATCACTCAGGATTCCTTCCCTTATACAATCGTCGATAGCAAGGTCGATGGCGCCTTCCAGAGTCATTCCCTGAGACAGTCGGTAGCGTATCCGGCTGATCAAATAAGCATACTCGTACAGCCTCCTGCAGCCTGCCATCAGCTCCTTATTATGCCCGAAATTGATGTTCAGCACCAGCGCCGTACATTCCAGACTGGGACTATGTCTCCAGGGATTCGCTTCCATACCCGGCTTATCCGATTCTTTCCCAACCTTCTCAAAGGAATCCGACAGTTTCAGCTCCCATCGCTCCTCCTCATGCTCCGTCCCATTATAAAAGACCACATACCTGGGAACAGGCAGCCTCAGCCGGACTCTGGAATAGATATCCAGACCATTGGAGTCTACATACCCCTGGAACAGCCTGGCAAAATAGAACAGCCCACGCAGCGGCATGTTGGGATTCCACGTGGATTGGTGTTCATACAAATTCATCTCGCTGCCGATCAGGAAAGACACGTCATTCTTCATCCCGAGATAGAGCGTATCCTCCAGTGTGTTGACAGTCAGCTGGCTGGCATCCGTATAACGGGAACCGTTGACGGCATTGTATAACTCCAGAAGTTCCTTCGGTTCGCTGAACAATCGGATAAACAGCCGATTCTTGTGATCACGGACAGCTGAAGATCTCTGTCTGTCCTTTTCCTGCTTATTCTCTCTCCGGCTGACTTCGTGTGACGGCGTCTCCTTTACAGGCAGGCGCTGGCCGTGCCGATTCCTCCTGTTTTCTGACAAATATCTTTTCTTCTTCTTGTTTTTCGCCATATGGTTTCTCCTTTCATTGTACTACAAAGTGACTTTATTTGCAAAAGATTTATAGGATTCCCCGGCAGATTCCCCGGCAGATGCGCCTTGAATCATTCCAGATCATGCCGTCAGACTCCCAGAAGCAGACAGTCTGATGGTAACTTATCAGATATTCAGAACTCCTATAAGAAGATAATACTCCGTTCAGAGGCAAAAAACAAATTAAATAACTATAAAATATCTAAAATTTCTTTCATCTTCGGCGCAGCATATCCCGCCATAAAAGCCTAAACGGAGGGCAGCCTCCGAACCCATGCATATGGCTCGAAAACGCCCTCCGCTTTCACAAACTCTCTATATCCGCCTGCCTACCAGCTTACGGTATTCTTTCTGAAATGAAGCTCCGGCTGGCTCATGGACACCTGCACCACTGTGGAGACCTCATACTCCACCTGCCAGAAGGGATCCCTGGTCCGCGTCTGGAAATTGTGGGAGATTCTCTTGTAGATGGTATCGCAGTTCTCATTGCGGGCGCCGAACAGCAGGATCAGATACTGGGTATTGCTGTATCTGGTGTAGATGTCGCCGCGCCGCAGAGTGACAGCGATGGCCTCCTGAAGCTGCTCGCCTGCATCCTTGTCCCAGTGGCTGTGTCCTCCCACATTGCGGAGACTGCACATCATCAGGAACACGGACTGGCCGCTTCTCTCCACCTGCCTGCACACAAAACGGTACACATCCACGAAGCTGGGATAGGAACAGTAATATGCCCCGTGGGGCTCTCCTTCATTGATCATGGACTGAACCTTGGACAGATTGCTCTCCCGATTGATCAGCTTGCCGCTCATGCGCTGGAGACGCCTCATCATGGCCTCCGACGGCGGCAGTCCCAGTTCGTCGGAATACATCCGGGTAGCGCTGAGATACAGCTGATAGGCCTCCTCATACCGGTCCATATCCAGCAGACTGTCGATCTGGTAGGCCTGCCACTCCTCATAAGGATACAGCGAGGCAACCCTGCTGTAGATATCGTAGGTCTGCTGGTACTCCTGACGGTCGTTCAGATAGCCGCACAGCTCCCGGACCGTTTCTTCATACAGCTTCTTAAGGCGCAGATTCTCGACTGTAACCCAAATCTCACTGGAAAGCTGAGGAAGCAGCTCGCCTTTGTATATATCGCAGGCCTGCTTCATAAGATCGATCTTCTTCTCCTCCGGCTGATCCTTGGCCTCCTCGATCAGCTGCTCCATAGCAGCCACATCCACATAAGTTTCCATGCTGCCGCTCCAGTAACAGATGCCGTTCTTCAGAGTGACATACTCTTCCTCCGGCAGTCCCGCGGCAATCAGCAGCTTCTTCAGACGGTAAATAATATTGTTCAGGCTGTTATTGCGGTCACCTACCGTATCCCAATCGTACAGATACTGAGAAACCTGCTCTTTTGAGATACCTACCCCTTTGTGCAGCAGCAACAGCTGGAGCAGCTGTACAACCTTGCTGGTCCCTCCTCTTCCTACGGATATGGGACAGCCGTTATACTCCAGGGTAAAACCGCCAAACATATGAACCTCTAATACATATTGGCTCTTTGTTTCCATAATCCTTTCACCCTATTCTCCCATTGTCTGTTTCTCTCGCCCATAAAAACATTTCCCTTTTCGAGAGAGCATCCAATTTTATAATACCCAGAAAAAAAGTGATTGTCAATAATCCTTTTCCTTAATCTTTCGGTCTGTCATATATTGATACACATCCCGGCGGGTGATTCCCCGGTCCTTGGCAACCATCCGCATGGCCTCCTTGCCGGCAATCCCCTGATTTTCATAGTAGGCCATATGCTCCTCAATGCTCATTTCTTCCCAGGACCGGGCCATCTCCTCCCGCCGCGACTCCACGCTGCGGCCCTCCAGAACAATGACGTATTCACCTCTGGGCTCCTGAGTTTCACAGCGGTCTAAGGCGTCCCGGACGGTCGTCTGCCAGGCCTCCTCATATCGCTTCGTAAGTTCCCGGCAAAGAGTCATTCTCCGGTTGCCCAGGTTTTCCAGAAGTTCTTCCAATGTCTTCTTCAGATGATGGGGCGCCTCATAGAGAATGATAGTTCTGGTCTCAGTCTTCAGCTCATCCAGGATCCACTGCCGTTCCTTTTTGTCCGCCGGAAGAAAAGCCTCGAAGCAGAAGCGGCGGGTGCTCATCCCCGACAGCGTAAGCGCTGTGATACAGGCGGCAGGTCCCGGCAGAGAAGTTACTTCAATCCCGGCCTCATAGCACTGCCTCACCAGTTCCTCGCCCGGATCCGAGATGGCCGGCGTCCCCGCATCGGTCACCAGCGCGATATTCATCCCCTGGCGCATCTGCTCTACCAGATATTTTGCCTTCTCTATCTTATTAAATTCATGATAGCTGGTCATGGGCGTATCGATCTGAAAATGGTTCAGCAGCTTGATGCTGTGGCGGGTGTCCTCCGCGGCAATCAGATCTGCTTCCCGCAATGTATTCAGAACCCGGAGGGTAATGTCGTCCAGATTGCCGATAGGAGTCGCGCACAGATACAGTTTTCCTGCCATAGTCATTACCTCCGTCAATCAGTATCCGTATTTTTCTCGGATCTCATCCGTATATACGCCCGGCTTTTCGAAGACGATCACCGGCGCTTCCACTTTCATCTGGGGATTGCCGCCCCGGACAGACTCTATGAGAACCATGTTGGCCTCCCTGTCCGCAAAAGGATGGACCATTTTCATCCGTTTCGGCTCCAGTTTATACCTGCGCAGGACCGTGATGATTTCCGCCAGGCGCGCCGGCCGGTGTACCATATAGAACCGGCCTCCGGGCCGAAGCACCCGGGCCGTCTCCCTCACCACATCCTCCAGGGTACACAGCACCTCGTGCCGGGCGACAGCCCTGTAAAGGTCAGGATTCTTCAGGCCGCCGGAAACCTCCATATACGGCGGATTGGACGTGACCACATCAAAAGAAGCCAGCCCGAACAGGCGGCCGGCCTCCCTGATGTCTCCCTGCACGATGGAAATCTGGTCTTCCAGATGATTGTAGGCGACGCTTCGGCCGGCCATGTCCGCCATATCCGGCTGAATCTCCAGACCCGTAAAATGTTTCCCTTCCGTCTTGGCTTTCAGAAGAATCGGAATAATTCCCGTTCCGGTTCCCAGGTCCAGCACCGTCTCTCCGGCCTTCACATCGGCGAAGCCGGACAGAAGGACCGCATCCATGCCGAAGCAGAACTTCTCGCTGTTCTGGATAATTCCATAACCGCCCCTCTGCAGATCGTCGATCCTCTCATGCTCTCTCAGTTCAATCATCATTTAATTTGGATTTCCTCTCCGAACGGTCAAACGCTTCCAGCTGCTTCAGCTCCTCCTCCTGAGCCTGGTTCTGGGCATGTCCCTTCTCCTTCTTCCGGCGAGGCTTAAAATGCAGCTGCTCCGGCTTGTATTCCACAATTTCTTTCTCATCGCCGGGAGCCGTCACCAGCACCTTCACCAGCTGACGCAGCACATTAACACTATGGACTTCTCCGCGCAGGCCGTCGTATGTGGTCACATGATCGCCTACCGACGGCAGCTTGCTGTTCAGATACTCATAGGTCTCTTCCTCATTCTTCAGACAGCACATCAGCCTGCCGCAGACGCCGGAAATCTTCGTGGGATTCAGAGACAGATTCTGCTCTTTGGCCATCTTGATGGATACCGGGATGAACTCGGACAGATAGCTGTGGCAGCACAGGGGCCTTCCGCAGATGCCTACGCCGCCTACGATCTTGGTCTCATCCCGGACTCCTACCTGGCGCAGTTCAATCCTGGTCTTGAACACAGAAGCCAGATCCTTCACCAGTTCCCTAAAGTCGATTCTCCCGTCCGCTGTAAAATAGAACAGGATCTTATTGTTGTCAAAGGTGTATTCCACATCGATCAGCTTCATCTCAAGACCGTGTTTCTGTATCTTCTCCAGGCAGATCTTAAAGGCGTCCTTCTCTTTCTTCTTGTTCTCCGCTTCTCTGGCATCGTCGTCTGCCGTAGCCAGGCGGATCACCGATTTCAGCGGCTGCACCACCTTATCGTCCTCTACCTGCCGGTTGCCCAGAACCACATAACCATACTCTACGCCGCGGGCCGTCTCCACGATCACATGCTGGCCCGACTTTATCTCATAGGGGTCGGGGGCAAAATAATAAATCTTCCCTGCGTTGCGAAATCTAACTCCGATTACTGTCGTCATTCTAATTCTCCTTCATCACCAGAAGCATAAGCTCCAGGGCAAGTTCCATATTCACATTAGCGTCCAGGCGGATCTTCGCCTTGTCAATCGCCTGCAGAATCCTCTCAAATCCATCGTAGCCGGTCTTCCTGCTCAGCTCGTCGATAGCCGCGAATTCCTCCCTGAATATCAGCAGGTCGGCATCCTGGGTCACCTTAAACATCAGCGCGTCGCGGTACCATACCTGCATAAAATCCAGGCATTCGCCAAGATCCATCTCCTCATCCTTCCACCGCCTCAGCCGCTCTATGATCTCCGACAGATACATGGTCCTTATGTTCTTCAGCACATAGACCATCTCATCATACAGATAGCGGAAGTCCTCGGACCCGGCCAGCCGGATGGCCTTGCCCAGATTCCCTCTGGCAAAGGCGGCGTACAGCTTGGCGTCGCCTTCCGATACGTGAAGGCTTCCCATCAGATACTCCTGGATCACCGAATCCCGCAGAGGCTTCAGCTTCAGCTGAACGCACCTGGAAAGGATCGTAGGAAGAAACGCATCCGGATTGGTCGTCAGCAGGATGATGACCGCGTATCCCGGCGGCTCCTCGATGGTCTTAAGAAGAGCGTTCTGGGCCTGGACCGTCATCTTCTCCGCCTCGTCCACGATGTAAATCTTATAATAACTGCTGTAAGGGCGTATCATGATGGTGTCATTGATCTGTTCCCGGATATCGTCCACGCCGATAGTCTGAGGCTTCTCATGGGTCACATGGATCAAATCCGGATGACTGCCGGACAGCACCTGTCTGCATGCGTGGCATTCCATGCAGGGTTCGCTCTTTCCCTTCTCGCAGAGCAGCGTCAGGGCAAAGGCGTGGGCCAGGGATTTTCTTCCCATTCCGGCTTCCCCCGCCAAAATATAAGCGTGGGATACCTTATGAGCCTCGATTGCTTTCTGAAAATGCTGCTTGACCGCATCATGTCCTAAGATGTCGTGAAAACCCGGCATGCAACCGCCTCCTTCTTTCGCGCAGAGGAATGCTTCTCTCAAAAGTATAACATAAATCCCGAGGCGCGTATAGCGTTTCTTTTATCCAGATATGGGGATGGAGCAGCCGCTGCCCTTTGACAGCTCATTCCGGAATCTGCAGAGCCATGGTATTGTATCCGGGAAGAATGGACAGCTCATGAAGATACCGCTCCGCAATCATGTAGACAAACACCTGGGGCTCCTGCTCCGCCAGATCGTCTGTGCTGAAATAATAGCGGGAGCTGATCGTGACCCTGGCGGCGTTTTCTTTGATATACGGCCCCAGGTTCCAGCGGAAGGAATCTCCGGACAGATAAACCGATACCGGCAGGCAATCCTCGTCCCCGCATTCCGTAGTTTCCAAAACCACCTCGTCATTCTGGTCCCGAAACTCCCGCAGGACATTTACTTCCCTGTGAGATGCCGCTTCATACTCCCTGCTGTTATAATCCGCTCCCAGCTGAGCCATTCTCTGAAGGTCGCCCTGAACCGTCCCTTCCGGATGAAATGTCATATCAGCCCCGGCGTAGGCGTTCCCGCTCTGGCTGCCGATCTCCTTAAGCAGCGCTTCCGCAGCCACCCAGGCCCCGGCTTTATTCCAGTGGGTATCCGACTCATAATACAGAGAATCCACGCCTTCCATCTGTCCCTTGGCCCCTTCCAGCTCCTTTTTGGGGTACACCACCGCCAGTTCCGGAAGAGCCTCCGACAGATACGCGAGAAGCTGTTCTGTCCTGCTTTCGCCCGGCAGCACACGTATGGTTTCCGGCATGTAATCGGAACCGTAAATCTGCTCCTTATCCGGCGATATCATCAGGATAAATCCAATTCCCGCATCCTGAAGCTCCCATTGGAGATTGCCCAGGTTCTCAGCGATTTCCTCCAGTTCCTCCTGGGAAAATAGGTTGATCTTTTTGTATGTCTCCAGCGGCTGCCCATCCTCCGAGCGATGGAACAGCCACGGCTTTCTGGTTCCCAGAATGACCTTCTCCGAATCCAGTTCGCCGAATATTCCCGCCTCCAGTTTCGACTTCAGGCTTACCAGAGACGACTTAAAAAACAGATGGTCTGAGAACCAGTCTTCAAACTCTGTCGGGAACGCCCACAGATCACTGAGATCTTCTATCTTCGGAAACTCTGCCAGGACACGGTTCTCCTGGCCCTTCGTTCCCTCTTCGCTGCCCTTTTGCCCGCCCATGACCGCTCCGGCCAGAGGCGCGCCGATACACAGCAGCACAAACATTACACACAATATCAGATTACCGGATTTTTTCATCCGCTCCTGTCCCATCTGACTGACCTCCTAAAACCGGAAATAGATAAACGGATTGTAGCTGTCCGCCGCCAGAAGCATAATGCACAGAAACAGCAGGCAAGGCAGGGCCAGCGCCCGGAACAGCCCGTTGTTTCTCAGCCGAAGCTGATATTTCTCCGGAATCACTCCGCTTAACAGAACGCCGGCTGCCGACAGGCAGATACATTTTTTTCCGAACAGTTCCAGAAATCCCCACTGTCCGCCTCCGGCAATCCGGAACATGGAACCCAGATACCCAACTGCCTGTCCCATGGTTTCCGCCCGAAAGAACACCCAGGCAATCAGCACCACCAAAAGACAGTATATATGATTGAGAATCCTGACCGGATTCTTCTCCAGGCATTCTCCCAGAAATACCCGCTCCGCTACCAGAAACGCGCCGTGAAACAGTCCCCATATCAGGAAATTCCATCCGGCCCCATGCCAGATTCCGGTGGCCGCGAACACCAGGATCAGGTTGCGGTAAGTGCGCCATGTTCCCTTCCTGCTGCCGCCAAGGGGAATATACAGATATTCCCGAAACCAGGTGGAAAGAGAAATATGCCACCTGCGCCAGAATTCCCGGACAGACGCCGCTGTGTAGGGCAGCCGGAAGTTCTCCAGGAAATCAAATCCGAACATCTTGCCCAGTCCGATCGCCATATCCGAATATCCGCTGAAATCGAAATAAATCTGAAGCGCGTACAGAAAGACCCCGTACCAGGCGGCCAGGGTTCCCCGCTGAGTTCCGTCCATGGCAAATACCAGATCCACTTTGGAGGCGAAGGTATTGGCCAGAATCACCTTCTTGGACAAGCCTATGATAAAACGTGTGACGCCCTCGCTCCATTTCGCCAGATCCGTTCTTCTGCAGTCGATCTGCTCTGCCACATCCCGATAACGGACGATGGGGCCCGCGATCAGCTGGGGAAAGAACGTAATATACAGAAGCAGTTTATACAGCGATGTCTGAAGCCCGCATTTCCCCCGGTACAAATCGATCAGATAAGACATGGCCTGGAACGTATAAAAGGAAATGCCTATGGGCAGCGCGATGTTCCGGACCGATATCAGTTCCCGGCCCGCCAGGGCGTTGGCGGACGCCGCCAGGAAATCAAAATATTTAAAATATCCCAAAGCTCCCAGATTCAGGATTACCGCCAAAGCAAGAACCGCTTTCTTTCGTCCGCCTTCCGTCCTTCCGATCCCCAGACCGCACAGATAGTTGACAATCCCTGAAATCAACAGAAGCAGCACGTATTTGGGTTCCCCGAAGCTGTAAAACAAAACGCTCGCAAAAAGAAGCAGAAGGTTCTGAATCTCCTGCTTCCCGATTCTTGACAGAATTCCGTACAAGATCAACGTTGCCGGAAGAAAAATCCATAAAAACGTCATTGACGCGAAAACCATACTATCTCTTCCTATTCTTTCACCTGCAGATAAGAAATATAATTAACCTTGTGATCCTTCATCTTGATATACAGCTTGACATTGCCCAAAACCGTCGAATAGGATCCCAGCCCCTTCTGGGCGTCCGGATACACCTCCGTCACCCGGCTCTCACTGTCGCCCGGCTTCAGGCCCTCTTCCGTGGCCGCCTTGTCGGACAGCAGCGTAATGTTGGCGACGATTTCTTTCCCTCCGGACTGCTCCACATAGACTTCAAAAGCTTTGTCGCCGTACATGTACGCCTTGTTCACATAACCGTTGGCGCAGTTGTTCACATCACGGCTGCTCTCAGCCTTGCCCAGGGCGTCCATGGCTGTCTTCGCCTCCATGCCGACCGCATACTGCTTCTTGTCATAAGTAAACTGATACTCCTTTTTCTCAGCGCCAAAGGCGGCCGTCAGGCTGCTGACCGCAAGAGCGGCAGTCATCAAAAGAACTGCCAGTTTTTTTGCTTTTCCTCTCATAATGTTTCCTCCTTCTATGATCTCGGATAGTTCGTCTGGTCAAACTGGTGAAGATAATTCACTTCCGGATTATCTTTCCCGCTTTCCAGAAACTCTTCCGTAGTCATGCGATTCCATCCCGCGAATCCCGCAAAGGGCGTCTTGTCCGTATGGTAGTAGCGGTCCCCTATCTTTATCAAATTCCACCAGTGACCGATGGGCTCACCGTTCGTTCCCACAGCCTGCACCACCATATCCTTCACGCCTATGGCCTGATATAGATAATGGGCTTTCGCTAAAAGCACATAACAGTTGCCCCGATGCAGATCAAAAGCCTTCATGGCAGAATCCACAATATTTCCATCTGTCTCATTGGTCTGGTCATAAGCCAGATCAACCCACAGATAATTAAAAACCGCGTCGCATTTCTCCTCCAGTGTCATAGAATTGTTGGTAATATCCGTTATGATGGAAGAAGCGTACTCCCGCAAAATCAGTTCTTCCTCCGTCTCTTCCGGCTTCGCCGCGCCGCTTTCATCAATCACGTAGCTGAGGCCGTTTTTAAAGACCGTCTGAGAACGGAGCATCCTGCCGGATTCATCCAGAACATAATAATTATCATCATAGGCCGCGATCACGTTATCCTTCAGAATATGGCCGTCCTCTCCCACGTAATACCAGTCCTGCCCCTTCTTCTCCCAGTGTTCATTGCCCATGGTTCCATCAGAAAGCCGGTAATAAATCTTGTTTTCTCCCTCATAGACCGGTTCCGCCCCGGCCCAGGCCGTCATAACCGGCAGTATCCAAAAAATTCCCAGCAGGGCGCCGGCTAACCCCCCCCAGAATCCTCATCAATTTTTTCATGTCATTAGTCCTCCGTAAAATTCAGCTTGATCATAAAACTGTAAGCCTTTCTTTGATCAATCCGTGAATTTCCTCCACGGTTTTCATATTTCCCTGCTCATCGCAGCAGTCAATCCTGTCCCAGCCGTATCTCTCCGCCAGAAGCATGCTGTTATGATACGATTTTGCCAGAAACTGGGGATCGGCTTCATGAATATCCTTGGCCGCCTGATGGGTCATCTTATTCTCCCGGCCTTTCATGAGTTCCAGAGATACCTCCGGCTTCACATCCAGGAAAAACACATGATCCGGCACAGGAAGCCCACCCTTCACATACTCAAAATCGTATTCCCAGTCCAGGAACGCCAGCTTCTCCTCCAGGGAATCCAGCTTAGATGCCTGATGCAGCATATTGCTGGTCACATAGCGGTCGCAGATGACGATATGGTCGCCGCCGCCCTCATAAAACGCCTTCCACCCTTTTAAATAAGAAGCAAAACGGTCTACAGCATAGAAAGCGGAGGTCACATAAGCGTTGACCGCGTAAGCGTCCGCGCCGAACTCTCTCCCCAGATACATCTTCACCAGAGCGGAGGAAGGGCTGTCATAGTCGGGATAACTGACCATCCGCACCGGCTTTCCCTGATCCTTCAGATATTCGTATAACAGACGCGTCTGGGTAGCCTTGCCGCTGCCGTCGCTTCCTTCTATAACGATCACCTTCCCCATGACGCACCCTCTTTCATATCCAGTAGTATATCATAACCGCTGAAACGTGTAAAGTTCGTAAAATGACCGGGGCTGAAAATGTATCCGCTCTTTTAGCTGAGCAGAACGATCCGAAGACTGTCCGGACCGTTCACTGCCCCTTCGACGCCACACGAATATATTCCGCCGCGTAATCTTCCAGGCCCTGAACCGGAAGTCCCAGCCTCCGGTACTCGCCAATCAGCCGGATAATCTCTTCGTTCAGCCTCTCCCCGGGCGTCACAATGGGAATCCCCGGCGGATACAGGCAGACATACTCCGCCGATACGCAGCCGGCGCTCTCCTCAAGCTTCACCCGAAAGCCGGGGCTATCCGCTGCCTGGCGGATGGTCATAACCGGCTGTGGGCGGCAGCGGTCAGAAAGACCCGTCGGAATATGGGCCGCAACTGCCGGCCTTTCCCCGCTCCGCAATCCGGAATCTCCGTCCTTTGGAACACTCTCAGCGGTTATCCCGCCGTCCGCCATCCCGTCAATCTCTAAAAATGCTTTCTCCAGTCTGCTCAGACCCTCTTCCGTATCCATCAGCGCGGTAATGGCTGTCACATAGCCGGGGCCGCACATTTCCAGCTCCAGATGATACCGGTTTCTCAGAAGTTCCATCAGTTTCTCCCCGTCAAGGCCGCTATCTCCAACCGACACGATGATCTTCGACCTATCCAGAGCATATACTCCTGCCCGGCCGACTGCATCTTCATCCTGCAGCCGAAGGTGTCTCATCCCCCTCAGATTCTTTCTCAAGCTGTCCAGCCGAACGGCAAATTCCTCCATCTTCTCACGGCCCGGACCGTCCATATACCGGATGCACCGCTCAATCCCCGCCAGAAATACATAAGACGGACTGCTGCTCTGAAAAATCTGCAGGTAATGCTCCAGCCTCTCCAGGTCCACCCTTCCTCTCCGCGCATGAAGCACCGCAGTCTGGGTAAAAGCCGGAAGCGTCTTGTGAAGACTCTGAATTACAATATCCGCTCCCAGATCAAGAGCCGATACCGGAAATCTGCGGCTGAACGGAAAATGAGCCCCATGGGCTTCATCCACAATCAGCGGCAGGCCATGCCGGTGGCAGGCATCCGCGATTCCGCGGATATCGGACACAATCCCGTCATAGGTAGGAGAGGTGATAAAAACCGCTCCGAATTCACCGGTTATCAACATTTTTTCAATTTCTTCCGGCAGTAATCCACCCTGCAGGCCTGTCTCTTCAAGAATTTGTGGATAAATGTACTCTGTCGCGATTCCCAGAAGCTCCGCGGCGTGGTAGGCCGACCTGTGACTGTTGCGGGCCATAAGAAACCGCTGTTTCCTTAAACCATGAAGCGGGGTCTTCCCTGCCGCGGCGCAGATCGCCGCCAGGACGCCGCAGGTACTTCCGTTGACCAGATAATAGGTTCTGTCCGACCCGTAGACTTCTGCCGCCCAGTCCATGGATTCCCGCAGGATCCCTTCCGGATGATGAAGATTATCAAATCCTTCAATCTCTGTGATATCGATAGAATAGGGATCAGGAAATCCATCCGCAGGTCCATCCCCCAGCTGCCGCTTATGGCCCGGCATATGGAAAGGATACACATCGGAACCGCAATATTCAATTAATCTGTCGTAAAGCCGGGAAATTTTTTTGTCTTCCATCTTCACCGTCTGCCTGTAATTTCCTGTAAAAGCCGCTATCTATGCTTACCATCTCAGCTGATGCCTCGATGGCAATACTTGTCAATTACCGATTGACGCAGGCGTCATCGGCACTTTCTCCGCTATTCTATCATAATTGCCCTGCCTTGTCAAAATTCTTTACAAACGGCTCCCGGCTTTATATAATGATAAAGGCAGGCGGACTGTGCCCGCTGAGATCCGGTACTGCTTTTTACCGGCATTTTCAAAGAAAGGATGCAGCATGAGACAGATTGAATTTAAGATGGAACGCCAGGGGCTGGTGGAAATCGGCCAGGAAGTGGAAATCACCGCGCATGAGGCCCTGAGCGGAACCAGTTATATCATAGAACCGGCCGTCGCCATGTCCGCATGTTATAAAGGGCGGGACCGGCTGAAATCCACCAGGGGAATCGTCCGGGACATCAAAGAGAACGACCGGGGATACTACGTAATCGCGGAATTCGACGAATAGATTTCTCAGCGCGGGAACTTCAAAAGGTGCCTTCCGCCGCATTTCCTCATACTATAAACTGACGTTATGATTGCCGGCACGGACATATCTCCATCGCGCCATGCAGGACCATGCCGCCGGCCGTTTCCCACAGGAGGACGATATCTTGGTTACTGTCAGTTTATGCATGATCGTGAAAAATGAGGAAGCTGTGCTGGACCGATGCCTGAAGCCTGCCAAACTCTTTGCCGACGAAATCATCATCGTCGATACCGGCTCCACGGACCGGACCGCCGAAATTGCCGAAAAATATACGGAACATGTATATAAATACCAATGGAATGATGATTTTGCCGCCGCCCGGAACGAATCCTTCTCCAAGGCGTCTATGGACTACTGCATGTGGCTGGACGCCGACGACGTGATCACGGAGGAAAACGCCGAAAAACTGCGGCGGCTCAAAAAAACCCTGGATCCGTCCACAGATATTGTGATGATGAACTATACCATAGCGGAAGACCCTGACGGCCGGCCGCTTTTTTCTTATTACCGGGAGCGGATGGTGCGAAACAGCCGGGAATATCGCTGGGAAGGACCGGTCCACGAGGCCATCCGCCCGCGGGGCGCCATCCTATATTCCGATATTACCGTCTTTCACCGAAAAACAGAACCGGGCGACCCGGACAGGAATCTCCGCATCTACGAAAAAATACTGGCCAGGGACGGCCATCTCGAAGGACGGGAACTGTTTTACTATGCCAGAGAACTGTATTTTCACAAATGCTGGCAGAAAGCCGCCGGCGCCTTCGTCCAGTTTCTGCAGGGAGACGGCTGGGCGGAAAATAAGATCGAGGCCTGCCTGAATCTGGCGGACTGTTACCGGATCCTGGGGCTTCACCAGCAGAAGCTGACCGCCCTGTTTCACAGCTTCCAGATGGACACTCCCAGGGGAGAGATCTGCTGCGAGATCGGACGGCACTTTCTGGAATCCGGCCAGTACGAAACCGCCGCCTTCTGGTACAGGACCGCCCTTCAGCTCCAGCCGCCGGACCGGAAAGGCGCTTTCGTCCGGTGGGACTGCTACGACGCCCTCCCGAAAGCCAATCTGGCGATCTGCCGCAGGTACCTTGGCGAACCGGAGGAGGCCGGAATGGGGACGAACCAAACCTGTACCCCGGACATATGATACACTAGAACGCTGAGAAAACAGGAGTAATCATATGTTCTTTAATCCAAACTTTGGTTGTAATAATATGGGCCCCGCAGACAACTGCTGCGGAACCAACTCCGGATGCTTTAACCCAGGCTGCTGCCCGGCCCCCAATCCCGCCGGCTGCTGCCACGGACCTCAGATGCCGGCAGGACCATGGGAAATTCCTGTTCCTGCCAGCTCCCAGGGGCCGACCGGATCAACCGGGCCTATAGGTCCCCAGGGACCAATGGGGCCGCAAGGGCCTCAGGGACTGCAGGGACCACAGGGGCTTCCCGGAGTGACCGGCGCGGCAGGACCGCAGGGACCTGCGGGCCCTGCCGGAGTAACCGGACCTGCTGCCATCGTAACGGCCGGCACCGTGACTACCGGAGCCCCCGGAACCAATGCTGCCGTCACTAATGTAGGCACCGCGCAGGCGGCCATCCTGAATTTCACTATCCCCGCCGGACCTACCGGTCCTGTCGGGCCGGAGGGTGCCGCAGGGGCACAGGGAATCGCAGGTCCTACCGGACCGCAGGGACCTGTCGGGCCGCAGGGCGCTACCGGTCCCCAGGGGCCTGCAGGTGAAACCGGACCCGCCGGCGCAGTCGGACCTCAGGGACCTGCAGGGCCGCAGGGAATCGCAGGTCCTGCCGGACCTCAAGGTGCAACAGGCCCCGCAGGTCCTGCCGGGCCTCAGGGACCTGTGGGACCGACCGGAACGCCTGCGACCGTTACAGTCAATCCGGTGGTCGTGGGACCGGCCGGCTCGACGCCTTCCGTTGCCTCTTCCGGCACCGGAAGCAATGTGACCCTCACGTTCACACTGCCTGCTGCCCCGGAGCCCAGCGCCCTGACGGCAGTCAACGCCGCGGCCACGCCGGGAACCAGCGGAACCGCCCTGGCCCTGGCCGCCAATCAGGCCTCTACGGGCACAGCCGTCACTCACACCCCGGGAAGTTCTGACATTACACTGACAGAGCCGGGCACCTATGAGATTTCCTACAATACCACGGCTTCCATTCCCACCGGGACAGTTCCCGGCACCGTAAGCGCTTATCTCGCCAGCGGCGGCGCCGCCATCCCCGGCACCACCGTCAGCAGCACCGTAGCCACCGCCGCTGATACGGCGGCACTGGCGGCCACTACCATCGTAACGGTACCCGACGGCACCACCGCCATTACACTGGTGCCCAACAGCGCTGACACCACCTTCACCAACACGGCGGTTACCGTGCGCCGGATCGCCTGAGGCCAAATCATCTCATAAAGAACCGTAAGAAATACGGCAGCATCACAAGGCATACTACAGAGCCGTCATAAGAGCGCATAACAAAACGGCCGCCTGGTCAGTATCTCTCTGGCCGGGCGGCCGCCTGCTGCCGCGTCATTAGCTATTCTGGTTATTCTCATTTCTTATTCTTAATTCTTAAATATATCCAACATATCAGCCTTCCTTCCGGCAGGCCTCGATCAGCCCCGCAAACAAGGGACGCATACTGTCCTCTGCCGTGAACATAGCTTCCGGATGCCACTGAATGCCAAGGCCGTAAGGATAATCCGCAAGTTCCACGCCCTCCACGATGCCGTCCTCCGCATGGGCCGTGACTACAAGCCCTTTGCCCAGCTCCTTCACGCTCTGATGATGAAAGCTGTTAGTCCATGCCGTATCTCCGAACATCTCGTGAATGCGGCTTCCCTTCTCAATATGCACCAGATGGCTGTAATCGCCGTTATCGGTGGCCTGGAAATGCTTCATCACCTCTCCGTGAAGGGTCACGTCCTGGTACAGGGTGCCGCCGCAGGCTACATTCAGCACCTGATGTCCCCGGCAGATTGCCAGGAAAGGCTTTCTCGCGGCAATTACCTTCCGCATAAGAGGAATCTGGCACCGGTCCAACGCCAGGCTGGTATCGCTCAGAAGCCGGTGGGGATTCTCCCCGTAGAAGCTTGGAGATATATCCACCCCGCCCGAGAAGAGGAAGCCGTCCATTTTCTCCACATAAGCGTTAAGCAGCGTCTCATCGCCCGTAACAGGAATCAGAAAGGGAAGCCCTCCTGTCTTTATGATCGCGTCAACATACGAATCATTGATCGCGTGGGTCACGCTGTTTCCATTGGGTCTCTTAAAATTAACCGTCGTAATTCCAATCTGAGGAATCATATTAAGCCGCCTCTTTTTCTTCGGATTTTGTCGTGACATAGTATAGCATTAATGGCGATTCTTGTAAATCACAAAAAATCGTCCTAATATATTTGCCAATCTTCCTATATATTATACAAATTTGTTCATTGACAGATAGGACGTTAAAGTGCTACAATATAAAAGTTGATATGTTTGTCTTTCCTGTGCGGACACTTGTCTGTTATGGAAAAGACGGCAGAAGAAAGAAAATAAAGCGAGGAGGAAATTTATGAAAAAGAACATGAAGAAAGTATTTGCTCTTGTTCTGGCTGCATCTATGGTTACACTTGCAGGATGCGGCGGCGGAAATGATTCCGGCAGCGCCGGCGGTTCCGCTGAGACCACTGCCGCTGCGGCAGACAGCAGCGCGGCAGCCGAGACAGAGGCAGCTGAGACGGAAGCCGCTGAGACAGAAGCAGCAGCTCCCGAAGGCGCATCTGTATCACAGGAAAACGACATGGTAGTAGGAATCAACGTAGACTTTACCACCATGGACCCCATGGATACCAGCGACACTCTGTCCGGCGGTATTCAGAGACTGATCATGGACGGTCTGTTCGGTTTTGACGATAACATGGCTATTATCCCCATGCTGGCTACCGATTATGAGGCCAATGACGACGCTACCGAGTTCACGATTCATCTGAGACAGGGTATCTCCTTCACCGACGGAACTCCCTGGGACGCCGAGGCTGCCAAGGCTAACCTGGACCGCTGGGGCGACAAGGAGCTGGGTCTGAAGAGAACCACCCTGCTGTGCAACATTCTGAAGTCCACAGAGATCGTGGATGACTATACCGTTAAGGTTACTCTGGAAGAGCCCTTCGGCGCGTTCATCCCCACACTGGCTCATCCCGCCTGCGTGTGCGTCAGCCCCCAGGTTATTGCCAAAGGCAATGAGGAAGCTGCTAAGGCTCCTGTCGGAACCGGTCAGTACACCTTCGTAGAGTGGGTTGCCGGCGAGCATGCAACCATCGCTCTGAACAAAGACTGGTGGGGTTATGATCCGGAGATCTGCGGCGGCGAGGCCCTGGTAGATCCCGATGCCGGATTCAAGACCATCAAATTCGTTCCGGTTCCCGAGAGCGCGACCCGTGTCGCTATGCTGCAGTCCGGCGACGCTCAGATGATCGAGCCTGTTCCCTCTGAGAACATGGAGACTCTGAAGAGCGATCCCAATGTAGTGGTATCTCAGGAAGAGGGTATCGTTGTTCGTTATCTGATGATGAACAACCAGAAGGCTCCCTTCAACGATGTCCGCGTGCGTCAGGCTATCAACTACGCCATCGACAAAGACGCGTACTGCGCCGTCGTTAAGAACGGAATCGCAACTCCCGGTACTTCCATCATCGGACCGTCCGTACAGTTCTACAAGGCTAACGATCCGTATCCCTATGATCCTGAGAAGGCCAAAGAACTTCTGGCAGAGGCCGGTTATCCTGACGGATTTACCACCAGCGTGATCTTCGCCAGCACTACGGCTAACCAGAAACAGTGTGAGTTCCTGCAGCAGCAGCTGGCTCAGGTAGGAATCACCCTGGAGCTGAATTCTCTGGAGAACGCTGTTGTTAACGAGAAGGTTCAGGATACCACCGCTCCCGGCGCTGAGGCCGAGGTTGAGATGTATGTAATCGGCTGGTCTCCCTCCACCGGCGACGCTGACTGGGGTATCCGTCCGCTGCTTGCCGTAGAGTCCGAGCCGCCCATGAGCTACAACATCTGCTACTATGAGAATCCGGAACTGGATCAGCTTCTTCAGGACGCTCTTACCACCGCGGATGACGCCAAGAGAGCAGACGCTTACGCAAAGGCACAGGATATCATCTGGGAGGACAGCCCCCTTGTCTGCCTGTGCACCGATGACAACACCTGGGCTACTTCCGCTGGAATCGTTGACGCGAAGCTGTTCCCAGACGCATGTCTGAACCTTAGAAACGCTAAAATGTACAAATAAACTGTTTCAGTGAGTGATACTGAGATAAAAATATGGCTTGGCAGCGAGGCCGGGACGCTTTCCTGCCAGGCCATTTTTTATCCGGGAGATTGAAGAAAGGGTGTAGAGTGTATGCTTAAATATGTAATTAAGAGAATTATCGGTGTAATCCCTACCCTTATCATCGTGGTAACTTTCGTATTCTTCTTTGTCCGTATGATTCCGGGCGATCCGGCACGGCTGGTGGCGGGACCACAGGCCACCCTGGAAGACGTTGAGGTCGTCAGGGAACAGCTGGGTCTTAATAAGCCTGTTCACGAGCAGTACATAACCTATGTGACGGGACTTCTTCACGGTGACTTGGGAACCTCTCTGAGAACCAAACGACCGGTAACGGTTGAAATCTCCAACCGTTACGCCAACACAGCCAAATTAACCCTGCTGGCGCTTACATGGAGCACCATTGCCGGAATCCTGCTGGGGGTATGGTCCGGCAAAAACCGAAGCAAATGGCAGGATTACACAGGCATGACGGTGGCGGTCTCAGGTATATCCCTGCCCTCCTTCTGGGTGGGCTTCATGCTGATCATGATCTTTTCCGTAAAGCTGCGGTGGTTCCCGACTACCGGAGCGGAAACATGGAAAAGCCTTGTCCTTCCTTCGCTTGCACTGGGCAGCAGTATCGCGGCTATTATCGCCCGCTTTACCCGCTCTTCCATCATAGAGGTGCTGAAGGACGACTACATCCGCACCGCCCGCGCCAAGGGCCTGAAGGAAAAGGTCGTCGTCTGGCGCCACGCATTCCGCAACGCCATGATCTCTGTCGTAACCGTCGTCGGCCTCCAGTTCGGTTTCCTTCTGGGCGGCTCCGTGGTTACCGAGCAGGTGTTTGCTTTCCCGGGACTTGGAAACCTGCTGATCGAATCTGTCAACTATCGTGATTATCCGGCGATCCAGTCCCTGATCCTGATCTTCTCGCTGCACTTCGTCGTAATCAACCTGATCGTGGACGTGCTCTACGCCGTCCTCAATCCGGAGATTCAGTTAAGCTAGGAAGGAGGAAAGCAGAATGGCAAAGAAAAAAGTTTTAACCGAAAAAACCGACATCAGCACGCCATTTTCCGAGTTTGTCCGGAAATTCAAGAAGCAGAAGACAGCTATCGCAGCCTTGATCTTCATTCTCTTCCTGGTGCTTTTGTCCTTCATCAGCTACTCCATCGTTCCCTACGGAATCAACGAGTACGATTACAGCGCCATTATGCAGGCCCCCAGCGCCGCCCATATCTTCGGCACTGACGAATTCGGCCGGGATCTGTTCTCCCGCATCCTGTGCGGCACCGGCATTTCCCTGGGCGTCGGCCTGTTCTCCGTATCCATCGCGGCAGTGGTGGGCTCTATACTGGGCCTCATCGGCGGCTATTACGGCGGCATGATCGACGCGCTGATCATGCGTGTCTGCGACGCCCTGTTTGCCTTCCCCGGCATCATCCTGGCAATCGCCATCGTGGCAATCCTGGGCAACGGCATGGTAAACGTGGTTATCGCCGTAGCCGTATTCAATATTCCCAAGTTCGCCCGGCTGGTCCGCGGCAATACGCTGGCTACCAAAAACAGCGTGTTCGTCCAGGCCGCCAGGAATATCGGCGCGGGAGACGCCAGAATCCTGTTCCGGCACATTCTTCCCAGCGCGATTCCGGACATTATCGTACAGTACAGCATGTCCATCGGTTCCTCTATCCTGACCGCCTCTTCCTTAAGCTTCCTTGGCATGGGCGCTCAGCCCCCTACTCCCGAGTGGGGACTGCTTCTCAGCAACGGACGTAACTACATGATGAGCAGCTGGCACATCACTCTGTTCCCCGGTCTGGCTATCTTCCTGACCGTTCTCAGCTTCAATCTGCTGGGCGACGGCATGCGTGATGCCCTCGACCCGAAGCTGACTGATTAAGGAGGTGCTGAGATGTCTGATAATACGATGAATCAAGTAAAAGTTCAGATGGAACCGGGCGCCGACGGCAAGAACATCCTGGAGATCAAAAACATGCACACCTATTTCTACATGGACAGCGGCGTGGTAAAATCCGTGGACGGCGTGGATATTGAACTGAAGGAAGGCTCTACCCTGGGTATCGTAGGCGAGTCCGGCAGCGGCAAGAGCGTCACCGCTCTCTCTGTCATGGGCCTTCTCATGGGAACCACCGGAAAAATCGCCGAGGGCGAAATCCTCTTAGACGGCAAGGATATCGTCCATATCAGCAATGAGGATCGCAGGAAGCTGCGGGGCAGCAAGATTTCCATGATCTTCCAGGAACCTATGACCAGCTTAAACCCGGTCATGCGGATCGGCGACCAGATCATGGAGGGTATCCTTCTCCACCAGAAGGTAAGCAAGAAGGAGGCGGAGGCCAAAGCTCTTGAGATGCTGAAGATGACCGGCCTTCCCCGGGCGGAAAAGATGATGAAGGAATTCCCCTTCCAGCTGTCCGGCGGACAGCGGCAGCGCGTCATGATCGCCATGGCCCTGGTCTGCAACCCCCAGATCCTGATTGCCGACGAGCCTACTACGGCTCTGGACGTAACCATCCAGGCGCAGATTCTGGATCTGATGAACAAACTGAAAAAAGAAATCGGAACCTCCATTCTCTTCATCACCCACGATCTGGGCGTGGTGGCGGAGGTCTGCGACTCGGTAGTGGTCATGTATTGCGGCCGCGTAGTAGAAAAAGGTTCCGTCAACGACATTTTCGAGAATCCGTCCCACCCCTACACGGAGGGCCTGCTGAACTCCATTCCCAAGCTGGGCGTCCATGTAAAGGAACTGGATTCCATCCCCGGCAACGTCCCCAACCCCAAGTATATGCCTAAGGGCTGTAAATTCGCTCCCCGCTGCAAATATGCTTTCGATAAGTGCAGGGAAGAGGAGCCCGGATTCACGGAGCTGGGCGGCGGCCACCAGAGCCGCTGCTGGCTGTGCCAGCAGAAAGGAGGGATTCACTGATGGCAGATAATTTACTGGTAGTAAAAGGCTTAAAACAGTATTATGCCGCCAAAGGCGATTTCGGCCAGAAGGCCGGCTACGTAAAGGCTGTAGACGGCGTGGATTTTGAAGTGCGCCGAGGAGAGGTTTTCGGAATCGTAGGCGAATCCGGCTGCGGCAAATCCACGCTGGGCAAGAGTATCTGCAAGCTGATTGAACCCACGGAGGGCAGCATCCTTCTGGACGGCGAAGAGATTTCCAAATATACTCCCAGCCAGATGAGGCCCATTCGGAAGAAAATACAGATGGTCTTCCAGGACCCTTACGCGTCCCTGAATCCCCGGATGTCGGTCCGCGACATCGTGGCGGAGCCGCTGATCATCCACGGCCTGGCCAAGACCAGGCAGGAGACTGACGCGAAGGTCATCGACCTTCTCCGCCGGGTAGGACTGGACGACTACCACGCCAACCGCTATCCTCACGAGTTTTCCGGAGGACAGCGTCAGAGGATCGGCATCGCCCGGGCCCTGGCCGTACAGCCGCAGCTGATCATCGCCGACGAACCGGTTTCCGCTCTGGACGTATCCATTCAGTCCCAGGTGCTGAACCTGATGAATGAGCTGAAGAAGGCCAACAACCTGACCTACATTTTCGTTGCTCACGACCTGAGCGTGGTAGAACACATCAGTGACCGGGTCGGCGTCATGTATCTGGGCAACTTCGTAGAGGTCGCGGATAAATACAACCTGTATCAGAATCCGCTCCACCCCTACACCAGAGCCCTTCTGTCCGCGGTTCCCATCCCGGATCCCAAGGCCAAGAAGGACCGCATCATCCTGGAAGGCAGCATTCCTTCCGCCTTGAACCCCCCCAGCGGCTGTAAATTCCACACCCGCTGCCCTCAGTGTATGGAACGGTGCAAGACGGAGGTCCCGCCCAAGTACCAGGTAGGCGACAACCATTACGTCTACTGCCATCTGTACGACACGGAGGACGCGAAAAAAGAAGCCAAAAAAGCAGAAGAAGCTGTTGTGAAATAATCGGTTTTGCGCTACAATGGAATAACTCCGAATACGACACGGAGGCTGCGGAATTTTCCGCAGCCTTTCCTGCGCCCGGAGAATATCCGGAACGGAATCCGAAGCCCCCAGAAGGTGATTTTCGCTGAATTCCGGTCCGCAAAATAGAAAGAGGCATCTATTATGAAACTGTTTATCAGCGCAGACATCGAAGGCTGTGCCGGTACGACCCTAAGTTACGAGACTCACAAGAATGAACCGGCTTACGCGGCTTTCGCCCGACAGATGACGGAGGAAGTGGCGGCTGTGTGCCGGACCGCTCTGGACTCCGGCGTCCGGGAGATCGTGGTAAAGGACGGCCACGGAGACGCAAGCAACATCGACATCTCCGCTATGCCCGAGGGCGTCACCCTGATCCGGGGCAAAAGCGGCCACCCCATCAACATGATGTTCGGCCTGGACGAGACCTTTGACGCGGTTCTCTACATCGGCTACCATGCGCCGGCAGGGGATCCGCAAAGTCCCTTAAGCCACACCTCCACAGGCAACAGCAACTACATTCTCCTGAACGGGAAACGGATGAGCGAGTTTATGCTGAACAGCTGCACCGCCGCCATGTTCGGCGTTCCTGTGGTATTCCTGTCCGGCGACGAGCGGATCTGCCAGCTGGCCAGGGAGATGGTTCCGTCCATCACTACCGTATCCACCAAGCGAGGCGTAGGCGGCTGCGCCTTTAACAAGGCTCCAGCCACGGTTCTAAAGGAACTGAAAACGGCGGTCTCCGGGCTATTGTCCGGAACTCCCGGGCAGATCCGGTCGCGGTTAAACGCGTGCCGCATCGCCCTTCCGGAAGAATTTGTCTATGAAGTGAATCTGAAGGACTTAAAGCGCGCCTATCAGATGTCCTTCTACCCCGGCATGGAGATGGTAGATGAGCGCACGCTCCGCCTGAAGAGCCAAAACTGGATGGATATCATCACCGCCCATTCCTTTGTTGTCTACTAGAAATCTATTGCGGGAGCGCAAAACGCGGAGCAATCCGCGCGTCATAGGGGGCAAAACACCTTTTGACCCCAACATCATTATATAAATACGGAGGGAATCTCAAAAATGGTTAATATCAAGATCATCGAAGAACTGTCCAACGCCTTCGGCCCCAGCGGCTTCGAGGAAGACGTTGTAAAAGTAATTCAGAAATATTGTCAGGGCCTGAACCTGAAAAATGACGCCATGCACAATGTCTACGCAACCATGCCCGGCGCTCCGGCCCTGTACGCGGACGCTCCGGCAGAGAAGCGCCGAAAACCGGTCTTTATGCTGGACGCCCATTCCGATGAATGCGGATTCATGGTTCAGAATATTGAAGACAACGGCCTGCTCAGCGTCATCACTCTGGGCGGCTTCCACCTGACCAACCTGCCGGCCCACTCCGTCATCCTGCGCAATGGCCGAGGGGAGCTGATCCACGGCTTCACCACTTCCAAGCCGGTCCATTTTCTCACTGCCGCCCAGAAGCAGGACAACTCCCTGACCATCGAGGAGATCAAAGTAGACGTAGGCGCCAGCAGCAGACAGGAGGTCATCGAGGATTACGGCATCGCCGTGGGAGATCCCATGATGCCGGACGTGACTTTTACCTATGACGAAAAGCACGGCATCTGCAGCGGCAAGGCCTTCGACAACCGGGTCGGCTGCATGTGCATCATCGAGACCATGCAGGCGCTGAAGGCAGAGAGCCAAAATCTGGCTGTGGATGTGGTCGGAGCTTTCGCCTCCCAGGAGGAGCTGGGCATGCGCGGCGCCACCGTAACCGCTCAGCAGGTAAAGCCGGACCTGGCTATCGTTTTTGAGGGCTCTCCCGCAGATGATTTCTATTTCCGGACCGGAGTGGCTCAGAGCTGCTTAAAGAGCGGTACTCAGATCCGCCATATGGACAACAGCTACGTAGCCAATCCTGTTTTCATCGAGTATGCCCATGAGCTTGGAAAGAAGTACGGCATCAAGTATCAGGACGCGGTGCGCCGGGGCGGCAGCACCAACGCCGGCAAGATCAGCCTGACCCATCAGGCGGTTCCAGTGCTGGTTCTGGGCATCCCCTGCCGCTATGTCCACACCCACTATAACTACTGTGCCAAAGCGGACATCGAAGCCACCGTCCGCATGGCGACCGAAGTGATCCGGGGCCTGGACGAGGGACGGATCCAGCATATTCTGAGACAGGATATCCTGGCCTGATCCCGTTCCCTGCCTGCGGTTAAATCGCTTTCCGCCAGACGATAATCTCAAAATCATGTATACAAAAAGACAGCCTCGGCAGCCATTTGGCGCCGGAACCGGCTGTCTTTTCTTTTCATGTTTTATCTTCCTTTTATGCTTTATCTTCCTTTTATGTCTTATCTTCCTGTCGTCCGGCTGCTTTCCTACAGGTCGTCCTCCAGGGCGCTGCTCTTGGCGTAGGCCGTGCTGCGGGCCTCAAAGAAATCCGTCTTGATCATATTGGCGTTGGAATACTGAGACACCCACCGCATGCTGTCCGGCTCCTGCTCATGTCCCTCGTAGATGGGGTCCAGGCCGATGTTGGTGCAGCGAAGATTGCCCAGGTACTGGATATAATCGGTGATCATTCCCTTGTTCAGTCCCTGAACGTCATCGCCGATGACATAATGGCCCCAGCGGATCTCCTGCTCGCATCCCTCTTTGATCATGCCCCGGTACACCGCCTTTTTCTCCTCAGTGAACAGCTCCGGCTCCTCCTTCTGAAGTTCCAGAAGAATGTTGCGGAACAGCCACAAATGGGTGTTCTCATCCCGGTTGATGTAACGGATCTCCTGGACAGAGCCGGGCATCAGGTTGTTGCGTCCCAGATTGTAGAAGAACATGAATCCGCTGTAGAAATACACGCCCTCCAGAATATAATTGGCCACCAGAGTCTTCGTGAACACATCCAGCTCCTTATCCTTCTGGAAATCGTTATACAGATCGCCGATAAATTTATTCCTAGTCAGCAGATGCTCGTCGTCCTTCCACTGATAGAGCACGTCGTTGCGCTCCTGGGGCTCGCAGATGGTATCCAGCATATAGCTGTAACTCTGGCTGTGGATGGCCTCCTGGAAAGTCTGAATCGACAGGCACAGATTCACCTCGTTAGCAGTGATATATTCGCCGATATTGGGCAGATTTGCCGTCTGAATGCTGTCCAGGAAGATCAGGAAGGAAAGCACCTTGTCATAGGCCCTCCGCTCCGGCCCCGGCAGTCTCCGGTAATCCTTGATATCCACGCTCATATTGATCTCTTCCGGAATCCAGAAATTATTCATGGCCTGGCGGTACCAGTCGCTGACCCAGGAGTATTTCATGTTGTTAAAATCATTCAGATTGGTGGTATTGCCGCCCACCATGCGGCGCAGACGGACGTCCGTGTCCCCGTCCGGGTTAAATAATGGTTTCTTCAGCATTTCTTCCATGTCGCGTGTTCCTCCTAAGATATTGAAATAATTTCAGTGTTTTATAATTGCCATTGTCAAATTATCCGGACTGTTTTCAAGTTTCGGAGCGTGGACTTCTAAAGTTCACGGCAATTTGCAAACAGCAGTCAAAAAATGGGGCCCCAAGGTGATTATTCCTGAAAAAAGACCGAACCGGCTTCCCCATTTTTCTCCTGATGCAAATTTCCGTTTACTAAGAAGTCCTATCGCTCCTGCAAATATCAAACAATCCGGATAATTTGACAATCAGTCAACATCTGAAACCCGAATTAAAAATCGAAATTTACAACGCAGATACATTATATATTTAGGAATTCCCGTCGGAGGGATCCGTCTCCCGGGAATTCCCGTAAGGGCGCTTTGGGCACGCCGGCACTTAGCAAGCAGTGCCGCCGGCGGCGGTGCTGCGCGCTTAGTGGCCGCTGCGTGACCAACCGCAGCGCAAGCGTGCCCTCAGGGAATCCCAGGAGACGGATCCCCGCCAGGCATTTTCCACTCCAACCTTTTTATGACGCGCAGGCCTCGCACTCTTCCACCTCCAGGCTCTTGGAGCGGATGTAGTAGATGGTCTTGACGCCCTGTTCCCAAGCCAGGATATACAGATTCAGCACCTGGCTCAGGGTATATTCGTTAGTAATGTACAGGTTCATGCTTTGGGCCTGGTCAATATGCCTCTGGCGGACGCCGCAGGCCCTCACAGACCAGGTCTGATCGATGAGATGGGCGTTCTTGTAATACCAGAAGGTATCCATAGACAGTTCCGGCGCCACTCTGGGCATCAGGCCGTTCTTTTTCTCCTCCAGGAAATACCGGTTCATGATCGGATCCAGGCCGGCGGTAGTCCCGGCGATGATGCTGGTGCTGCTGGTCGGCGCTACCGCCAGCAGATAGGCGTTTCTCAGGCCGTTTTTCGCCACCTTGGCCCGCAGGGCGTTCCACCGCTCGTCGTTCAGGTTCCGCTTGTCAAAATAGGCTCCCGTCTGCCAGTCGCTTCCTTCAAAATACTGGTACCGGCCTTTCTCGACAGCATAATCGCAGCTGGCCTCGATGGCCGCGTAGTGAATATCCGCAAATACCTTCTCGGCAAAGGCCAGATGCTCCTCGCTCTCCCACTTGATATGGTGCTTGGCCAGCATATGGTGATAGCCGCTGACTCCCAGGCCGATGGGCCGATACTTCTCGTTGTTCAACTTGGCATAGGGCACCGGGAAATAATTCAGGTCGATAACGTTGTCCAGGGCCCGGACCACGCTGCGGGTCACCTCTGTGATCTCCTCTCGGTTCTCCACATCGATGTTGCCCAAAGACAGGCTGGCCAGGTTGCAGACCACGAACTCGCCGGGCTTCGTCACGGTGACCACCACCGTCTCCCCGTCCACGGTCTCAATCCGCTGGTCCACGGAAGAAATGGCGCTCATGTTCTGGGCGATCTCTGTACACAGATTGCTGCAGTAGATGATGCCCCTGTGGCCGTTGGGGTTCATGCGGTTTACATGGTCGCGGTTGAAGGTAAAGGGCGTCCCGGTCTCCACAGCACTCTTCAGAATCAGCCGGATGATCTCCTTGATGGGGATCACACGCTTGGAAATGCGCATGTCGTTGACGCAGTCCAGATACCGCTTCTTCCACTCGTCACCGTAGTAATCCTCCAGGGCGTAACCCTTGATAGTCAGAATCTCATGGGGGCACATAAGGTACCAGTCGCCGCCCCGGTTATCCCGGGCCTGCTCCCAGAAATAATCGGGATAACACACCGCCGGGAACACGTCGTGGGCCTTCATCCGGTCGTCGCCGTTGTTGGTGCGCAGGTTCAAAAACTCCGGCAGGTCACGATGCCACACGTCCAGATACACAGCCACTGCTCCCTGGCGCATGCCCAGCTGATCCACAGCCACCGCCGTGTCGTTGGCCAGGCGGATCCAGCGGATGACGCCGCCGGCCGCTCCCTCGAAGCCCCGGATGGCGCTTCCGTTGGCCCGGACCTTGCCAAAATACAGTCCCATGCCGCCGCCGAACTTGCTGACCTTGGCAAAATTGTCAATGCTGCGGTAGATGCCGTTTAAGCTGTCCGGCACCGTATCGATAAAGCAGGAGGACAGCTGGTGATAAGGCTTTCTGGCGTTGGACAGGGTCGGCGTGGCCATGGTCACCTGCAACTTGCTCAGCATATCGTAAAACCGCTTTACCCACTGGGAGCGGTTGTTCTTCTCCTTCATAGCCAGATGCATGGCAATGCCCATGAACATTTCCTGAGGCGTCTCGATGGGCACTCCCTGGCGCGTGCGGATCACATACCGATTCAGCAAAAGCTCCAGGCCGGAGTAGGTCATCAGGTGGTTCCGCTCCCGGTCAATCCAGCTTTCAAACCGGTCGATCTCTTCCTTCGTATAGTTCTGCAAAATATAGGTTCCGTAAAGTTCCTGATCCGTCATGTACTTCAGCTTCTCATAGAAGGTATGGATATAAATGGCGTCCATGGAATCCTTCAGCCTGGTCTCAAAGCCCAGAAGCAGAAGGCGGGCCGCGATCATCTCCCATTTGGGAGCTTCCTGAGTCGTCAGCTCCACCGCGGATTTGGTCAGAATGGACAGTTTCTCCCTCTCGGTCATATCCGGCTTGGACAGGGCCTGGAATTTGCCGGACAGATACTCCAGCCCGTACTCCTCCGCCTCGAAATCTTTCTGAATCCGGGTCAGTACCCGCTCAAGCTCCTCCGCCTTCTCCGACGGCGCGAAAAACCGCATCAGGTCCTTGCGGGTCCGGCGCTTCCTGGAACGGGACTCACGGTAAAGGATGTAGCTTCTCAGAACCTTGTAGTAATTTTCTTCCATCAGGGTCAGCTCTACCAGATCCTGAATGTCTTCCACGGACAGCATCTGCCGTTCCTTCCAGCCTTCCGGGAATTTTCCCTCCACCTTCTGAAGGATCCGGTCCAGTTCCTCATCCGCCACCGGCATATCCACGCTGGCAAACGCCTTGGCCACCGCGTTCTTGATCTTCTCCGGATAGTAAGCCTGCTCTGTCCGGTCTCGTTTCATAATCGTCATGACGCCTGTTCTCCTTTCACCCGGCCGGCAATTTCCGCTGCCTGGCGGGCAATCTCCAGTTCTTCATTGGTGCGGATCACCAGAACATTTACCTTGGACAGGCCGTCGGAAATCTTCACCGCCTCGGCCCGCTCCCGGTTCTTTACCTCATCGATATGGATCCCGAGGAATTCCAGATAGCTGCAGATTTCCTCTCGGATATCGGAATCGTTCTCGCCTACGCCCGCGGTGAACACGATATTGTCCACGCCGTTCATGGCCGCCGCGTAGCTGCCCACGTATTTCGCCACCTTATAGGCAAAAATCTCCCGGGCCATGGCAGCCTTGTCGTTATATTTGATCTCAGCGTCCTTCAATTCCCGGAAATCGCTGGACAGGTTCTTGGAAATGCCCAGCACTCCCGATTCCTTGTTCAAGATCTGCATAATCTGATAGATATCCAGATTCTCCTTCTTCGCCAGAAACTCCAGCGCCCCCGGATCCACATCCCCGGACCGGGTGCCCATGACCAGGCCTTCCAGAGGCGTAAATCCCATGGAGTTGTCCACCACCTTGCCGTACTTGACGGCGCAGATGCTGGCTCCGTTGCCCAGATGACAGACGATGGTTTTGACACGCCTGGGATCCTGGCGCATGAACTCCGCCGCCCGCTGGGACACATATTTATGACTAATCCCATGGAAGCCGTAGCGGCGGATCTTGTATTTCTCATAATACCGATAAGGCAGTCCGTACAGGAACGCCTTCGGCTCCATGGTCTGATTAAACGCCGTATCAAACACGCCCACCATCAGAGTGCCCGGCATCAGCTTCCGGCAGGCGTCCACGCCCACCAGGTTGGCCGGGTTGTGAAGAGGAGCCAGATCGTTGCACTCCGTCATAGCCTGTATCACTTCATCGGTAATCACCACGGAGCCGGTAAACTTCTCGCCGCCGTGAACCAGCCGGTGTCCAATCACGTCAATCTCGGAGAAATCTTTGATAATGCCCTTCTCCGGATCCACCAGGGTGTCCAGCAGTTTATGAACCGCCTCTGTGTGGTCCTTCATGGGTACCTGCTCCTTCAGGGACACTCCCGTATCCGTCTTATACGTAAACACGCCGTCAATACCAATCCGCTCGCACAGTCCCCGGACCAGAACCCGCTCCGTCTCCGAATCGATTACCTGAAACTTCAGTGACGAGCTGCCGCTGTTGATTACCAAAATCTTCATTTCCGTACTTCTCTCCTTCTATTACTCTGAAACGTCTTGCCGGCCAGACATGGTCCGTCTCACCAAAGCAGCTGCCGATGCTGCCTGACAGCCTGCCGCGCGAGAACGAAACCCATGGCAGAATGCGGCCCCGACCAGACTGCGTCGGGGCCTGACAGATACTATTATAATCGTAAAGCAAAGCCTTGGCAACAGTTTCTGACAGGTTTATTTCTCGCCGTTTATTTCTCGCCGGCCGTAATCATTGCCATCCCCTGTCCCGCGGGCCACGGCGCCGAAGAAACAGGAAAATCCTGCCCCGAGCGCCATAACGCCGAAGAAACAGGAAACTCCTGTCTCATCGCTTCATTGTCTCAGATATCCGGTCAGCAGCCAGGAGTCCTTTCCGGCGTACCGCACTTCCTCCGGCCTCTTTCCCAGCTCCTCCTCGATCATCTGCTCGATCCTGGTCTGACAGTAACCGCCCTGGCAGCGGCCCATCATGGCCCGTGTGCGGTACTTGATCCCTACCATAGTGTCCACCCCCAGGGGATTGTGGATAGCCTGCAGAATCTCCGCCCGGGTCACGCTCTCGCAGCGGCAGACGATCTCTCCGTAATCCGGATTCTCCTGAATCAGCCGGTCCTGCTCCTCATGACTTAGTTTGGCAAAGCGGACGATTCCCTTTCTCCGGGGATTGAAATCCGGATTCTCCTTCAGTTCTTCTCTCTCCTTTATCATTTCAACAGCATACCGGGCAATCGGCACCGCCGCCGTCAGGCCCGGCGATTCGATTCCCACCAGATTGACGGCGCGGGGCGCGATGTCGTCCCGAATCTCAATCTTAAAATCCTGGATCACTCCGTTCTCATCCAACAGTTTGGGAAGGATTCCGGAATAATTCCGTATGTAATACTGCTTCTCAATATGGGGCCACAGGGCGGAAGCGCTGTCCCGCAGGTAATCCATATTTTTCTGGGGGACGGCGTAATCCTGGAAATCATAGGTGGCTTCCGCATTGGGCCCTACGATCACATTGCCGTCGATGGTGTTGGTCACGTGGATACCCATGTAGGTGTTGCTGGGCACCGGATAGACCGGCATAGGAAGCAGGTGTCCCACGCGCTTGTCCAGGATAATGTAATCGCCCTTGGAACCGATGATGTGGTAGCCGGTGATTCCCAGCATGTCGGAGACTCTGCCGCAGCCCAGTCCCGCCGCGTTCACCACCCAGCGGCTCTCATATTCGCCGTGAGCCGTAACCAGACAGTAATTGCCGTTCTCCCTCCGGCGAATGGCCGTCACCTCATGGTCAAAATAATAATCCACGCCGTTGGCGTGAGCGTTCTCCGCCAGCGCCACTGTATATTGGAACGGGTCCAGAATACCGCTGTTGGCGGAGAACATGGCGAATTCTCCCACCACAGCCGGAACCAGCTGATGAAGTCTCTCTTTGTCAATCAGTTCCAGATTGGAAGCGCCGTTGGCCTCACCCTGACGGATGGTCCGCTTCAGCGTCTCCATATCCTCCGGCGTGTTTCCTACCAGCACCTTTCCGCACCGCAGGAAGGGGAAATCCAATTCCTCCGCCAGTTCTCCCATCATCCGGTTGCCCTCTACGCACAGCCTCGCCTTCAGGCTGCCGGTATCATAGGCAAACCCACCGTGGACCACGGCGGAATTTCTGCCGCTGGTCTCATAACAGACGTCCAGATTCTTCTCCAGTACGCCAATCTTCAGCTGATACCGGGACAGCTCCCTGGCCATGGCGCTTCCCACCACGCCGCCGCCCACGATCAGCACATCATATATCCTTCCCATTGCCTGTACCTCTCTTTCTATCTGTCCGTTCTCTCTGTTTCCGCCCTTTTCTTCTGTCCTCTCCCCGCCTCTCACGATTCCGCACTCTACAGCTATTATACGTCCCGGCATTTCCGATTGCAATAAAATCCATCTGTGAAAACTCTTGAAATCGCAGGCTGCCGGGAGTAAAATAAAGTTACAGAACCATTATCCGACGAAAGACAGGGAGGCGTCTCATGATTTACAAGATATGTCCCGTATGCGACCACAAACTGAATTCCATGAATTACTGCTCCAACTGCAGACGTCTGGTTCGAAAGCCTCTGACTATCAACGTGGATTACTATCTGAATGAACGGCATCCTGCAGAATGGCATGCCTGTACTTATCATGATTTTCCGGAGGCTTCCGTTCCGGCTGACTACCCAAGACAGCCCCGGCAGTCTGTCTCTCCCGCGGCATCGGGTCCCATGAATCAGCCGGTCCGCCGGGCAGCAGCTTCCCAAACCGCGCCCCGACCAACGGAGCGCAGACCCTCCAAGCGCCAATCTTCCGGACATCTCACTGCGGCCGCCATTATCCTTATCGCCGCAATACTGATTTTTTATATCAGTAATCTATTGATCTGGCTTCCCGATTCGACAGGAAACCGGTCTTCCTTTGTACCGGATTCCGTCACTGAGAGTTCGTGGGAACCGGCAATGGAGGAGCCGGAATCGGCAATCCTTAATCCGCTCATATCCTGCATTGGGCGCGGCCAGCTGGTTCTGACCCAAAAGCAGCCTCTGTAATCCGCGATTTATCATTCTAACCGTATCTTACCACAAAAAACAGCAAAACAACATAGCATTCTTGAGAAATTAGTTGACTTCCTTGGTTTTATGTGCTAAAGTTTTTATGGTTTTTACTATTGTCGCTTTTAATCGTTAAATCAAAAACTGTACCATTTTTCATACAGACAATTTAAGCGGCCCCGGTTCAAACCGAAATATCTAACATTGAGAGGTAAGTATCATGATCAAAGTAATTCTTCTGTTAGTGTACTTCGCGGTGATGGTCGGCATCGGCCTTTACTGCCGCAAGAATGCCACAGATGTGAACGGTTTCGTGCTGGGCGGCCGTTCCGTGGGACCGTGGCTGACCGCTTTTGCCTATGGAACCTCCTATTTCTCCGCCGTCGTATTCGTAGGATACGCGGGACAGTTCGGCTGGCGGTTCGGTATCGCGGCTACCTGGGCAGGCATCGGCAATGCCATCATCGGTTCCCTGCTGGCATGGGTAATCCTGGGCAGGCGTACCCGAATCATGACCCAGCATCTGGATTCCGCCACCATGCCCCAGTTCTTCGGACAGCGGTACCAGAGCCAGGCGCTGAAGATCGTATCTTCCGTTATCATCTTCATTTTCCTGATTCCCTACACCGCCTCCCTGTACAACGGCCTTTCCCGACTATTCGGCATGGCCTTTGACATCGACTATTCCGTCTGCATCATACTGATGGCAGTTTTGACCGCCGTCTATGTTATCGCGGGCGGCTACATGGCGACGGCAATCAACGACTTTATCCAGGGCGTTATCATGCTGGTAGGCATCTCCACCATCATCGTGGCGGTTCTCAACAGCCAGGGCGGTTTCCTGGCGGCTCTGGACGGCCTGGGCCAGATCAGCGACCCAACCGTATCCTCCACTCCCGGTATCTTTAACTCCTTCTTCGGACCGGATCCGGTGAGCCTGATGTTCGTGGTAATCCTGACCTCCCTGGGAACCTGGGGACTCCCCCAGATGGTACAGAAATTCTACGCCATCAAAGACGAGGCGGCCATCCAGAAGGGCACAATCATCTCCACCCTGTTTGCCCTGGTAGTGGCCGGCGGCTGCTATTTCCTGGGCGGTTTCGGACGTCTGTTCTCCGACCAGATCGATATCGCCGCCAACGGTTATGACTCTGTCATCCCCACCATGCTCCAGAACCTGAGCCCCATGCTCATCGCCCTGGTGGTAATCCTGGTGCTTTCCGCTTCCATGTCTACCCTGTCCTCCCTGGTGATCGCTTCCAGCTCCACGCTGACCATCGATTTCCTGAAGGGACATTTCGTAAAGGATATGGATGACAAGAAGCAGCTCCTGTACATCCGCGTACTGATCGTCGTATTCATCGCCATCTCCGCCATCATCGCTTTGATTCAGTACAAGAGCTCCGTTACCTTCATCGCTCAGCTGATGGGAATCTCCTGGGGCGCTCTGGCCGGCTCCTTCCTGGCTCCTTTCATGTACTCCCTGTACTGGAAGAAGACTACCAAGGCTTCCTGCTGGGTCTGCTTCCTGTTCGGCTCCATCCTGATGATCGTGGACATGCTGATGCCAAGCGTCCTGCCTGCCATCATGCGTTCTCCCATCAACTGCGGCGCTATCGCCATGCTGGCCGGTCTGGTGATTGTTCCTGTGGTAAGCTGGATCACTCCCAAGCCGGAGCAGAAGCTGGTAGACGATGCGTTTGCCTGCTATGAGAAGCCAACCACAGTAACACAGAAGACGGCTCTGGGAAAATAAAATAATCTTACAGCAAAGCGGCACAGCATCTCAAGTTCAATGCTGTGCCGCTTATTTTGCGTCAGTAATCGAGTAGGGCGGATTTTCTCCGCCCTCTCACACCACCAGTACGTGCCGTTCGGCATACGGCGGTTCAAC
>CANQRW010000005.1 GCA_947626365.1 uncultured Lachnospiraceae bacterium
TCATGCGTGAGCCGGTATATTGTCCGTCCAAACTTTCCATTTTCCCCTGTGGTTTGATGTTTTTCCACTACTCCGGCAGCAACAAGAACATTGATATGGCGGTAAAACGTATCTTTCGCCATTCCCATTTCTTTTGTGATTGTGTCTATGCTTGGAAAACATTCATCAGAGGAACCACTAAGCGCCGCCAAATAAGCATATACGCCTTTGGCAGCAGCAGAAATATTACTGTTTCGTGTTACGCTCTGGCGCACCCGTCCCCAGCCTCCTTTTTTTCACTATTCATCAACCTCGCCCCCGCAGCTTTTTAGATAGTTCCGAGCCGAACGTAAAGCCCCTAATGTATTCCGGCCCCTGCTTTCCAGCGTCCTGATAAACTCCAATACTTCGTCCCTATTCTCCGGTAGGAAATAACCGCCGCCATTCTCGCAAGTAGACAAAATAACTTCACCTGCTTCCCGCTCCCGTGATATGATCTCTTGTAGTTCCCTGACGCTTTTACACTCAGTCAGATCAGCTAAAGTCTTTGAAGATATGGCATTACGCTTGCCGACCTTCAAAAATTGTTCAATCATGTATTCCCCTTCCCGCCGGAATATGTTATCATAAGTATGTGATACGGCTCCGGCTGTATTAATTGCCCTCAATGCGTTGCAGCGCTTCCGAGGGCTTTTTGTTTACTCTCCGCTCATTGCGCTCAGATACTTATCAATAATAGATACTTTATACAATGTTCTGCGTCCAATCTGGATTTTTGCCCCGGCATCCAAGCCTATTTTCGTGGCCGTAGCCCTTCCGCAATCTAACATGGCCGCCAAAGTATCTGCATTGACAGTTAAATACTCGTTCTGGTCTTTGCCCCTGCTTAAAGTTTTTCTCATTTTGATTCCTTTCTGTCTGTGTTTGTCTGTTGACTTATTCATTCACTAGTGATATTATAATTTTACTATGAAATTAGTAAAAAATGAAATTTTTACCAAAATATGGTAAACACGTGATATGTAGGAGAAAAATGATGTCGAAAAACTATGAATTAGATGAAAAATGTGGTAAACGACTTTTAGAATGTATGGAAGCTTCAAATATAAACGGAACCCAACTCGCCAAAAAAATGAATGACTACTACAATAAGCACGGTCTATCTTCGACGATGAATATTTCTCAGCAAAAAATATCAACTATCATCAATGGCCGTGTACACCTTAAAAAAGAAGACGCTGAATTATTTGCCGAAATACTTAATGTTGATGTAAATTATTTGCTGGGAAATACAGATTATAAGACACCTTTAGATAAAGTCTCCGATAAATTCAAAACACAATTAGGCATTGAAAAACTATATTACCAAATTACGGAATTGCACGGGTTCGAAATAATAGCAACTGCTTCAGACTTAGAGAGAGTAAGCAAGAGCCCTTCTTTTATCCGTCAATGGATAATTCAAGATAAACAAATGACATCTACAACTCTGCATCATGTAAACTATAATCGCGCGCGAATAATATTCTTATATGATATTAAACAGGAAAAATTATCACCACCCATTCTTATGGCTGATTTTGAAGAAATGATAAAAAACATTGATTACCATTTTCAATGTAGCCTTGAAAAGCCATTTCGCGACTATCAAAATTTGATTAAATCCGCAATTCCCTTAAAGCATAAATAGACCTATATATAAAGGCCCCTGCCAGTAATAATACCGACAAGGGCTTTCTCTTGAAATCTTATTGAATTGAGTTATAAGTGAGTTACTAACCTCCCCCGGCAGCATCCCGCCGCCGGAATATGGCTTATTTTCTCACAATTTCAGCCATCTTACCTGTCAATGCTTTTCATTGTCGGGAACAGCAGCACATCCCTTATGGCCGGCGAGTCCGTCAGAAGCATCACCAGCCTGTCGATGCCGTATCCGATGCCTCCGGTAGGCGGCATGCCGATCTCCAGGGCGTTTAAGAAGTCCTCGTCGGTATGGTTGGCCTCCTCATCGCCGGCAGCGAAAGCCTCCTCCTGGGCCGCGAAGCGGGCCCTCTGGTCGATGGGATCGTTCAGTTCCGAGTAGGCGTTGCACATCTCGCGGGCGTAGATGAACAGCTCGAACCGCTCCACCAGCTCCGACTTATCTGGTTTGCGCTTGGTGAGAGGGCTGACTTCTACGGGATGATCCATGATGAAAGTGGGCTGGATCAGATGCTCCTCCACAAACTCCTCGAAGAACAGATTGATGATATCGCCGCGGGTGTGGCGGGCCTCATAGTGGACTTCCTTCTCGTCCGCCAGCTTCTTCGCTTCCTCGGTGGTTTTGATCTCCTCAAAATCGATACCGGTGTATTTCTTGATGGCGTCGATCATGGTCAGACGCTCGAAAGGCTTGCCCAGATCAATCTCCACGCCAGAGTAAGTAATGGTGGTGGTTCCACAGACCTCCTGGGCCACATGACGGAACATGTTCTCTGTCAGATCCATCATGCCGTAGTAATCCGTGTAGGCCTGATACAGCTCCATCAGGGTAAATTCCGGATTGTGCCGGGTATCCAGGCCCTCGTTGCGGAACACTCTTCCGATCTCGTAGACACGTTCCATGCCGCCTACGATCAGGCGCTTTAAGTACAGCTCCAGGGAAATACGCAGCTTCACGTCTTCATCCAGAGCATTGTAATGGGTCTCAAAAGGTCTCGCGGCGGCGCCGCCGGCATTGGCCACCAGCATGGGCGTCTCCACCTCCAAAAACCCCTGACCGTCCAGATAGCGGCGGATGCTGCTGATGATCCGGGAACGCATGACAAAGGTCTTTCTCACGTCCTCGTTCATGATCAGGTCCACATATCTCTGACGGTAGCGCATATCCGTATTGGTCAGGCCGTGGTATTTCTCAGGCAGAATCTGAAGGCTCTTGGACAGAAGCACCATGGATTTGGCGTGGACGGAAATCTCCCCCATCTTGGTGGTAAAGACAATGCCCTTCACGCCTACGATATCGCCGATATCCATCCGCTTAAAATCCTTATAAGCCTCTTCTCCCAGGTCGTCCCTGGCCACATAGCACTGGATGTTGCCCTTCAGATCCTGGACATTGCAGAATGAAGCCTTGCCCATAACGCGCTTGGACATCATACGGCCGGCGATGGAAACTTCCTTCCCTTCCCATGCCTCATAATTGTCCTTCACATCAGTGCTGTGAACGGTCACGTCATATTTAGTGATCGCAAAGGGATCTTTGCCTGCGGCCTGAAGCTCGGCCAGTTTCTCCCGGCGGACCTTCAGAAGCTGATTGATGTCCTGCTGAGGCTGGTTTCCCTGATTCTGATTGCTGTTCTGATTCTGCTGTGCCACGTCTCTTCTCCTTATTCTATGTTACACTCTCTGGATCTCCAGGACTTTATATTGCAGAACGCCTGCCGGCGCTTCCACATCTACCGTATCGCCCACTTTCTTTCCAAGCAGCGCCCGTCCCACCGGCGATTCATTGGAAATCCTGTTCTCCAGGCTGTTGGCCTGAGCGGAGCCCACCAGTGTAAACTCCACTTCCTCGTCAAACTCCACGTCGTAAACCTTCACCTTGCAGCCTATGCTGACCTGGTCGAGATCAACCTCATCTTCAACCACGACCTCGGCGTTCTTAAGCAGCTTTTCCAGTTCCTCAATGCGGAGTTCTATATCCCTCTGCTCATCTTTGGCGGCGTCGTACTCGGCATTCTCTGACAGGTCGCCCTGTTCCCTGGCCTCCTTGATCTTCTGGGCCACTTCCTTTCTCCGGACAACTTTCAGATTGTGAAGCTCATCTTCATACTGTTTTAACCCCGCATACGTTAAAATGTTCTTCTTCTCTGCCATAATACTCGTTACCTTCCTTTATTGTTTTCCCCTGCGAATGGATACGAATTCATCACGCATTCCCGATATTATATCCCAACAACTCCTTATTGTCAAGAACCGGCGTTCAGATTCTGCGCCCATTCTGCGCCGCTTCCCAGTAGTCCCCAGGCAGTCATCGCATCCTCCGCAGCTGTCATGATACAGCATGATCCGGCCCTCAGATCCTGCTCCGGACCAGCTCGGTAAACTCCTTCAAGGTCTCCACCTGATTCACATCATTTCTCAAGGCCGCGGAATGGGGGATGCCGGCGGTGTACCAGCCCGCGTGCTTGCGCATCTCACGGATCCCCACATACTCTCCTTTGCATTCTGTCAGAAGCCGCGCGTGGCGGAGCATCATTTCCCGAACCTGCCGGCGGTCCGGCTCCGGCGGAAGCTCTCCCGTCTCCAGATAACGGAGGATCCCGGAAAAAATCCACGGATTCCCCCGGGCGCCCCGGGCCACCATAATGCCGTCGCAGCCGGTCTCCGCTAACATCCGCTCCGCATCCTCCGGCGCGAAGACATCTCCGTTGCCGATAACCGGAATCTTCACCGCTTCTTTCACCCGGCGGATGATATCCCAATCCGCCTTTCCGGAGTAAAACTGCTGCCGGGTTCTGCCGTGAACAGCCACAGCGGCGGCTCCGCAGCCCTCCGCGATTTTCGCCAGTTCCACCGCATCCGGGGAGGTTTCGTCAAAGCTTTTCCGAAACTTGACCGTCACCGGCTTTTTCACTTTCCGAACCATGGCAGTCAGAATGGCTTCTACCCGCTTCGGATCCTTCATAAGAGCGGACCCTTCCCCATTGTTTACGATCTTAGGCACCGGACAGCCCATGTTTATATCGATCCAGGCGAAAGGGCCTTCTTCCATCTGTGCGGCCATGTCAGACAAAATATCGGGATCGCTTCCGAACAGCTGAAGGGCTGTGGGCCCTTCTTCCGCGCCGACACGCGTCAGTTCCAATGTATTCTGATTTCCATAAAAAATGGCCTTGGCACTGACCATCTCCGTGTATGCCGCCCCGCAGCCCTGCTCCCTGCAGAGCAGTCGGAACGGCATGTCCGTGACGCCCGCCATAGGCCCTAATATCAGGTTATTCTCCAGCTCGACCGAGCCGATCTTAAGCTTTGATATCCTCAAACTTCTCTCCCTTGAAAAACACCCGGTAAAACAGTTCCAGCGACTCCAGAAGCTCCCGCTTCTCCGCCTGGTACTGCTTGATCTTCAGAGCGCTGCCAATCTCATCGAACAGATAATCATTGTCCGCCGCCGTCACCCGAAACTCCAGATTCCCATCCTCGTCAAACTCCATGGTCAGGATTCCGCCCACGTCCTCCGTATAGAGAACGCACATGATCTGAAGCTCCTGCCGTATGGTTTCCGGCAGCGCTTTGAAGTCATTGTTAAAATAATATTTCTCCTCATAGGAGTTGGCCCCGCAGAGCACTACATTTGCCATATCCCTGTAATCTCCCAATACAAACAAAGCGTCACTGGCGCTTTGTTTGCATACTGACGTAATACAAGCAGAGCGTCACTGGCGCTCTGTTTGCATACTGACGTAATACAAGCAAAGCGTCACTGGCGCTCTGCTCGCATACTGACGTAAAGCTCTCAGGCTCTGTGGCTTCCTTACCTGGTCAGCCGCTTGCTGATCTCATACTGGTCTTCCGGAATATCTTTCTTCATGGCCAGGGCTTCCGCCAGGTCGAAGTCCGTGAATTCACCGTTTTTGTAGGCGACCACGCGGTTGCTGTAACCGTTGTCCAGAAGTTCCACCGCCTTGGCTCCCATAATGGAAGCATACACCCTGTCCTTGCAGGTTGGCGTGCCGCCCCGCTGCATGTAACCCAGGATCGTCGCCCTGGTCTCAATGCCTGTAGCCGCCTCGATCCGTCTCGCCATGGAGGTGGAATGGCCGATGCCCTCGGCATTGATGATGATATGATGCTTCTTGCCAATCTTGCGGTTTTCGATAATACGGTTGATCAGAAACTGCTCGTTGCCGTCGTACCGCTCGGGAAGCAGGATATCCTCGGCTCCGTTGGCGATACCGCACCACAGAGCGATATAACCGGCATGGCGTCCCATAACCTCGATGATGCTGCATCGCTCATGGGATGTGGACGTATCGCGGACCTTATCGATGGCATCCATAGCCGTATTCACAGCCGTGTCAAACCCGATGGTGTAATCGGTGCAGGCAATGTCCAGATCGATGGTTCCGGGAACTCCGATGGTATTGATTCCCATGGCGGACAGCCTGCCCGCACCCCGGTAGGAACCGTCTCCGCCGATTACCACCATGCCGTCGATCCCATGCTTTCTGCAGATCTCCGCGCCTTTCTTCTGTCCTTCCGGCGTCATAAACTCCATACATCTGGCCGTATAGAGAATGGTTCCGCCTCTATTGATGATCTCGGACACGCTGGTGGTCTTCATATCAATGATCTCTTCCTGAAGAAGCCCCGCGTACCCTCTCATAATTCCCTTTACTTTCAGACCGCGGCTGATCGCGCAGCGAACCACTGCACGAATCGCTGCATTCATGCCCGGAGCATCGCCTCCGCTTGTCAGCACGCCGATCGTCTTAACTGCTTTCGCCATCTTTCCTACCTCCGACTGTAAGATTCATTACAGCAATATTGTACGCATAGCCACACAAAACACATTTTAATTCATTTTCCAAATACTTTCAATATGTTTTTGCACGACTTTGACATTATTTTCACCTACCAGCCGGTACAGCTTCTGAAGCAGTTCCTCATCGCAGGTCACATTCCAGTTGGAAGGCAGATTTTTCCGGGCCCGCTCGGCCCGCAGATACACGGTGATCCCGTCGTTTCCGTCAGAACCTTTCAGGCAGTCCATCACTGCTCCCATCTGTCTGTCATAGGCCGCCTTGTCCGCGAACTGGATCCACAGCTGCCTGGGAAGACGGCTGAAGGGAACGATCTTTTCACAGATCAGCTTGCCCACAGGATCGTCTCCTACAGACACCCTGCCGTAAACAAAGATCTTCTCGTCGTCCACCAGGATATCCCGGTTGGCCTCATAATCTTTGGGAAATACGATCACCTCCACCGAGCCTACCAGGTCTTCCAGTTCGATGAAGGCCATCACCTGTCCGCTTTTCGTAGTCTTTACGGTCTTTCCCGCGATCATACCTCCTATGGTAACCCGGCTGTTGTCTTCAACGGCGGCCTTCTCCGTCTCCTCATCCACGATAAAATCTGTGGAAACCGCCGTTACAATGGCGCGCCACGCCTTCTCATAGGCTTCCAGGGGATGACCGCTAATGTAGATTCCAAGCATCTCCTTTTCAAAGGCCAGCAGCTCCTCCCTGCTGAATTCTTCCACATTGGGAAATGTGACCTGAAAATTCTTCTTATCTTCCTCGCCGGCGAAATCAAAGAGGGACATCTGGCCTTCCATAACATTTTTCTTATCCTTACTCTTTCTCTCAAGCATATCCGGGGCCGCCATGCATTTCTGCCGCCGGTTGCCGGGAAGGCTGTCCAGGGCCCCTGCTTTGATAAAGCTTTCCAGCGTCCGCTTGTTGACCTCCTTATTGCTCATGCGCTCCACAAAATCATCCAGGGTCCGAAAAGGACCATTGGCCTCGCGGTCCGCCACAATAGTCTGCACCACGGAACGGCCGATACTCTTAATGGCCGCCAGGCCGTAACGAATGGAATCTCCCGATACCGTAAACCCTGCCTCCCCCTCGTTGATATCCGGCGGAAGGATCCCGATACCCATCTGACGGCACACAAGAATATATTCCGACACCTTATTGGAATTCTCCATGACCGACGTCATCAGCGCCGCCATGAACTCTTTCGGATAATAATATTTCAGATAAGCGGTCTGATAGGCCACCACCGCATAGCAGGCCGCGTGGGACTTGTTGAAGGCGTAGCTTGCGAAGGCCGTCATCTCATCGAAGATGGTATTGGCCGTCTTCTCGTCGATTCCGTTGCGGATACAGCCTTTCACGCCCTCCTCGTCATTTCCGTAGACGAAATTCTGCCGTTCCTTTGCCATGACGGAAGCCTTCTTTTTAGACATGGCGCGGCGGACCAGGTCGCTTCGGCCCATGGTATACCCGGCCAGATCCCGCACGATCTGCATCACCTGTTCCTGATAGACGATACATCCGTAGGTAGGCTCCAGAATCGGAACCAGCTGGGGACAGTCGTAGGTCACGTCTCCCTGATTATTCTTACCCTTCAGGTACTTGGGAATAAATTCCATGGGGCCGGGACGGTACAGGGCGATCCCTGCGATAACATCCTCCAGGCTCTTGGGCTGAAGCTCTTTCATAAAACTTTTCATTCCGCCGCTTTCAAGCTGGAATATGCCTTCATCGCGGCCGCTTCCGATCAGCTCGTACACGGCCGGGTCGTCATAGTCAATGCTGCCCATATCCAGACTGATCCCATAGTTTTTCTCTGCCTGTTCCACGGCATCCTGTATCACCGTCAGGGTCCGAAGCCCCAGAAAATCCATCTTCAGAAGCCCCAGCTCCTCCAGGGTCGTCATGGTAAACTGGGTGGTAATCGTCCCGTCCGCCGCCCTGGACAGAGGCACATAGTTATCCACGGAAGTGCGGCTGATGACCACGCCTGCCGCGTGCATGGAGGTATGTCTGGGCAGTCCCTCCAGCCTCATGGACATGTCGATCAGATATTTGACGTCCGCGTCTTCCTCATATGCCTTTTTCAGATCGGCGCTCATTTTCAGCGCCTTCTCAAGGGTCATTCCCAGATCGCCGGGAATCATTCTGGCAATCGTATCGCACTGCTTATAAGGCATATCAAGGACGCGGCCCACATCACGGATCACTCCCTTGGCAGCCAGAGTACCGAATGTGATGATCTGTACGACCTGATCCTTGCCATATTTCTCCACCACATAATCGATGACCTCCTGCCTCCGCTCGAAGCAGAAATCAATATCGATATCCGGCATGGAGACACGCTCCGGATTAAGGAAACGCTCAAACAGCAGATTATAACGGATGGGATCGATGTCTGTAATTGTCAGGCAGTAAGCCACGATGGAACCTGCCGCCGACCCTCTTCCCGGGCCGACGCTGATGCCCCGGGATCTGGCGAAATGGATGAAATCCCACACGATCAGGAAATAGTCTACATAGCCCATGTTCTTTATGACGCCCAGCTCGTAATCCAGACGTTCCCGCAGGGTGCCGTCGTCATGGGGATAGCGCTTCTTTATGCCTTCATCGCAGAGATGGTTCAGATAACTCCAGGAATCATATCCTTCCGGAACCTCGAATTTAGGAAGCTTGGTGACGCCGAACTCGATCTCCACATTGCAGCGCTTCGCAATCTCATAGGTATTGTCAAGGGCCTCCTGGGCATAGGGAAACAATGCCCGCATCTCCGCCTCGGATTTGCAGTAATACTGGCCGCCCTCATAGCGCAGCCGGTTCTCATCGGATACCTTTTTTCCGGTCTGGATACACAGAAGGATATCGTGGGGAACCGCATCCTCCGCGTAGATATAATGGATATCATTGGTAGCTGCCAGCTTGATGCCCAGTTCGCTGCTGAGGCGCAGAAGGGCCTGGTTCACCGTCTTCTGTGCCGGGATCCCGTGGTCCTGCAGCTCCAGGAAGAAATTTCCTTTTCCGAAAATGGACTCGTACCGGAGCGCCGCTTCCTTACCCTTCTGATAAAGCCCTCGCTCCAGATACCTCTGGACCTCTCCGGCCAGACAGGCGCTCAGACAGATGATTCCCTCGTGGTATTTTTCAAGCACCTCATAATCCACCCTCGGCTTATAATAAAAGCCCTCCACAAATCCCTTGGACACGATCTTCATCAGGTTGCTGTATCCCTGGTTGTTCTCCGCAAGGAGGATCAGATGGTAATACCGGTCCTCTCCCCGGCCTGCCTCACGGTCGAACCTGGAACCTGGCGCCACGTAGACCTCGCAGCCCAGGATCGGCTTGATGCCTGCCTCTCTGGCCGCCTTATAGAAATCGATGACGCCGTACATGACGCCGTGGTCCGTGATCGCGATACTGTCCATGCCCAGCTCTTTCACTCTGGCAACAAGCTCCTTAATCTTGCTGGAACCATCCAGCAGACTGTATTCCGTATGGACATGCAGATGTGTAAACGCCATGTTCTCCGCCTCTCTTTCTCGGATCTATGGGGATTTATCCCCGCCGTCATACTACAGAAAAGGAGTTTGCCTGACGCAAACTCCCCATTGATGTTCATCGGGCCTGGCCCGGGCAATCCGTACCCGAAGCCTTTCCTGCTGTCAGCCCTCTGTCAGATATTTCTCAATCCCTTCGATTGCCCGCTCCTCATCAGCCCCGTCGGCAGAAACGATCAGCTGATCGCCGGGAACCAGGCCCAAGGTCATCATTCCCATAATGCTTTTGGCATTAATCCTTTTGGAATCACGCTCCACATAGATGCTGCTGTCGTACTGGCTGGCAACCTGAACCAGCATCGCTACCGGTCTTGCCTCCAGTCCTGTCTCCAACTCGATTTTGATAGCCTTTTTCGTCATAATTCTTCCTCCTCATTCCCTTGAATGGTCTGGCTGGCATTCCTCTCTCTTCTCTCCCTCAATTCTTCAGCCAGGTCGCTCAGCTTTCTGAGCCGATGATTCACTCCGGATTTCCCTACCGGCGGGTCCAGGGCCTCTCCAAGCTCCTTCAAAGTGGCGTCGGGATTTGCCAGCCTGGCTCTGGCAATCTCAGCCAGATTCTCAGGCAGATTGTCGAAACCGACAAAATCCCGCACATATGTGATATCCTCCAGCTGCCTCACTGCCGCGGACACCGTCTTGTTGATGTTGGCCGTCTCGCAGTTGACCTGCCGGTTGACGCTGCCCCGCATCTCCTTGACGATCCGGATGTTCTCCATCTCCATAAGCGACCGGGGTGCCTCCATCACGCTGAGAATATCCACGATCTGACTGCCTTCCTTGATATACACCACGTAATACTTCTTCCGCATCACGATCCTGGCGTCAATGCCGAAGGCCGAAATCACATCCCTCAGCTGCTCTGCCTTGGCCTCCGACTGGCATGCGATCTCAAAATGGTAGAACTTCTCCGGATCGCTGATAGAGCCGGCGGCCAGAAACGCTCCGCGGATAAAGGCTCTCCTGCAGCAGGTGTGCTGTATGACCCGGTTCCGCACTACGGAAAGGACCTCCTCCACCTGGCCGTTCTCATCAAGGAGCTTAGTGGTGACAAGGACTTTTCTGGCGTCCTTATCTTCCGAGATCATCACCTGATAAGACTTATTACGCCGCAGATAGGCATTCTGGCGAATCACAATATCCGTACTTATATTAAATGTTTTTTCCAATAATGTAAAGCACTTTCTTGCGACAGCTTCATTTTCCGTTGAAATTTTTATGCGGAAACGATCATTTTCGTCAATCTGAACCTTGCCGCACAGACTGATGATGGCGGCGATTTCCGCAATCTGACAGTGCCGGGCCGGGCTGATCTGCTTTGAAAGCTCTTCCTTTACCTGTGAAGAAAATGACATGATTCACACCTCACGTCCGCTGAAACTGCAGCGGTTTTATCTGTTCCCGCGGTCCATGTCCCTGTGCTCCAGCTTAAGCCCAAGCTGTCTGGCCGCTTTCAGATGGTAGTAAAGGGCGTTGGCCATAGTGACGGAGCGATGCCTTCCGCCGGTACAGCCGACAGCGATAACCAGTCGGTTCTTTCCCTCCTGCACATAGTTGGGGATCAGAAAATCGATCATATCGTACAGCCTGGTAAGGAACTGATACCCGGTTCCGCCCCGCATCACATACTCGGACACGGCGCTGTCCTCCCCGGTTTTCTCCTTCAGCTCATCTACATAATAGGGATTCGGCAGAAAACGGACGTCGAAAACCAGGTCCGCATCGGCCGGGATTCCGTATTTGAATCCAAAGGACAGCACTGTAATGAAAAGATTATCGTAGCTTTTGTTTTCCAAAAACAGCTTCTCCAGCTCCTGGCGGAGATCCTTGGTCAGAAGCTTGCTGGTGTCAATGATGAAATCCGCCTCTGCCTTCAGAAAAGCAAGCTTCTCCCTCTCCTTCGCGATACCATGATCGATCCGTCCCATACCTGCCAGAGGATGGTTTCTCCTGGTCTCCTTGTACCGCTTGATCAGCACCTCATCATCGGAATCCAGAAAAAGCACCCTGCAGTCCATGCCGGCTTCCTGCCATTCCTTCAATACATTATCGAACTGAGGCAGGTCCTGTCCGCTGCGGATATCAATTCCCAGGGCCACCCGGTCCGACGGCTTTTCTTTGTTTCCTTCCAGAAGGGAGGCAAATTCTTTCATCAGAGGAATGGGAAGGTTGTCTACGCAGTAGTATCCCATATCCTCCAGCATCTTCAGGGCCACGGTTTTGCCGGCTCCCGACATTCCTGTCACAATCACCAGTTTCATCTATTGGTTTCCTCCCAGATATTTCACTTCCCGTTCAAGCTCAACGCCGAATTTTTCCTGCACAATGCGGCTGACCTCTTCACAGAGCTCCAGCACATCATCCGCTGTGGCCCCGCCTTTGTTGATCACAAATCCGCAGTGCTTTTCCGACACCTGGGCGCCTCCCACGGCAAATCCGCGAAGGCCGGCATCCTCGATCAATTTTCCCGCGAAATACCCTTCCGGCCGCTTGAACATACTACCGGCGCTGGGATACTCCAGAGGCTGTTTCGATCTGCGCTTAAAAGCAAGGTCATCCATTCTCGCCTGAATCTCATCCTTCTGTCCATGGGCCAGCCGAAGTTCCGCCTCAAGGACGATGTAACCCATATCCGGAATGCAGCTGGTCCGGTATCCCAGCTTAAGTTCTTCCAGTCCAAGCCTCCGCACCTGACCGTCCGGCGTAAGAACCGTGGCGGACGTCAGCACATCCTTCATCTCGGAACCGTAAGCGCCTGCGTTCATCACCACGGCGCCCCCCAGAGTTCCCGGAATCCCCGCCGCGAACTCAAAGCCGGTCAGTCCTTTGTCACAGGCTGCCCTGGCCATCTTCGCCAGGGAGATCCCCGCGCCTGCCGTCATCACCGTATCCTGAATCTCACAGCCGCACAGGTTCTCAGTGGAGATCATCACGCCCCGCCAGCCGTTGTCGCTTATCAGAAGATTGCTCCCCTTTCCCAGAATATAGAAAGGAACTTCCTCTTCCCTGCAAAGCTCCGCGATTTTCTTCAGCTGTGCCTTGTCAGCCGGAACCGCAAACAGATCCGCCGGGCCGCCGATCCGGAACGTGGTGTGGTTGGCCATCGGCTCTCCGGCTTTCACATTCTTCTCTCCGGCGGCTTCTGTCAGCCTCTTCCGAAATTGTTCTCTCATTCAAATAAACCTCCCGGGCTTTACCTGCTTCCTCTGGACAGATTGGCCTGCACGCGATTATATAACTCTTTGGCGGCGTTATAGCCCATGGCTTTCTGCCGGTGGTTGATGGCGGCGGCCTCCACGATCAGGGCCAGATTTCTTCCGGGACGGATGGGAATATTATAGCATACCACCTGATTTCCCAGATATTCCGTGTACTGGTCCTCCAGCCCCAGCCGGTCGTACTCCCGGTCCTTATCCCAGTCTTCCAGCTTGATCACCATATTGATGGTCTGGGTGTCCTCCACGCTCTCCACACCGAACAGGCTCTTTACATCTATGATTCCTATGCCTCTCAGCTCGATAAAATGCTTGGTAATATCAGGAGCCGTCCCGATCAGCGTCTCATCGCTGACCTTGCGGATCTCCACCACGTCGTCAGTCACCAGCCGGTGGCCTCTCTTGATCAGCTCCAGGGCCGTCTCGCTCTTTCCGATACCGCTCTCGCCAGTAATAAGGACTCCCTCACCGAACACATCCACCAGCACTCCGTGAATGGTGATGCAGGGTGCCAGCTTCACCTTCAGCCACCGGAAAATCTCCGCCATCAGATCGGAAGTGGCCTTGTCAGACATAAGGCAGGGCACGCCGTAATAATTGCACAGCTCCAGCATATCGCTGTCCGGCTTCAGATTGCGGCAGTAGACCATGCAGGGAATCTTTTCCGCCAAAAGCTGTTCGTACCGGGTCCGCTTGGTAGCCCAGTCCAGATTCTTGATATACTCCTGCTCCACATAACCGATCAGCTGTACCCTGTCTTTATCAAAATGCTCAAAGAATCCGGCCAGCTGCAGGGCCGGGCGATTCACATCCGCATGGGTCAGCACCATTTTCTCCGCGTCGATCTCAGGCGTCATATTCTTCAGCTTCAGCTTATCGATCAGTTCCTGTATGGTTACTCCGTACATGGCACAACTCTCCTTTTATTCTGTCGGTTACTCCGGAAAGCGCGATTTTCTCTGAATTCTATATATTTTCCGCTTCCCGGCAGCATGTTTTCCCGCTTTCCTGCAGCATGTTTTCCCGCTTTCCAGCAGCATGTTTTCCCGCTTTCCTGCAACATTTCCCTGCATCATGTTATCACAAAATACGGCCCTTGTCCATACGCAGAAACAAAGCCTCTGCCGTCATAAACCATCATAATCCGTCATAAACTGTGCCGCCGCGGAGCCGAACCGCCCTCTACCGGAAGAACCGGTACACGCTTTCCGCCGCCCTGCGGTTCATGCCGGGAACCGCCTCCAACTCCTCGACAGCCGCCTCCTTTACCGCCTCCAGCGATTTAAACTCACGCATCAGCGCCTTTCTCCTGGCGGGACCGATATCCGGAATATCATCCAGTATGGAATGGACCTGATCCTTTCCCCGCAGGCTGCGGTGATACTCTATGGCAAAGCGGTGGGCCTCATCCTGGATCCGGGTGATCAGCCGGAAGCCCTCGGAGTGCCGGTCGATGGGCACCTCCACGTTCCGGTAATAGAGTCCGCGGGTCCTGTGGTGATCGTCTTTCACCATGCCGCAGACTGGTATCTCAAGCCCCAGTTCGCCTAAGACCTCCAGGGCGATGTTTACCTGGCCCCGGCCGCCGTCCATCATCAGAAGGTCCGGGAACCTGGTAAAGCTTCCCATGGATTTATCCGCGATTCCCTGCTCCTCCATGTCCCTGGATTCCTTCAGGCCGTGGCTGAATCTTCGCATCAGCACTTCCCGCATGGAGGCGTAATCGTTGGGCCCCTTCACTGTCTGTATCTTGAATTTCCGGTAGTCGCTTCGTTTGGGCCTGCCGTCCTCATAGACGATCATGGAGCCTACGGACTCCAGGCCGCTGGTGTTGGAGATATCGTAGGCCTCCACCCGGCGGATTCCCGACAGGCCGATCAGCTCGCCGATCTGATTCATGGCCCCGATGGTGCAAAGTTCCTCCCGCTTGATTTTCTCTTTGTCCTGGGCCAGCACCATGGCGGCGTTCCGCTCCGCCAGTTCCACCAGCCGCTCCTTCTGGCCTTTCTGGGGCACCACGATCTTCACCTTCTGCCCCCGCTTCATCTCAAGCCAGCGGGCAATGACGTCCCCATCCTCCAGCTCCTCCTGAATCCACAGCTCCCTGGGCACGAAGGGGGTTCCGGAATAAAACTGCTTTACAAAACTGGTCAGGATCTGCTGCCGGTTCTCCGCCGTGGCGATATTGACGTGAAAATGATCCCGGCCGATGAGCTTTCCCTCCCGGACGAAGAATACCTGGACCACGGCATCGGTGTCGTCCCTGGCCATGGCGATAATATCCCGATCGTCCATATTGCCGGAGGTGATCTTCTGCTTCTGGGCCACCTTCTTTACGCTGTTTAACAGCTCCCGATACTCGATGGCCTTCTCAAAATCCATGGCGTCCGAGGCAGCCATCATCTTCTCCTCAAGCATTTTCAGGATAGAATCATAGTGTCCTCCCAGAAAATCCTGAGCCTGGGCGATGGCCTTGCCGTAGTCCTCCCTGGAAATATACCCCTGGCAGGGGGCATCGCACTGATGGATGTGATAGTTCAGGCAGGGCCGTTCCTTCCCCGTATCCCTGGGCAGATTCCGGCTGCAGGTACGAATCTTATACAGCTTGTGAATCAGATCCAGGGTGTCCTTCACCGCCCCCGCGCTGGTATAAGGGCCGAAATATTTGCTCTTGTCCTTCTTCATGGTCCTGGACATCATGACTCTGGGGAAATCCTCGGCCACCGTCACCTTGATATAGGGGTAGGCCTTGTCGTCCTTCAGCATGGTGTTGTAGCGTGGGCGATGCTCCTTGATCAGATTGCACTCCAGGACCAGGGCCTCCAGCTCTGAATCCGTAATAATATACTCAAACCACGCGATTCTTGACACCATCTGCTCAATCTTGGCCGTCTTGTTCCGGCTGCTCTGAAAATACTGCCGCACCCGGTTCTTCAGGCTGATGGCCTTGCCCACGTAGATGATCTGGTCACGCTTGTCATGCATGATATAGACGCCGGGCTGGGCCGGCAGTTTCTTCAGTTCTTCCTCAATATCAAACATACATTTCCCTCACAATCCGGCAGAATAATCCTTCAGCAGCCAGAGCATCGCCGGCACAATTCATTATCGGCACAATATGCCGGGTATTCCGCAATACAACAAACGCGTCACTGGCGCGTTTGTTGCATACTAACGTAATACACACAAAGCGTCACTGGCGCGTTGTGTGCATACTGACGTAACACATATGGAACGCGGCGCATCAGCGCAGCCGCGTTCCGTCAAATTTCTTCTGCATTTTAAGATACGATTCCACAGATTCTGCCTGTTGTTCAATATCTCCCGTCTTGCGGAACAGATCCAGCACCTCATAGAGAATGTCCAGTTCCTCCTGGGTAAGACTCCCCTTCATCTTCCTAAAGATATCCAGCCGCTTTCCGTAATCTTCCTCCTCCACAAAATCCAGAAGCAGGGGATTCAAAGCAGCCGCTTCCTTCTGAAGTTCTTCCGGTTCCGGCTCTTTTTCCGCCGGATCATTCTGACCGGCGCTCTCTTCCTCCTTAAGCAGCTGGCCGGATTCCTCTTCCGTCCGGTTCACTCCTTCCGGCTTCATCTCCCGCATAAACATCGCCTCAGGCATGGCATAGACGCGATAATCCTTATGCAGGCTCTGGTAGATCACCAGCTTCTCTCCGGTCTGCGCATGCTCCGCTATCGCGGCAAGCTGATACAGCACATCATCCTCATCGCGGTATAAATCGCCTGGTCTTGGAATTCTTTCCATCTCACATTCCTTTCTGAAATGAACCTACGCAGCGCTCTCCGAGGCGCTCTCTGAGGCTGTCTCCGCAGCGCTTGCGGACTCCTCCGAACCTTCGCTGCCGCCGGCCTCTGAGGTGTCAGGCGCCGCTGTCTCCGGCGCTGCCGTCTCCGGAATGGCTGCCCGGGATTCGGCAATCCTCGCCGTCTCCTCCTCGGCCTCCTCAGGCGTTCTCAGGCCGCCCCAGTGATATTTACAGGCGGCGCTCCAGAGCATCCACTCATCGTATCCCGCATCGTAAACCGCCTGAATCTGGGCACGAATCTGTTCATCTCCATATTCTATATAATTGGCAAGATAAGATGCCGTAAAATCCTGAAGCCACGGGCGGACCACCGCCTGATGCTCCCCGTTCCTGGCATAATTCCTCAGATCCGCCTTGGACCCCTGAAGGGCCGCGAGGATGGTGTCATAAGGCTGCGTATCAGGATGTTCGATCCCGAAATTGCCGTCGGCATAGTGGGAAGGATAGATCATGGGACAGATGTAATCCAGACTTGCCGCCATCTCCCCGTAGGACTGTCCCACGGAATCCGAATCGATTCCTCCGCCGATGATGGCGCCGAACACATCCGCCGCCACATAGACGCCTTCCGCCGCCAGCCTCTCATAGGCATACTGCACAAACTCTGTGATGATCTGAGTCTTAGTGCGGCCCTGAGTGTCCGCCTCGTCATAGACCACATCATTGATCCCCCGCTCCGTACAGAAACGGATGTAATCAAACTGAACCTCGTCAAAGCCGGCCTGATGGGCCCCGATGCCCACCTCCACCAGATAATCCCACATCTCCTGCTTGTAGGGGTTCACCCACGCCATGCCGTTCCGGTCACGGTAGAGGCTTCCGTCCGCAAGCTTAAGTCCCAGCTCCGGTCTCTGCTCCGGAAGATAGGGGTCGCGGAACGCCACCACTCTGGCGATGGTATAGATATTATGCTCCTTCAGCTTCGCCATCAGCTTCTGGATATCCGGGATATAACTTTTCACCGAACCGTATTCGCTGACCAGAGGCATATCCATGGCGAATGTAACCCGGCCGTTATCATCCTTCACGTCGATGACCACCGTATTGATCTCGGTAGCGTCGATCTGCTGGATGATATTATCCATCATGCTCTCTGACCCCGATACATAGGCGGACAGATAGATTCCTTTTACCTTTGTGGGAATCTTCTCAGGCAAAGGCGGCTCTGTCTCTTCTTCTGTGGTTAGCTCCACTGCTTTAGACTCTTCCTCCGCAGACGTCTCTTCCGCCGCTTCGTCAGGATTCCGTCCCACAACCACAGGCGCCGGCGTGGACATCTCAACCCTCTCATAGCGGTGGCAGCCGCAGAGGAACAGGATACACAGCAGACATATTTCCAATCTTTTCATAAACGTCATTCCTCTGTATATCTTTTGTAAAACTCCAGTAGGATAACATTGTAACACATTTTTCACAAATTGGAAATATATTTTCGCTATTATCCCCCACAAAAGGCCTTTTTTTTATGAAAAAATGGGATTTCAAGCCCACAGAGCCCCCTATTTGCCGTTCCTCAGCCTCAAAATTGACATAATTTCCGCCGGATGAGCGGCGATATAGGCCGGATGGAACCGCTCCAGCTCCTCCCGTTTCCGAAATCCCCACAGGGCTCCCACCGTGTCCATTCCGGCCGCAATTCCGGTCTTCATATCCGTGTTGGTGTCTCCCACATAGAGACATTCCTCAGGCCGGGCGCCTAACATGCGGGCGGTATACAGCGCCCCGGAAGGGTCCGGCTTCCGCTTAAGGCCTTCCCGCTCGCCGGTTATCAGGTCAAAATATCCTTGTCCGTAAACGGTTTCTATATTCTCCACTGCCTGGCGCTGCCCTTTGTTGGTCAGGACGGCGATCTTAATCTGTCCCTTCTTCAAAAAAGCAAGAAGTTCCCTCATGCCGTCATAAGCCTCGATGCGATAGAGACAGTTTGCCTGAAAATTCCGGTTATATACTTCGTAAGCCTCCGCAAGAACCTGCTGGCCGGTCTCTCCCCGAAAAGCAAATGCCCGGCTGACGAATTTTTTATAACCGTCTCCTACAAATACTTTCGTTTCCTCATCGCCGATGGGGGCCAGGCCGAAATGTTCAAGGGTCAGGTTCATGGTTCTGGTCAGGGCATAGACTGTGTTGATCAGCGTCCCGTCCAGATCAAAAATACAGCATCGATACATAAGATTGTCCTCTTCCTCTCTTTGTCTGCTACTATAATACGGAATCCATCCATATGCAAGTGTAATTTCCGGACAGGATTTCCGACGGCCCCGCCGCTCTTCCTAATTTCCCGCAGCCTCGCCGCTCTTCCTAATTTCCCGCAGTCCCGCCGCTCTTCCTGTTCTTTACAAACGCCGCTTCATCGGGTATAGTTAATCCTGTACCGGAGAAAACCATTTTTACGAGGAGGACCTTCCATGCTCACTATCGGCTGCCATCTTTCTTCATCCAAAGGCTATCTGTCCATGGGCAAAACCGCCGTTTCCATAGGCGCCAACACCTTTCAGTTCTTTACCAGAAATCCCCGGGGCGGAAACGCCAAGGCCATAGATCCCCAGGATATAGACGCCTATCTGGCTTACGCAAAGGAACACGGTATCGGCTGCATTCTGGCCCACGCCCCCTATACGCTGAACGCCTGTTCCGGAGACGCGGCGGTCCGCGATTTCGCTTACCGGGCCATGAAGGAAGACCTGGAGCGTATGGAATACACTCCGGGAAACTGCTATAATTTCCATCCGGGAAGCCATGTGGGCCAGGGAATTGAAACGGGGATCTCCCTGATCAGCCGGCTTCTCAACTCCATTCTGACCCCTGAACACCATACTACCGTCCTTCTGGAAACCATGGCCGGCAAAGGCAGCGAGGTAGGCGGCCGCTTTGAGGAGCTTCGGGAAATTCTGGACCGAACGGAGCTTTCGGATCATATGGGCGTCTGTCTGGACACCTGCCACGTGTGGGACGGCGGATACGATATCGTGAATCATCCGGATGAAGTTCTGACCGAATTTGACCGGGTGATCGGCCTGGACAGGCTGAAGGCTGTCCACTTAAACGACAGCAAGAATCCTCTGGGCGCTCGGAAAGACCGCCACGCCAAAATCGGCGAGGGATGTATCGGGACGGAGGCCCTGGCCCGGGTGGTCACTCATCCGGCTCTCAGAGATCTGCCCTTCTATCTGGAGACTCCCAATGAACTGGACGGATATGCCAGGGAAATCGCCCTTATGCGGGAGCGGGCGGACGGCCCTGCCAGTCTCTGAATCCGCGGAAGCGGCTGCTGCCAATCGACACAGAACTGCCGGAAATGCCGTCTCACTTCAGATACCTCCGAAGAATCTGCCCCAGGCACCACCCCGGAGTTATCTTCTCCACTGTCTTTGCCGCATAGATCGGATAAGACCGTATCGGCGTTCCATCCAGATAATAATCCGCCCGGCCTACCTCTGCTCCGGCATCCACCGGAGCATTCAGGCGGTCCGGCAGATGAATACGGAGTTCCTCCTTCTCCCCCTCTTTCATGAGAACCTTCAGGCTCTTTTCCTCTTCTTTCAGGTTCAGCGTCACCTCCGCCGCAGCGGTCTCTGCCAGATTGCCGCTTTTTGCGATCCCATTCTCCACCGCGATGGGTTTAAACTCCGGCTGCTGAAAAATCTCTCTCAATTCATAATGGTCGGTCCCGTAATTCAGAAGCTTTCTGGCGTCGCTCCATTTCCAGGTCTTATGAGGCGGCCAGCCGCAGCCTAGCAGGGCGATCACGTATCTGCGGCCCTTATCTTCCAGAGCCGCCACATAGGAGTATCCGGCGCCGCCGGTAAATCCGGTTTTCCCTGACAGCAGGTGTTCCATGGAGGAAAGCAGGACGTTGTGATTGGCGCAGGAATAGCTGCCCTTTCCGTCGATGTCTGTAAAATAATAGTTCTGCGTCCTGGTAATCTCCAGAAACTCCCGGCTTTTGGGCGACTGCCACACGCAGTAGCGCATGATGGCAGCCAGTTCCTCCGCAGTGGTGCTGTGCATCTTCTCCGTTCCGTCTTCCAGAGTCTCCGTATCATCCAGGCCGTTGGGCGTGATAAACCAAGTGCTTTCGCAGCCCAGTTCCGCCGCCTTCTCATTCATCAGTTCCGAAAAGCCATCAGCTGTGCCGCCGATATGTTCCGCAATCATTACCGCCGTGTCATTGTGGGATTCCAGCATAAGGGAATACAGAAGGTCCCTCAGATAAAATCTGCGTCCCGCCGGAGCCCCAAGATGGACCTTAGGCTGACTGGCCGCATAGGAGGACACTGTCACTACGTCGTCCGGATTTCCGTATTCCAGCGCCAGAATACAGGTCATGATCTTGGTTGTGCTGGCCATGGGACGGACGGTATCGCCATTCTTCTCGTAGAGGACCCGTCCCGTCGCTCCATCCATAAGAACCGCCGACTGGGCGTTAAGAGAAATCTCCTGCGCGCTCTCATTCTCACCTGCCAATGCAGGCGTTGTCCCAAAAGCCAGCATAACTGCCGCCCACAACATATATTTGACAAATCTCCGGAACCTTTTCAATACAGATCTCCTGCAGGCATTTGTTTATATGTATTCCCGTTTTTTTCAGGATAGACGTTTCATGGCTGTTTCTATTTTTGAAAGACTGTGCTATGATTATTTAAACAGACAACAGAAGCTTATTCCCATATGAGGAGAATCACCCTATGCCTTCCAGCCGTATTATTTTCCATATCGACGTCAATTCCGCATTCCTAAGCTGGGAGTCGGTCTACCGGCTCTCACAGGACCCGTCTGCCCTGGACCTGCGGGAGATTCCCTCCGCCGTAGGAGGCGACCGGGCCTCCCGCCACGGCATCGTCCTTGCCAAATCCACGCCTGCTAAGAAATACGGCGTGACTACCGGGGAGCCTCTGTCCCAGGCTCTGAAAAAATGTCCTCAGCTGGTGGTGGTTCCCTCAAGATTCGAATATTACCGCCAGGCTTCCCGGAATATGATCCATCTTCTGGAGGAATACACGCCGGACATTGAGAAATTCAGCATCGACGAGGCGTTTCTGGACATGACCACCACCATCCATCTCTTCGGGGAACCGGTGGAAGCAGCGGATCGGATCCGCACACGGATTCACTCGGAGCTGGGCTTCACCGTCAATGTGGGAATCGCGCCCAACAAGCTTCTGGCCAAGATGGCGTCGGATTTTCAGAAGCCGGACCGGACGCACACCCTCTGGGAGCACGAGATTCCGGAGAAAATGTGGCCGCTTCCCGTCCGCGACCTGTTCTTCGTAGGCAGTTCCGCGGAGAAGAAAATGCAGGCCATCGGCATCCGCACCATCGGAGACCTGGCCCACTGCGACCTGTCGGTCCTCAAGTCCCATCTGGGAGAAAAATACGCTGTCCAGATTCACAGGTATGCCAATGGTATCGATGATGACCCCGTCGCGGAGAGGGATCCTGTGGGGAAAGGCTACGGCAACAGCACCACTCTGCCCAGAGATGTGGATGATTATGAAACCGCCTGCCAGATCCTTCTTTCCCTGTGCGAGACGGTGGGAATCCGCCTCCGAAGGGATCATGTCCAGTGCGGCAGCGTCTGTGTGGAGCTGCGGGATTATAATTTCCATGACCATTCCCACCAGATGACGCTGGATGCCCCCACAGATTCCACCACCATTCTCTATGAGAGCGCCTGCCGCCTTTTAAAAGAATTCTGGAATCTCACTCCCGTCCGCCTGATCGGCGTGCGGGCCGCCAGGATTTCCGATGAAAGCTATATCCAGATGAATCTGTTTGACACGGAGAGACAGCAGAAACTGGAGAAAATGGACAAAGCAATCGACGCCATACGAGGAAAGTACGGCGCCGACAGTATCAAACGTGCCAGTTTTCTGAACAGCCATTCCATCACCGGCCATATAGCCGGCAGAGAAAAGCATTTTACGGATTCTTCCGAAGGCCTTTCGGATAATGATTCTTGAGGGTCGCTCCTACCTGCTTCGCCCAGCCGACGGAGTATCCGTCCGCCAGAACCAGAACCCAGCCGTTTCCGGTCAGGCCCTTGCTGCCGGCCGGATTCTCGCTTCCGGTCAGACCTTCGCTGCCTGTCGGGCCCTCGCTGCCGGACAGGCCTTCGCTGTCAGCCGGGACTTCTGTAATTTCCAGGGTTTCTCCCCGCAGATACCGCTCCATAGCAGGGCTTTCCGCCGGAAGGGAATACCATCGTTTCACCTGTTCACGCCTCAGCCAGAGGGCCAGCGCGTGAGACGGTTCCAGCCGGTTCTTCTTCACTGTTCCCAGATGGAGCCCCGGCCGCAGAACCTTAAGGCCGCGGAAATCGATGAACGGTTCCGGCTGAAGGTACAGCTGGTCTCCGAACATCAAAAGCCTTCCGCTGCCGTCTGCCGGGTCCGTATTCAGATTATCTCTGCAGAATCCTTTCCAGAGAACCGAAATCTCTTTCTCCCTGTTTCCCAAACTGCCGGACTCCCTTTTCCTTTGGGCTTTCCGTACATCGGCTGTTTCAGCCCCGCTGAACTCCGGTCCTTCCTTTCTGAGAACCGCAATATAATGGCCTTCTCCCTCCGCCCTATGAGGCCAGATCCGGATCGTGTTCGCAAGAGCTCTTCTGATCTCCGCCTCTCTGTCCGCAGATACCTTCCCTTTCACCTCTCTGTCCGCAGATACTTTCCCTTCTTCTGACGTCCCTTCCTTCAGCCACTCCGGCCTTCCGGGAGAAAAGTCTTTGCAGACAGCCCCTTTGCTACCGCCGGGCTTCTCCACAGAAAACTCCCTGTGTCGTTCCAGAAAGCTTCGGATATTTCCCTCATTCTCTTCCGGAGAAAAGGTACAGGTGGAATAGACCAGTCGGCCGCCTGGCCGAAGCATACCGGCGGCACAGTCCAGAATCTCCGCCTGCCGCCGGGCGCACATAGCCACATGTTCCGGGCTCCACTCCTGCCTGGCAGCCTCGTCCTTCCGAAACATTCCCTCGCCGGAACAAGGTGCGTCCACTAAAACCCTGTCAAAAAACTCGTGAAAGGTCTCAGAAAGCCGTTTTGGCGTCTCGTTTGTGACCACTGCGCTGCCGATTCCCATCCGCTCTATGTTCTGGGAAAGGATGCGCGCCCGCTCCGGATGAATCTCATTGGCGATTAAGAGCCCCTTTCCTCGCATCTTCCCTGCGATCTGAGTGGATTTTCCGCCGGGAGCGGCGCACAGATCCAGAATCCGTTCCCCAGGCTTAGGGTTCAGAAGCTCTGCCACGGCCATGGCGCTGGGTTCCTGGATGTAATAGAGTCCCGCCTCATGGTAGGGATGCCGGCCTGGCCGCGTCTCCGTCTCATAATAATAGCCGTCTTCCGCCCAGGGAACCGGCCGCAGGCCGAACTTGTCCCTGAGTTTTTGCTTCATCTCTATATCTTCCAAATCTTTGGCCGCGGAAGCTTCGGCCTCTTCATCCCGGTTTTCTTCTCTGCCGGGCGTCTCAAACCGCAGAGGGTTCAGGCGAAGCCCCTGGCTCCGCTCCTTTTCACAGCTTTCCGAAAACGTCTCATATTCCTGCCCCAGAAGGGCTTTCATCTTCTGACGGAACGCCTCCGGCAGCGGAATCCTATATTCCATCGTGTTTTCCGTTTTATCTGTCATCTTCCATCCTCAGTTCGTCACAGAATCCTGATCATCATGTACCTGTGTCCTGCAAAAAAGGCCCCGCAAAACGTCTTTTCGGATTCCGAGGCATATTGAAAGCAGGATAAATCCTGTGCTATAATATTATACAAAGATGTTGGGGCCGCTGCATAATTGCTCTGCGCTTAGCGCCCCCGCAATCCTAAAACACCTTAAATCCGCTTTCAGGAGCCTGCATATGAAAAAACAATCTTTTACCAATAGTCAGATTATCAACGGAGTTGCTCTCGGATTTTCCATTGCCTTTTTCCTGGCTGCCGCCGCTGCTGCGGTCTACGCCAGAGAATGGCGGCACACACTGATCGACTGGCAGCATCTTATGACGGCCCCCTGTCCCCTGATCACCGACTACATCGCCCTGGGCGGCCTGTCCAGCGCCTTCCTAAACGCGGGAGCCTGCGGACTGAGCTGCGCCCTTTTCATGATCTTTTTGAAAGGGGAATCCCGGGCCAACACTCTGGCCGGGTATTTCCTGGTGGTAGGCCACTGCTTCTACGGCCTGAACTTTCTCAATATGTGGCCCTGCTTTCTGGCGCCGTTTCTTTACCTGCGCCTCAAAAAGCTGAGCTTTAAGAAGAACCTGCACATCTGCATGTTTGCCACCGCTTTCAGCCCTTTCATCAGCGAATTTTTATTCCGCTATTTACATAACGACGCCTTCATCTATGGCCAGCCTTATGTCCGCCCCATAGGCGTGGTGCTGGCCGTCCTTTTCAGCCTGATGATCGGTTTTCTGGTACCCGCCCTTCTGCCCGGCTCCAGCACCTGGCACAAGGGCTACAACCTGTACAACGGCGGACTGGCCTTCGGCCTGTTCGGATTCTTTCTGTACAGCCTCATGTATTCCACCATGGGCGTGGAGCCGCCGGAGCGCATCAGCCGCCTTAATCTGGCCTATCACATGTCCGGCCTGTCCTATGAGGAATTTGCCACGGTATTTTACATCATCGTCTTTCTGACCTGCCTAATCTGCGGCTATGTGCTCAACGGCCGCAGCTTCAAGGGCTATGGGGATCTGACCAAAGATACGGGCCTGGCCAGCGATTTCGCGGAAAAATACACTATGCCCGTCTGCCTGATCAACATGGGCGTCCATGGACTCCTGATCCTTCTCTATATGAATATTCATATTCTGTTATTTGAGGGCGCCGGCTTCACCGGGCCTACCATCGGCGTCATCCTGGCGGCCATGACCTTCACCGCCATGGGGCAGCATCCTAAAAACGTGTGGCCCATTCTTCTGGGGTATCAGGTGCTGTTCTTCACCGTCATGCTCCTGTGCAAAATCGACGGCAGGGATATTCACTGGACCCTGGCCTCCCAGGGCTTCATCAACAGCGCCGCCTTCGCCACCGGACTCTGCCCCATCGCGGGCCGCTACGGCGTTCGGGCCGGCATTCTGGCCGGGGCCATGTGCGCCGCCCTCTGCAGCACCACCAGCGCTGTCCACGGCGGCCTGGTCCTCTACAACGGCGGATTTACCACAGGCATCACCGCCATGCTCCTTCTGCCGATTCTGGAGCATTACACCGCCAAAGCCAGAGACGAGATGTCCTCCGCCTCCGGTTTCCAGAGTCTGATCTCCCTGGTGGGGAATATCACTCCGAAATACAAATAAAGCGTCACTGGCGCTTTGTTTGCATACTGACGTAATCGAAAGCGGAACAGGTTTCTACCTGAATGGAATGCCTGTCCCGCTTTTCTTTTTCCAACAGGATTACCTTCCAAACAGCGTCCCCAGGATCCCCCGGCCGATGCTGGCGCCCAGATTGCCGCCCAGCCTCTTTCCGAAGGTGCCTCCCATCTTCTTGCCAATCTCATTGCCAAACTCCCGTCCGATGGTCCCGGCCGCGGTTTTGGCCACGCTGGACACGGCGCTTTTGCGGGCCCGCTCAATGGCTGCCTGCTCCTTCGCCTCTTCCTTCGCTTTCCGTTCCGCTTCCTTCTCCGCCTCCCGGGCCGCTTTCTCCGCGGCTCTGGCTTCCTCTCTGGCCTGCCGCTCCGCTTCTTTGGCTGCTTCCTTCGCCTGTCTTTCAGCTTCCCTGGCTTCCTCTTTTGCCTGCTTTTCCGCCTCCTTGGCTTCCTGCTTCTTACGCTGCGCCTCGGTCTTTTCCTGCTCCGCCTTCTGTCTGGCTTCCTCCGCGGCCTGCTCCTCCTGCTTCATTTTCCTCTGGAAGAACTCGTAGGCGGAATCCCGGTCCACATAAGTTCCATACTTCAAAAACAGATTGTTGTTCTGAATCTCCGACTGCCGGTCCCCGTCGGCGATGGGGCCCATCTGGCTCTGAGGCGGCAGAATCTTCGCCACCTGAACCACAGAGGGCGAACCGTCCTCCTGAAGGAAGGAAACCAGCGCCTCGCCGGTTCCCAGCTGGGTCAGCATTTCTTTCGTGTCAAACTCTGGATTGACGCGGAAGGAATCGGCAGCCGCTTTCACCGCCTTCTGGTCCGAAGGCGTGTAAGCGTGAAGGGCGTGCTGGATCTTATTGCCCAGCTGGCCCAGGACGCCGTCGGGGATATCCCTGGGGCTCTGGGTGATGAAATATACGCCTACGCCCTTGGAGCGGACCAGCTTCACCACCTGCTCGATCTTCTGGAGAAGCGCCTTCGGCGCGTCATTGAACAGCAGATGGGCCTCGTCAAAGAAAAATACCATCCTGGGCCGCTCGGCGTCCCCCACCTCCGGCAGGGTCTCGAACAGCTCCGAGAGCATCCACAGCATAAAGGTGGAATACATCATGGGATTGTTGATCAGACTTTCGCTGTCCAGAATATTGATGATACCTTTCCCGTTATAGTCCGTTCGGAACCAGTCCCGGATATCCAAAGCCGGCTCTCCGAAAAACTGGTCGCCGCCCTGTTCCTCCAGCGCCACCAGATTTCTCAGGATACTGTTGATGCTCTGCCTGGGCATGTTGCCGTACTCCGCGCTGTACTCCTTATTGTTCTCCGATACATAGTTCAGCATGGACCGAAGATCCTTGGTATCGATCAGAAGCAGGCCCTCGTCGTCGGCGATCTTGAACACGATGGACAGAATGTCTGTCTGGGCATCCGTCAGATCCATAAGCCGGGCCAGCAGGGTGGGACCCATCTCCGTGACCGTGGTCCGCAGCGGCAGCCCCTTCTCCCCGAAAATATCCCAGAAACAAGTGGGGTACGCATGATAACGGAAACCGGCTTCCGCCAGTCCGAATCCTTCAATCCGCTTCCGCATATCCTCCGAATCCGCGCCGGGACGGCACATACCGGCCAGGTCGCCTTTCACATCCGCCAGAAATACCGGGACTCCCCCGTCGCTGAAGGACTCCGCCAGAACCTTCAGGGTAATGGTCTTGCCGGTGCCGGTAGCGCCTGCTATGAGGCCGTGGCGGTTGGCCATCTTCGGCAGAATGCACAGCTTCTCGTCCCCGCTTATGCCTGCCCATATCTTCCCTTCATAAAACATGATTTTCTCCTCCTGAAACTGATTTTCCATCTATCATAAGTATACCAGAATGCCGTCAGGCCGCAAGCGGTTTCTTCGGAAAGATCACCGCATTTCTCCGGAACCGGCAGCATATACTCCTACAAAAATGATTCCGGAAACAATCATGAACCGAATCTCCCACATCATCCGCCGCTTAGGCGAACTGTTCTTCCTGGCAGTCTTCTGCTTCTGCCTGGGAGACCAGGCAGGCCGCCTGGCAGAGCGGTATCCTTTCTCAGAGCAGCCGTTTTTCTTTTCCCATGACGCCTCCGCCGGCTCCCCATCCGCTGATTCCGCCCTTCCGGCATCCGCAGACGGAAACTGGGGATTAAGCTTTCAGCAGGAAGGAAAACCTCCGGTAGCCAACGCCACCGCCGATTACCTGAAGCAGTTCGACGCTTACTACGCCCGCCAGACCGACGAAAAGGTCCTCTATCTGACCTTCGACGCCGGATATGAGAACGGCAACACGGAGGCGATCCTGGACGCCCTGAAGAAGCACCATGCCCCCGCCGCTTTCTTTGTGGTTGGGAATTATCTGCAGACCAGCCCGGAGCTGGTAAAACGAATGGTATCCGAGGGACATATCGTGGGAAACCACACCTTCCACCACCCGGATATGTCCTCCATCTCCGCAAAAGAAACATTTGAAAAAGAGCTGACCGACCTGGAAGCACTCTATCAGCAGGTCACCGGCCAGCCCATGAAGAAATATTACCGTCCTCCCCAGGGAAAATACAGCGAGGCCAATCTGCAGATGGCGAAGGACTTAGGCTATAAGACCTTCTTCTGGAGCCTGGCGTACGTAGACTGGTATCAGGACAAACAGCCTTCCCACGAGGAAGCCTTCCAAAAGCTGCTGGGACGGATCCATCCGGGAGCCGTAGTTCTTCTCCACAGCACCTCCAAGACCAACGGCGAGATCCTGGATGAGCTCCTCTCCAAATGGGAAGAAATGGGCTACCGCTTCGCGTCCCTGGATGAACTGGCGGGCACCTGAAAGCACTGTATACGGCTCAGACAAATCCTTTCTCTAAGCCTTTATCTGTCTCACCACGTCATCGATCTCCTCCCGGGAAAACTGCCCGGTAAGCTTGCTCCTGACCAGCCCGCAGAGCACATCCCGGGCGTTGGCGAAACCGTCTCTCTCCGCGTTTTTGATAATCCGGCGGTACTGCAACACCACAGCCCTTTTCTGGGCCTCGCCCTGGGGATCCGCCTCTTCCATGGTCATGTGGGAGATTCCGTCCCGGTCAAGCCATGCCAGCTGCTCTTCGCAGTTCTTTTGAAACTCCGTGTAATCCGTCCGGCCGCTCCAGGCCCTCTGGGCCACCGCAAACAGCCGGGGAAACGCCATATATTCCAGACGGCTCTTATTCTCAATCTGCTCTGCCCACAGAGTCGCCTCGCAGCCTGCGATGCTCTCTGTGGGAACCGTCCGTCCTCCCCGCAGCACCGGCTGGTCAAAAAACACCCTGCGCAGCGGCGTCAGCGCCGGAATATAGTCCAGATACAGATAGGGCGTAAAGGAGTAAATACATTTCCGGCCGTTTTCAAAAGCCTGTTCACAGTAATTTTCTCCCTTTCCTTCCTCATCCCAGTACTGAACCACCGCCCGTTCGCTCAGATGCCCGGACTTAAGCGTCTCATTCCAGCAGACGCCGATTTTTCCCTTTTTCTCCAGATACGCCAGAAGTTCTTCCGTAAACCACCGCTGCAAGGCTTCCTCTCCGTCCAGGTACTCGCGGCGGATTCTCTCCTGACAGTGGGGGCATTTCCTCCACTCGCCTTTGGGCACCTCATCTCCGCCAATGTGAAAATAGGGCGAATCAAACAGCGGACACACTTCATCCAGCAGTTCCTTTACAAAATTCATTACCGGATCTTTCCCGACACACAAAATCCTGTTGTAGATACCCGGCGCCGCCGGCGGTTCCACAGGTTCCCCGCTGCAGCTCAGCTCCGGATAAGCCGCAAGCATGGCGCTCACATGTCCCGGAAGATCGATTTCCGGGATCACCTCCACGCCGCGGGCCGCCGCGTAATCCTGTATCTCACGGATCTGCTCCCACGTATAGTATCCGCCGTAGACCGTTCCGTCCGGTTCTTTCCGCCAGGAACCCACCGTGTTCAGCTTCGGAAAGCGGCGGCTTTCCACACGATATCCCTGGTCGTCGCTCAGGTGCCAGTGAAGACGATTCAGCTTCCGGAGAGCCCCCTGCTCAATCATGCTCTTCACAGTCTCCGTGTCGAAAAAGTGCCGGCTGCCGTCAAGAAGATACCCTCTGCTTGCGTACACAGGCCGATCCTCGATCTGTCCGCAGGAAAGCATGCCTCCCATCTCACATACGCGCCAGAACAGCGTCGTCAGCCCATGGGCAAGCTCCGACATCTTTCCTGCCGTAATCCCAATCCGGTCCCTTCCGATCACCATCCGATAACCGGATTCCGGCTCCTGAGATTCAATCTCTGCTGTAATCAGCAGAATCTCCGGGATCTCACCTTTCTGCAGGCCATCGGCCTTCTGCACTCCGGATTCCGTTTTCTTGGACCTTCTCTTACCCGGTTCCATCTCTCCTGCCTCCACAAACCGAACCTTTTCATATCCGGGCAGTTTCCTCAGCCGCTCCTCAAACACGGCAAACATGGCCGCCGGTCCCTCAAACCATATCCGGTTCTTCGGAAATCTGACCTTCTCCCCTGATCGTTTCTCAATTCCACGGACTGTCGGAATCAATATCTCGTCCCCCTTTTATTTTTCTTTCAGAATCAGCCGCCCGTTTTACACAAAAACGGCAGCAAATATATCGGTCAATACTGGATTTCACCGTCTTTGCCGATATCCTCGCTCCGTCGGATATCAGAAATCTGTGGAAGTGCATTTCTTCAATATTTTATATATTTCCTGTAATAGTCCTGCAACCACATTCCGCTCATTTTATCAAGTTAAGGGGGTATATTTTTCTTTTTTATCATTTTATCCCCCTTAACTGGCGTAATTTGAATAAGGCCGTTGTCCGACACCGCAGACAACGACCTTATTTGGAAATATCGTAATATGGCTTTTCAGCTTCTCTTCAGCTTCTTGATCCGCCCGATGGCCTCCACCGTGTTTTCATAAGTTCCGAAGGCCGTCAGCCGGAAATATCCTTCGCCGCTGGGGCCGAAGCCGCTGCCGGGGGTTCCCACCACGTTGGCCTCGGTCAGCAGATAGTCGAAGAAATCCCAGGAGGTCATGCTTTCCGGCACTTTCAGCCAGATATAGGGCGCGTTGATACCGCCGTAAACCTCATAGCCGACCTCTTTCAGGCCGTCGTAAATGACCTTGGCGTTGCGCATATAATAAGCCACCTGCTCCTTCAGCTGGGCCTTGCCTTCTTCAGAATATACAGCCATGGCCGCCTTCTGGACGATATAGGGAGCTCCGTTGAACTTGGTCCCGTGCCTTCTGGCCCACAGGCTGTGTGCCATGACGCCGTTGCTCTTCAGATCCTTGGGAACTACGGTAAAGCCCAGGCGGACGCCGGTAAATCCGGCGTTCTTGGAGAAGGAGCGGAATTCGATGGCGCAGGTCCTGGCCCCGGGAATCTCATAGATGCTGTGAGGAACATCGTCCTCGGCGATATACGCCTCGTAAGCCGCGTCGTAGAGGATCACGGCTCCCACCTGATTGGCATAATCCACCCAGACCTTCAGCTGATCTCGGGTCAATGTGGTTCCGGTGGGGTTATTGGGAATGCACAGATAAATCAAATCCGGCGTCTCCTCCGGAAGCTGAGGCACAAAACCGTTCTCCGCCGTACAGGGCATATAGATCACATTGCTCCAGGTTCCTGTGGCCTCATCGTAATCGCCGGTCCTTCCGGCCATCACATTGGAATCCACATAAACCGGATAGACCGGATCGCAGACAGCGATTCTGCTGTCCGGCGCAAAGATTTCCTGGATATTGCCGCAGTCGCTCTTGGCTCCGTCAGAGACGAAGATCTCATCGGCCTCCACCTGACAGCCTTTAGCCTGATAATCCGCCGCCAGGGTATCGCGAAGAAACGCGTAGCCCAGATCCGGCGCGTAGCCGTGGAAGGTCTCCGCATGGCCCATCTCCTCCACTGCCTCATGCAGAGCCTTGATAATGGCGGGTGCCAGAGGCTGGGTCACATCGCCGATTCCCAGACGGATAATCCGTTTGTCCGGATTCTCATCCTGGTAGGCCTTCACCTTCTTGGCAATGGTGGAGAACAGATAGCTCCCCGGCAATTTCAGATAATTCTCGTTCAGTTGAAACATAGCACTACTCCCTCCGTTTTCCTGGTTCCGCCGCTGCGGAACTCTTTTTCTTTATCTATTTTTATACCTTTTATAGTTCTGTCCCGCAGACTTTCCGCCGGACATTTTTATACTTCAAGTTTCCCCTGAAAACTTCTATATCTCAATCTCCCCGCTGAAGACCTCCACGGCCGGACCGGTCATATAGGCATGACCGCTGTCTTTGTCCAGCGTGATCGTAAGGGTTCCGCCCCGAAGAGACACCTCAACCGTATGATCTGTGTATCCCATGAGAATGGACGCTGCGGCGCTGGCCGTCGCTCCCGTTCCGCAGGCCAGGGTCTCGCCGCTTCCTCTCTCCCACACCCGCATGCGGATATGACCCCGGTCAATCACCTCCACAAACTCCGAGTTGACCCGGTTGGGAAAACGGCTGTGATTCTCGTAAGACGGGCCGATTTTTTCCAGATCCAGGCTATCGATTCCTTCCCGAAAATACACGGCGTGAGGATTGCCGGTGGAGATTCCCACAAACTCCTGCTCCATGCCATCCACTGTGATCTTCTCCGGAAGAGCCGAGGTCAGCTCCGGCCGTCCCATATCCACCGTAGCCGCCGTCACCTTTCCGTCCTTTATTGTCAGATGCAGATATTTGATTCCACCCAGGGTTTCCACGGAAATCTTATCTTTCCTCACAATGCCGTGATCGTACACATATTTGCCCACACAGCGGATAGCGTTGCCGCACATCTCCCCTTCGGAACCATCGACATTGAACATGCGCATCCGGCAGTCCGCCGTATCGGACGGGCAGATCAGGATCAGGCCGTCGGAGCCAATCCCGAAATGGCGGTCGCTGACCTTAACCGATACCGAGTGGGGATCCTCCACTGCCTCCTCAAAACAGTTTACGTACACGTAATCGTTTCCCGCGCCCTGCATTTTCGTGAATCTCATAACCTTCCTCCCTCATTTCTCACTGTTGAACCAGACTGATGAGCTTCTATATTCATTTCCTGTTATTGAATCAGGCTGATGAGCTTCCGGGCGGTTTCCACCATGTTGGAGCCGCTGTCCATACTGCATTTCTGGATATACCGGTGCGCTTCGCTTTCCGTCATGCCGTTGCGCTCCATAAGAAGCTCCTTGGCCCTGGCAATGGTCTGAAGCTCCGCCTGGCTCCGGCCCGCCGGCTTTTGCCGCTGTATCTTCTTTCTCTGCGCATAGACGTCGCTCATATGTCCCAGAACATCTAAAAGCCTCTGTACGATCAAAGGCATGGGAAGCCACGTGATTCCCTCCGGCACTTCCCCTCCTACCTTGCTGGCCGATGCAATCAGAAGCATCTCAAACCCGGGAGACAGATTCTCCCGCACATCACTGTACAGCATATCGGCGAACCGATATCCGCAGACGACGATTCCGCCGCTTAATCCGTCCAGACTGCTGATAGTCTGGGCTCCGGAGCTGCAGACAGCGACTACATTGAAACCGTTTCTCACCAGAATATTCCTGATGTTTCTGGCATCTTCCGCTCTGGAAAACGCCACGATAATATTGGTCGTCGTCACATTATCCCACCTCCAGATAACCTCGATTAAGAACTCAGACAGAATATCTAAAACTTATACAGATATTCTCCCAGTTCCCAGTCGGTCACCTGACAGCGGAACTCATTCCACTCTTTCTTTTTGGCCTCCAGATACTTGGTGTAAATGTGCTCGCCCAGTACCTCCTGCAGAAACGTATCGTTCTCAAAAGCCTCGATAGCCTCTCCCAGCGTCTCCGGCAGATGGCAGATACCCAGGCGTTTCATCTCTTTGCGGCTCATGGAAAACGCGTTGCCGTTAAAGGGCTCCGGCGGAACCATTTCCTTCTTGATTCCGTCAAGTCCCGCCGCCAGACAGGCGGAAAGAGCCAGATAAGGGTTCATGGCGGAATCCGGGCTTCGGAACTCGATGCGGGTGCCGCCTCCTCTGGTGGATGGAATCCTCATGACCTGTCCCCGTTTGGCAGCCGGGGACCAGGCGATGTAGACCGGCGCGTCATATCCGGGAATCAGCCTTTTGTAGGAGTTCACCAGCGGATTGGTCAGAATAGTCATTGGCTTCATATGGTACAGGATCCCCGCCAGGAACTGATAGGCCAGCTGGCTTAAGCCATGGCTGTCTGCCGGATCCGCGAAAAGATTCTTGCCCAGTCCGTCCTCCAGAGACATGTTGATATGCATTCCGGAACCGTTGACTCCGGCCTTGGGCTTGGGCATGAAGGTCGCATGGAGACCGTGGCGCTTGGCGATGGTCTTCACCGCAATCTTGAAGGTAACAATATTGTCCGCCGCCTTCAATCCTTTCTCATACTGGAAATCCACCTCATGCTGCCCCGGGGCGATCTCATGGTGGGAGGATTCAATCTCATAGCCCATCTCCTCCAGATTCAGCACAATATCCCGGCGGACGTTCTCCGCCAGATCGATGGGCGCCACGTCGAAATATCCCGCCGTCTCATGGGTCATGGTGGTGGGCCTGCCCTCCTCATCCGTGTGGAACAGGAAGAACTCACACTCCGGCCCTACATTAAAATAATACCCCATATCCTCGGCCTCTTTCAAGACCTTTTTCAGCACATACCGGGGATCCCCCTCAAAAGGCGTCCCATCGGGACAGTAGACGTCGCAGAACAGCCTGGCCACCTTGCCCTGCTGGGGCCGCCAGGGAAAGATGGTAAAGGTATCCAGGTCCGGATAAAGGTACATGTCGGACTCCTCCTCCCGGACAAATCCCTCGATTGCGGAGCCGTCAAACATACACTGGTTGTCAAGAGCCTTCTCAAGCTGGCTTGACGTGATGGCCACATTCTTCAGCATCCCGAACATGTCGGTAAACTGGAGGCGGATAAATTCCACGTCCTCCTCTTCCACCATACGGATGATATCCTCTTTGCTGTATCTGCTCATTATGGTTCTCCTCCTGATCCAATCCTCATATTTCGCTTCCCGCCAGGCCTCCGCGCAAAAACCGTTCCTTCCGCGCCGGCGGAAAGGCCCACAAAAAAGGGGACTACAAATAAATGTAACCCCCTTGCTACACACATGAAAATCATAACAGCTGAATTTTCAAATGTCAATATTTTCTCTTGTAATTCAATGCCCGGATGGCGTTAAGAATAGCGATTACCGACACTCCCACGTCGCCGAACACTGCCATCCACATGTTGGCCAGCCCCAGCGCCACCAGGATCAGTACCAGAATCTTCACGCCGATGGCGAAAATGATATTTTGGCGGACGATTCCCACCGTCTTTCTGGCAATGCGGATTCCATCGACAATCTTGGAGGGCTCGTCGTTCATGATCACCACATCGGCCGCCTCCACCGCCGCGTCGGAACCGATGCCGCCCATGGCGATTCCCACATCGGCCCTGGAGAGCACCGGGGCGTCGTTGATCCCGTCGCCCACAAAGGCCAGCGACCGGCCTTCCGGTTTCTCCGCCAGCAGTTCCTCCACCTTTGCCACCTTATCCTGGGGCAAAAGATTGCCAAATACCCGGTCCAGGCCCAGCTGACCGGCCACCGCTTTCCCTACAGACTCCTTATCCCCCGTCAGCATGACCAGACTGCGGACGCCTTCCCGCCGCAGGCCGGCAAAAGCCTCCGGCACATCCTCACGGACCGTATCCGAGATCAGGATGGAGCCGATAAAGGTATTGTCCCTCGCCACATACAGAGTAGTTCCGGCAGCTTCTTTCCGGCTGTTCACAGAAATTCCCTGCCGCTTCATCAGCTTTTCATTGCCGATATACAGATCAAAGGTTCCGGCAGCTTCCGCACTGCCGGGCGCGCCGGCTTCCTTCTTTCCACCGTCTCCGGACGATACGGCCCGAAGAACCGCATGGATTCCGTGTCCCGCAATCTCTTCCACCGATTCGATCCGGCCCTGATCCATGACCTCACTTTCTCCGCCGCTTTCATGACCGTCATTTGAGGCCGCAGAGGCCGCCTTACCCTGCCCCCTCGAATCTGTGTCAAGCATATGCTCATAGGCTTCCAGCACAGATAAAGCGATGGGATGGGTGGAATGGCTCTCGCCGTAAGCCGCCAGCGTCAGAAGTTCTTCCCTGCTTACGCCTTCCTCGGGCACTGTCTCCGTCACCTGGAACCGGCCTGTAGTCAGGGTGCCGGTCTTGTCAAACACGACCGTATCCAGATTTCCCATAGCCTCCAGATAGTTGCTGCCCTTCATAAGGATTCCCTGCTTCGACGCCGCGCCCAGGCCGCCGAAAAAGCTTAGGGGTACGGAGATCACCAGAGCGCAGGGACAGGATACCACCAGGAAACTGCAGGCCCGGTACAGCCATACGGACCAGGGCTGCCCCAGAAGCAGCGGCGGGATCACCGCCAGGATTACCGCCAGGGCCACGACCACCGGCGTATAGACCCGGGCAAACCGGGTGATAAAATTCTCCGCCTTCGCCTTACGGGAACTGGCGTTTTCCACCAGCTCCAGAATTTTGGCCACGGTAGAATCGTCGTACAGCTTCGTCACCCGCACCTCCAGCAGGCCGTTGATATTGATGGAGCCGCTGACGATATTATCTCCCTCATGAATCTCCATGGGCATGGACTCGCCGGTCAGGGCCTTGGTATCCAGACTGGAGGTTCCCTTCAGCACGATTCCGTCCAGAGGCACCCGCTCGCCGGGCCGGATCACCACCGTCTCGCCGATCTCCACCTCATCCGGGTCCACCTGCTCCTCGCTGCCGTCCCGCAGCACATTGGCAAACTCCGGATTGATGTCCATCAGGTCCGAAATGGATTTCCGGGATTTATTGACCGCATAGTCATTGAACAGCTCACCCACCTGATAGAACAGCATAACGGCTACCGCTTCCTCATAAGCGCCTATGCCGATGGCTCCGAAGGTGGCGACAGTCATAAGGAAATTCTCATCGAACACCTGGCCGCCCCGAATCGTCTTCAGAGCCTTCAGCGGAATATCATATCCCGCCGAAAGATAAGACACCGCAAAAAATATCCAGTCAATGGGATGAGTTCCCTCGGAAATCAATCCCGCGATCAGAAATACGGCGCTGATACACAGGCGTATGGTCATTTTTTTCTGCTTCTTCGTCATGATTCGTCCTCTCCCTTGGTTTCAAGATTATGTGATGACAACGTAATGGTTTTTCGAAAAACACGGTGCTGCACGGCCCGGCCGGATTTCGGCCCTGACCTGTCACCCGCTGATGTCACTCGTTGATATGCTCCATGCCCTGGGCCAGAATGGTCTGAATATGGCCGTCCGACAGGGAATAGAATACGGTCTTGCCCTCCCGGCGGAACTTTACCAGCCGCATCTGCTTCAGGATCCGCAGCTGATGGGAAATGGCCGACTGCCCCATCATAAGAAGGGACGCGATATCGCAGACACACATCTCCGACTGACTCAGCACATACAGGATCTTGATCCTGGTGGAATCGCCGAATATCTTGAAAAACTCGGAAAGGTCGATCAGCTCCTGCTCATCCGGCATGACCGACTGCACTTTCTTCACGATATCGTCATGAACATGAACCAGTTCGCAGGCGCCCTCGGCGACCTCCTGCTCTATCATCTCTCTCTCTGTCATAGCAATTCTCCTTCCCTGGATCCTATGCGGACCATGGATTACCGTCATTCTTTCCGCACAGGTGATTGATATTTTTATTAACATATGAATAACTGTTCATATGTTAATATTATCACGCTGATTCCATTTGTCAATACTATTTTGCAGAAAAAATATTTTATCAAAAATATATTTCCGCGAAAGATTTCCGTTGCATGAAGAATATCTTTTCGATATAATGATAGAAATTTATCAAATCCACTTCAAGAGGAATCCGATTATGAAGCTGCTGCATACCACCGCACTGAATGAGGAACAAAAAAACGCCGTTTTGGCCCTGACGGAAGCCTGCAAAAAGGCCGAGCCCATCTCTCTGTCCGCCGCCCTGGAAGACGGCATCGACTATTTCCTTTCCTATGGAGGCAAGGACGACGGGATCCTTCTGGGATACAGCTTTCTGTTTTTCGCAGGGTCCCCGACCGATCAGTCGGATGACGTGGGTTCCGCTGAATTCATGGCCTTCGTTCACCCTGCCCATCGCAGAAAAGGGATTTTTACCGGAATGCTGAACGAAGCCCTGGCTTGTACCGAGGCTTATGAAAAAGAACATCACTGCGAGATGGACTTCTATCTGCTCAGCGACCAGAAATCGGAGGACGCCGACGCGGTCCTGGCTCTCATCGGAGCTGAATACTGGTATTCCGAATACACTATGACCCGCGGTTTGACGGAAAAAGACCGCGCCTACCAGTCAAAAGTACAGATTCAGAGAGACGATCAGAGTCCCGACGGTTCCGATCTCTATATTGCCTCTCTGGAAGGCCAGATCATCGGCACCTGCGCCGTCATTCTCAGCGGTCAAAGCGCTTACCTGTATTCCTTCCAGATTAAGGAAAACTTCCAAAGCCAAGGCCACGGAAAAGATTTTCTCCTGGGAATGCTGTCACTCCTCGCCTCGGAAACCGAAAGCATCCCAGAAGCCGGGGACATCTCCGAAACTGAAAGTATCTCCAAAGCCGAAAGCATCCCGGAAACGAAAAAAGTCTCAGAGACCAGGAAACGGCCTGTGGATTCCGTCTCCGTTCAGGTATCCGGCCTCAACTATATCGCGCGGAACCTGTACAAAAAAACAGGGTTCCGCACCGCGGATACCCTGTCCTACTACATTTATTAATTACTAGGATTCTTAAGCTTCTTTCACAATCGCTTCCGCCGCTTCCTCTAACCACGGGGCTTCCAGATATTCCACGGAGCCGTCGTCCACGGCCCTGGCTGTGGCCGGCTCAATGGGAATCTTGGCAAGCACCGGTATGCCGGCTTCCTGAGCCACATCATCAATATGGCTCTCTCCGAACACACTGATCTTCTTCCCGCAGTCCGGGCACTCCAGATAACTCATGTTCTCCACGATTCCGATGATGGGAATATCCATCTTCTGGGCCATATGAACCGCCTTGGTCACGATCATGGACACCAGCTCCTGGGGCGACGTGACGATGATGATGCCGCTGACCGGCAGAGACTGGAATACGGTCAGAGGCACGTCGCCGGTCCCCGGAGGCATGTCCACAAACATGTAGTCGATATCCTTCCAGTAAGCCTCGCTCCAGAACTGCTTCACCGCGCCGGCGATGACCGGGCCGCGCCAGATCACCGGGTCCGTGTCATTCTCCAGAAGCAGATTGGCGGACATGATCTGAATTCCCGTGCTGGTAACCGCCGGAATCATAAGATCCGTTCCCTCAATCTCCGCCATGCCGATTCCGCCGTCGATGCCGAAGGTCTTGGGAATGGACGGCCCGGTAATATCCGCGTCCAGAATGGCCGTCCGGTATCCTCTGGCGTTCATCTTCACCGCCAGCAGGGATGTGACCAGGGACTTGCCGACGCCGCCTTTGCCGCTGACCACTCCGATCACCTTCTTCACGGAGCTGGCGGGATTCAGCGCCTCCAGAAAGCTGTTCTGCTCCTGGGTTCTGCTGCTGCAGCTGGCGCCGCAGGTATTGCAGTTATGGGTACAATTTTCACTTGTTACTTCTGCCATGATGATCTCCTCCAAATGATAGTTTAACGCTCAATTAGTGATAGTATAGCCCATATACGGGAAAATGTCCAGATGGGAAATGGGCCGTCCGATCCTATATTATCTCCGGCATAAAGCCGGCTATCCTGCTCCTTTAGGCTCTTCCCTTTTCCGCCCCGCGAAGCGCTTTAAACACGCCGCCCTGCTCCAGGGTCCACGCCAGTGTGTAGAAAATGGCGGAATTGATGGGCCACATAATCAGATTTTTAAAGACCCGCATGGGAAGTATGGCGAAAAACGCCTGCCCGTACATGATATTCAGCCACAGGGTCCCCAGAAACATATTGCATACTACGGAGACTGCCAGCTCCGCCGCCAGCACTCTCCACAGGCGCAGCGGCTTCCGGTACAGGAACACGCCGTACAGCACTCCCGCCACGGCGGCGCTCAAAGTCCATCCCGGGAAAAACGCTCCCGTAGGCTTGACGATGAATTTCAGGATGTCCAGGGTCCCTCCGAACAGCGCCCCCACCACAGGCCCGAACAGATAATACACGAACTGATTGGCGATGCTGGAAAAGCCGATCTTGATGTAGTCTCCGATGGCGATGGTCAGCGCCCCCAGTATGATGGAGATGGCGCCGAACATGCCCAGAGTGGTGATCGTCCTTACCTGGACGCCCTTCACCGTCTTGTCGTCTGCTCCGTACACATAGAATTCTCTGTAAGATTCCTGGAACAAAGTCGCTAATTTCTTCATAAAAAATTACCTCCTTTGCAGCCCTCTTACTACAACAGGAGATAATCATCCTATCTTCCATTGCAGCGGGATGCGACCTGCGCACCGCGGAATCTCCGCGCCTGACCGCATAAGGTACTCCACCGGAGAAATCTCTCATTCCGATTGGAGAAATCTCTCATTCCGATTCTCTTCTGTCCCTTCTGCGGCGCGGCCTTCTCTCTCCTTCGTCCCACAGGCAACTCCCCGTCCTGTAAGCACTTGACGCGCGCAAATCTACTCTGCTTTTCTATTCAGTTTTCAGGTGACTGTTTCAGTATATCACAGTTAAGAGGAAATGCAACCGATTTCTTTAAAAATCCGGACTTTCCCTGTATATATGGACCGCCGCAGATACCAAAACAGGCATCTGCGGCGGTCCATGATCATGCATATACAAAATTAGAGAGTAAGTTTATTCGCCAAGAAGATCCAGAACATCCTGCTGGGCCTTCTCACAGGCTTCCTGAGCTGTCATCTCACCTGCCTGGGCCCGAGAACCATAGCTGCCCATAATATCCAGCATCTGGTTGATCTGCTCATGAGGCGGAGTCCACTGAAGGCCTCTTTTTACCAGCCCGTTGGCTTTCTCCAGAGCTGCCAGCTGGGCCGGGAACGACGGATTCTCTTCAACCAAAGATTCATTTTCATAGATGGAATATCTTGTAGCCGCGCCGCCGTTTTCCACATATTCCAGGCTCTTCTCACGGCTGGTCATAAACATGATGAACGCCCATGCCGCATCCGGGTTCTGCGCGCCTTCGGGAATGGATACGTTCCAGTCCGCCAGTGCAGCAGACTCTCCCGCAGGTCCGTCCGGCGGCGCCGCAAAGGCCACCTTATCATAAATCGCCGACTGTTCCGGATCGGTGATCGCCGCCGCAATCGCAGTGGCATCCAGCCACATGGCCGTCTTTCCTGACATGAAGGCGCCTAAGGCCTCCTCATGGGTGTAGGTCGATACGTCAGGCGGCGCGCATTTCAGCATCTCAAGATACCATTCCAGAGATTCTACTACGCCGGGATCGTCGATCTTCGGCTCCAGGGTCTTCTGATCCATCATCCCGTCACAGAACGCATACATCGTCGTAAGCCAGCCGGAAGCAAAGTGGATTCCTCTCTGTGCCCTCAGCGCCACTCCGTACAATCCGTCTTCCTTTCCGTTAAAGAATCTGGCAAGCTCAAGGAACTCGTCCATGGTAGTCGGAACCTTCTTATCATATTTTTCAAACAGGTCCGTCCGATACGCAAGGAATCTGGTTTCTCCCGCAATTGGAATTCCGATGGTCTTGCCCTGATAACGCCCCAGATCGCAGTATGCGGGAATCAGATCGGCCGCATCATACCACTCCGGCGTCTTCTCCGGATCGTTCAGATAATCATCCAGAGGCTGGACGACATTTTTCGAACCATACTCCGCATTCCAGAAGCTGTCCACCATAAATACGTCATAGCTGTGCGCTCCCTGGAAATCCAAAAGCTGTTTGTTTTTCAGATACGTCTGTTCCACCACATCCCATTCGACCTGTATCCCCGTCAGGTCGGTAAACTCATCGGTCATCGCCTGGAACGCCTCCGTAGATGGATGGGAGGCCATGGACACAACGATTTTTGTCCCGTCCAGCTGTTCCTTCACAGCCGCGCCCCATCCTTCCAGAGTAGAGACGTCCGCCGCGGCCTCCTCTGTCTTTTCTTCTGCCGCCGTCTCTGCCTGAGACTCAGCCTGAGTCTCAGCCTGTGGAGCCTGCGTTGTCTCCGGCGCCTGGGTTGCCGCCGGCTGCCCGGAACTGCCGCAGCCTGCAAGAATGACCATTGACAGCGCTGTTACCGTAGCAAAAATCCTTTTTTTCATAGCTTTTCCTCCTTCTTATATGAGAAATTATTAAGTTACCCCTTTACAGCTCCAAATGTCAGTCCCCGAATCATATATTTTTGAACGGCTATCCCAAATACGATAACCGGCAGGCTGGCCAGGACTCCGGTGGCCGCCATCTCTCCCCATTTCGTCCCCGACACCGACAGAAACAGCATAACGGAAGTCGGAACCGTCTTGGCTTTCACACTGGTCAAAAAATTAGCGAATACAAACTCATTCCACGAATTGATCAGGCAAAAAATCGCGGTGGCCGTAAGGCCCGGCAGGGACAATGGTATGATCAGTTCCTTCAGCACCTGCCAGCCGCTGCAGCCGTCAATCTTTCCTGCCTCTTCAATCTCCAGGGGAATATCTTCAAAGAATCCCCTCATCATCAGGATCGTGAACGGAACGTTAAACAACATGTAGCAGATTACCAGAATCTTTCTGGTGTCCAGCCATCCCGCAAACATGGCCATCAGAAAGTACGGAATCACAATGGCCATAGCCGGAAGCATCCTCTGGCTCAGGACCATAAACGCCATGTTCTCTCTGTCCTTCCAGTTGAACCTGGCGAATCCGTAGGCCGCTATGGAACCTATGACAAGAGACAGCACCGTAGAAACCGCCGAAACCAGCATACTGTTTTTGAAATACTCCAGAATGTGGGCGTCCTCTATGATACTCCTGTAATTCTCAAGGGTAGGAACAAACAAAAGTTTTCCGGGATCATAGATATCCACCTTAGGCTTCAGGCTTATCAGCACCATCCAAAGATAGGGAGCCAGGAAAAAGAAACATATGATGAGAAACAGCAGCAGAACGACGACTTTCCTGACGGCCCGCTTTTGTGCCCTGCTCATGCCATCACATCTCCTTTCTCTGAAAATATGTCAGCACCTTGCTGACAGCGCTTGAAATCATCATCAGTATTATGGCGTTGGCCGCCGCCCTTCCGATCAGCCCGTTCTGCGCGTTGGCCAGCCGGTAGATATGCAGGCTCAGAAATTCCGTGGAATTGCCGGGGCCTCCCTGAGTCAGGACAAAGGGCATGTCATATATTTTCAGAGAATCTATGGTTCTGAAAATCATGGCAAGAAATATCAGCGGCCTCAGGGACGGCAGCGTAATGTACCGAAACAGCTGGAATGCATTTCCGCCGTCAATTCTGGCGGCCTCATACTGATCTGTGGGAAGCGAACACACCCCGGCGTAGCTGATCAGGGCCACAAACGGCGTCCATTGCCAGATATCGGCCAGTACCACAGACGTAAACGCCATGTCAGCATCCAGCCAGGTAACCCTGGGCAAATGCAATACCGCGAGGAAATAATTTACGATCCCGTACTCGGCGTTCAGCATAAGCTTCCAGATATTTCCCGCGATGCTGGGTGTCATGACGATCGGTATGATCAGGACGGCAAACACAATCGGTTTCATTCTGGATTCCGAATCGCACAGAAGCTTACCAATCAGAAAGCCGAAGATCATTTCAGCTGCCGTGGTTATCACCATGAATTTCAGGCTGATATAAACGGCGTTCCAGAAATCAGGATCTCTGCCGGACACAAGGCGGATATAATTGTCCAGTCCTACAAACTTCACCCGCCCCAGGTCCCATCCCAGCTGATAATTGGTCATGCTGATGAGCCACAAAAAGATGGTCGGGAACAGGGTGAGCACCGTCATAAGCGCCATGGCAGGCGCGATATACGTCATATAAGGTTTTTTCTTAAAATAGCGTTTTATCATAAATGATACCTTCTCTCCATGTCAGGAAAGGGCAACGATACGGTTCTCTCTTCCGGCTTCCGCTGCTGCCCAGAGAACCTCCATAGTCCCTTTCACTGACGCCAGATCAGCCCTTTCGGGATTTTCACCCCTTTCTATACATTCCAGGAAATACCGGAGTTCTTCCTTGTAGCCATTCTTCTTTTCCAGATCCAGCTGCCGCTTCTCTGAATTTTTTATCCATTCGATTCTGTCGTCTCCGATATATGTAATCATCCCATCGTCTCCCACAATCTCAAGGGAAGCAGACAATTCCCCGCGTGAGAAACCATCCGGCATGCCCCAGGAACCGATGATATTCACACAGCAGCCGTCATAAATCATATTGATGATTCCGTGAAGCACCGCGTCCTCGTTCCGCACGATCTGACAGGAAACGCTCTCCGGACGCCCCAAAAGCCAGTTAATATAATCCACATCATGGATACACAGATCCATGAGGATTCCTCCGCTCTTTTTTTCATCCATCAGCCAGTTTCCCTTCGACCAGGACGGACGCTTCTGCCTGCGGAAACAATTGACAAACCGGACCTTTCCTACGGCTCCCTGCCGGACAAGCTCCATAGCCTTAACATACCCTTCCCAGAACCGAAGGACCTGTCCCACCATCAGCTTCATGCCGCGCTTTTTCTGGATAGCCGCGATCTCATCAAATTCCCCGGGGCTTAAGCAGACCGGTTTCTCACAAATAACAGCCCGGCAATACTCCGACGCTTTTTCCAATGCTGTCCTGTGCAGGTTTGACGGAAGGCATATGTCTATAATATCCACATTCTGTTTTTCCAGCTCACCGGGATCTGAGAACGCTGCGCACTGAAATTCCGCCGCAAACTGTTCCGCCTCTTCTCTGTCCTTTTCAATGACACAGGCAATCTCCGTACCCATTTCCCGGTAGGCGTTTCCGTGAACCCATCCCATTTTGCCTGCTCCCCAGACCGCTACTCTCATTCCCTTTCCTCCGCTTCTACGAATAAAGAATCTTCTCCAGGAATCGTTTCCCTTCTTCCATCTCCAATCGCTGTCTCTCATTGCCCTCTTCAATTTCATATTCAATGGATATGGAACCGTCGTAATGGATCGCCTTCAGCTTTTCGACAAACCGCGGGAAATCCACCTGACCTTTTCCAATTGGATATTCCTGCCCCAGTTCGTATCCGTCAACAGGATAAGAGCCGTCCTTGGCATGAATGCTTCTGACATACTCGCCCAGAATACCCAGGCCGTCTACCGGATTGGCATTGCCATACATCATCAGATTCGCCGGATCATAATTGACATACAGATTGGCGCTTCCCACATCCTGTATCAGCCGCTTCAGCACCACCGGCGGTTCCTGTCCGGTCTCCATAAGAAGATTCTGGCCGTGCCGCGCAAGTTCTTCCGCGATATACCTGACCGTATTGACAACTCCTGTATAATTCACATCCCTGCAGTTAAGGGGAATAAACCCCAAGTGGGTAATAATATCCTTCACGCCGAGCACCCGCCCGTAAGCGGCTCCGTCCAGCAGATTCCTGGTCCTGGTCGCCCTGTATTCAGGCGGCACGATCCCCAGCACAGACGGCCCTTCCGTAAAATTCCAGCGTATCGGTCCGTGCCATCCGCACCACAATCCTGTGATCTCCATATCAAAAGATTCCGCGATCCGCCGCACTTTTTCCGCATGCCGCTCATTTACATTTTCCATATTCCATATCTGAAGCTGACAATTCCCAAATCCCAGCTTCACAGCCCAGTCAAGCATTTCCTCCAGGTGTTCATCGATTTTCAGCGCTATTCCCAGAGATTTCATAGATCCTCCTTTTTCCAAACCCTGCCATTATCCGCAAAACAACTGATTCGCTTCCATATCGTCAAACCGAAAATAACTGTTCATATAATATTTGGCGGCTCCCCGCACCACAGATGCCTCACCTAATTTTGTATAGATCACCTCCACGTCCGAGACAAACTGCTGAAATCCAAAACTTTTCATATTCTGACGCACCATGGTCAGAAAATCATCTCCAAGCTTTCTTCCGATTCCTCCGATTACCACAAACTTCGGGTGGAACAGGGCAATCGCGTTGCAGAGCGCGTAAGCGAAATCCTCCGCCATAGCCTCCATCAGTTTCGCCGCGTTTTCATCTCCTTTCTTAACCAACTGCGCCAGATCCTTAAACATGATCTTCTCCCCGTCTTTTCTGGGACTTTTGATCCCGTACTGCTGGAAAAGCCTGGGAAGCGCCATCTCGCCGATCTGATTTTCCAGACATCCTTTGTTGCCGCAGGCACAGCTGTGTCCGTTCCTGTCCACAGAAAAATGCCCGAACTGGCTTGCCATTCCGCTGGCCCCGCTGAGAAGGTGTCCGTCATGGATGATCGCGGCGCCGACGCCGTCGTTTATATTGATGTAAATATAGCTGTCCTCGTTCAATTTTTCGAAAACATTCTCCGCGTAGGCGAAACACGCCGTATCATTCAGTATTGCCAGCGGATACTCTTTTATTATTTTTTTTAATCTGCTTATCCGGTAATTGCCGCTCTTCTCATTCGGCAGCACCACGGAGATCAGCCGGTCATGCTTCTCGTCGATCATTCCCGGAAATATAACGCATACGCCCAAAATACGGATACTTACACATTCCGATTCGATAAAATCCTGATAGCAGCTCCCCAGCTTTCCCAGGGAATCCGAAGTGTTCTTCATGTCATAGGCCTTGCAGAAATTGATATTCATGGCGGAATCGACCAGCGCGATCTCCGCGTTGTCTTTGCGCCAGTTGATCACGATAATATAGTTATTTTTGTTATTCACCATCAAACTGTTGGGCCGTCTTCCCTGGTGACTGCTGACCTGCGCTCCCTGATCGATCACGTAATTTTCCTGCAGCAGCTCGTCTACCAGGGCGGAAACCGTAGTTTTGCTCAGCTTCAGCTGCTCCGCAAGCCTCACCCGGCTGATTCCCGGAAATTCTTCTATCAGCTGATAAATCAGTTTCTTATTATTGTCTTTGATCAAAATCTGGTTGTATTTTTTCATCTTTTTATCTTCCTTTTAATTAGTTAGTTCAGTGACCTTACTAATTATGAATAGAGTATAACATAAAGAGGATTCATATGCAAGGATTATTTTTTGAATATATATACAAAGGGGCTGTTGCAGAATGATACAGTGAATATTTCTGCGACAGCCCCTCTGTATACTAATGTAAAGTATGCCAGCGCCGCTACATCAGGTTCGTGTACCCCATCAGGGCCTCATCCACTTCCTTGGCCACTTCTCTTCCTTCCCGGATGGCCCACACCACCAGGGACTGGCCCCGGTGCATGTCGCCTGCGGCGAATACCTTTTCCACATTGGTCTTATAGCCGCCGGCCTCTGTGGCCACATTGGTCCGCTGGTTCAGCTTCACGCCAAAGGCGTCGGCCACATACTTCTGGCTGCCCAAAAAACCTGCCGCGATCAGCACCAGATCTGCCGGGACTTCCTTCTCGCTCCCTTCCACGGGAACCATCATAAGGCGCCCCGTCTTCTCATCCTTCTTCGGCTCCAGGCTGACCAGCACCGCCCCGCAGACTTTTCCGTCCTTGGTCTTCTTAAACTCTTTCACCGTAGTCTGATAGATCCGGGGATCGCCGCCGAACACAGCGATGGCCTCCTCCTGGCCGTAATCGGTTTTCAGGATCTTCGGCCACTCCGGCCAGGTATTGTCCGCCGTCCGCTGGGCCGGAGGCTTGGGCATCATCTCCAGCTGAGTCACGGACTTGCAGCCGTGGCGGATGGAGGTTCCCACACAGTCGTTGCCGGTGTCGCCGCCGCCGATGACGATGACATGCTTGCCTTTGGCGGAGATATAGGTTCCGTCTTTAAGAGACGATACCGGCATGGCCGTTCCGGCTGTCCCCAAACCGGCTGCAGAACCGCCGGCCGAATCCGGCAAAACCTCCGGTTCCCCGGCTTTCCCTGCCTTCTTTCCAGCCAGCAGGCTTTTGGTAGTAGATTTCAGGAAATCTACCGCGAAATAGATTCCTTCCGCTTCTCTTCCCGGCACCTGGATATCCCTGGGGTTGGAAGCGCCGCAGGCCAGGATCACGCTGTCATATTCCTTCAGAAGCTTTTCCGCCTTGTAGTCCTTTCCCACGTTGACTCCCGTGACGAAAGTGACGCCTTCCTCTTTCATCACCTTCACCTTCCGGTCAATGATGTGTTTCTCCAGCTTCATGTTGGGGATTCCGTACATCAGAAGCCCGCCTACACGGTCCTCACGCTCATAGACCGTCACCAGATGGCCTCTCTTGTTCAGCTGGTCCGCGGCCGCCAGGCCGGATGGTCCGGAGCCCACCACCGCCACCTTCCTGCCGGTGCGGATCCTGGGCGGATTAGCCGCCGCCCAGCCGGTCTCATAGGCTTTCTCCACTACCGCGTGCTCATTTTCCTTGATGCTCACCGGATCCCCGTTCAGGCCGCAGGTGCAGGCCGCCTCACAGGGGGCCGGGCATACCCGGGAGGTAAACTCCGGAAAGCTGTTGGTTCTCTTAAGCCGGTTGAAGGCCTGCTTCCAGTTACCCGTATAAACCAGGTCGTTCCACTCCGGAACCAGATTGTTCAGAGGGCAGCCGGAAGTCATACCCTTGATCATCATGCCCGACTGGCAGAAGGGTACGCCGCACTCCATGCACCGGGCGCCCTGTTTCCTCTGCTCCGCCTCGCTTAAAGGAGTGTGGAACTCATTGAAATTTTTGATTCTCGCTTTGGGACTTACCGCCTTGGAAGTCTCTCTGTCATATTCTAAAAATCCTGTGGTTTTTCCCATGATTTCCTTCCTCCTACTTATGAATGTTGGCGTAGAACGCCTCAATCTGCGCCTGCTCGCTGGACAAGCCCTTCTCTTCCATCTGCACGATGGTGTTCATCATACGCCGGTAGTCATGGGGCAGGATCTTCTTAAACTTGGGCAGATACTCGCCGAAATGCTCCAGGATTTCCTTGCCCTTGGCGGAGTTAGTGTAGGACACATGCTCGTTGATCATGTCCTTCAGCTCCAGCACGTCGTACTTGTTGGTCACTTCCTCCATGGAAACCAGGTCTTTGTTCAGCCTTCGGTACAGGTCGTTTTTCTCATCCAGCACGTAGGCGATACCGCCGCTCATGCCAGCCGCGAAGTTCTTGCCCGTAGGCCCTAAGATCACTACCCGGCCGCCGGTCATATACTCGCAGCCGTGGTCTCCCACGCCTTCCACTACAGCCGTGGCCCCCGAGTTTCTCACGCAGAACCGCTCGCCGGCCAGGCCGTTGATGAAGGCCTTGCCGCTGGTGGCTCCGTAGAGGGCCACGTTGCCGATGATGATGTTCTCCTCCGCCTTAAACTGGACTCCCGTAGGCGGATAGACGATCAGCTTGCCGCCGGACAGGCCCTTGCCGAAATAATCGTTGCTGTCGCCTACCAGCTCCAGGGTCAGGCCTTTGGGAATAAAGGCGCCGAAGCTCTGGCCGCCGGCTCCCCGGCAGCTGATGGTGAAGGTATCCTCCGGAAGTCCCTCTGGATACTCCCTCGTGATCTCCGCGCCGAACATGGTTCCCAGGGTACGGTTCACGTTGGACACATCAACCTGAAGCCCCTTCTTCCGGCCGTCTGCCAGGGCATGGCCCAGCTTCTTCATGAATACCGTCTCGTCAATGCTTTCGTTCAGCTTAAAGTCAAATACCTGTTTCTGGGCGTAGCCTGCCAGCTTCACATGCTCGTAGGGATTGCCCAGGATGTTGGACAGATCCACCTTGGCCGCCCGCTCAGAAGGCATGTGATCCTTCTTCTTCAGAAGGTCGGTCCTGCCTACCAGTTCGTCTACGGTGCGGACGCCCAGCTTCGCCATGTATTCCCGAAGCTCCTGGGCGATAAAATACATGAAATTCACCACATACTCCGGCTTGCCCCGGAAACGCTTCCGAAGTTCCGGATTCTGGGTAGCCACGCCTACGGGGCAGGTGTCCAGGTTGCAGACACGCATCATGACGCAGCCCATGGTAACCAGTGGAGCCGTGGCGAATCCAAACTCTTCCGCCCCCAGCATACAGGCGATGGCCACATCCCGGCCGGTCATCAGCTTGCCGTCGGTCTCCAGGATCACCTTGTCCCGAAGACCGTTCATGATCAGGGTCTGATGGGTCTCGGCGATGCCCAGCTCCCAGGGAAGACCCGCGTTGTAGATGGAGTTGCGGGGGGCCGCGCCGGTGCCGCCGTCGTAGGAGGATACCAGGATCACCTGGGCCCCTGCCTTGGCCACGCCCGCGGCCACGGTTCCCACGCCTGCCTCGCTTACCAGCTTCACGGAAATCCTTGCGTTCTTATTGGAATTCTTCAGATCGAAGATCAGCTGGGCCAGGTCCTCGATGGAATAGATATCGTGGTGGGGCGGCGGGGAGATCAGGCCTACGCCGGTGGTGGAATGTCTGGTCCTGGCAATCCACGGATATACCTTGCCGCCTGGCAGCTGGCCGCCCTCGCCGGGCTTGGCGCCCTGTGCCATCTTGATCTGAATCTCCTTGGCGCTGACCAGATACCGGGAGGTGACGCCGAACCGTCCCGAAGCTACCTGCTTGATGGCGGAACATTTATTCATATCCGGCTGCTGCGGCTCCAGGCGTTCCAGGCTCTCGCCGCCCTCGCCGCTGTTGGACTTGCCGCCGATCCGGTTCATAGCGATGGCCAGGGTCTCATGGGCCTCCTGGGAAATGGAACCGTAGGACATGGCGCCGGTCTTAAACCGCTTCACAATGGAATCCGCGCTCTCCACTTCCTCGATGGGCACCCCGCCCTTCTCGTCGTATTTAAAATCGATAAGGCTTCGAAGGTTGATGGTCTGGCCTTCCTCGTTCAGGGCGTGGGTGTACGCCTTGAAGGTCTCATAGTTTCCTGTCCGGGTGGCCTCCTGAAGCAGATGGATGGTCAGAGGATTGTACAGATGTTCCTCCTGTCCGGACCTCATCTTGTGGCTTCCCACGCTGTCCAGGGTCAGATCCACGTCCAGCCCCAGGGGATCGAAGGCTGCCGAGTGAAGCACATCCACGTCCCTTGCGATATCATCCAGAGTAATGCCGCCTACGCGGCTGACCGTGTTGGTGAAATATTTATCGATCACTTCCCTGGAGATACCGATTGCCTCGAAAATCTGGGCTCCCTGATAGGACTGTATGGTAGAAATACCCATCTTGGAGGCAATCTTCACAATGCCGTGAAGTACGGCGGAATTGTAATCATTGACCGCCGCGTAATAGTCCTTGTCAAGCATCCCCGTCTCGATCAGATAGCTGATGGTCTCATGGGCCAGGTAGGGATTGATGGCGCAGGCGCCGTAGCCCAGAAGGGTGGCGAAATGGTGAACCTCCCTGGGTTCGCCGCTTTCCAGGATCAGCGCCACGCTGGTCCGCTTCTTGGTGTTCACCAGATGCTGCTGAAGGGCGGAAACCGCCAGCAGGGACGGAATAGGCACATGGTTCTCATCAATATCCCGATCGGACAGGATAATGATATTGGCGCCGTCCCGATGGGCACGGTCCACCTCCAGGAAAAGCCGGTCGATGGCCTTGGCCAGGGAAGTGTTCTTATAATAGGTAATGGGGATTACTTCCACCTTAAAGCCCGGCTTCTTCATATATTTGATCTTCAGAAGATCCGTGTTGGTAAGGATAGGATTGTTCACCTGAAGGATCTTACAGTTGCCCGGCTTCTCCTCCAGGACATTTCCCTCGGTTCCCACATAGACCGTGGTGGAGGTCACGATCTCCTCACGGATGGCGTCAATGGGCGGATTGGTCACCTGGGCAAACAGCTGCTTGAAATAGTTAAACAGAGGCTGGTGCATCTTGGAGAGAACCGCCAGGGGGCTGTCGCAGCCCATGGCGGAAGCCGGCTCCGCTCCGTTTAAAGCCATGGGAAGGATCATAGTCTTAAACTGTTCGTAGGTATAACCGTAGGTCTTCTGAAGACGGGCCCGGTCCTCCCCGCTCATCTTGGGCACGCCCACATTGGGAATGCTTAAATCAGCCAGATCGATCAGATTGGTATCCAGCCACTGGCCGTAAGGGTTGCGGGTGGAATAGTATGCCTTCAGCTCCTCATCCTCGATGATCCTGCCCTTGGTGGTGTCTACCAGCAGCATACGGCCGGGTTTTAAGCGGTCCTTTCGGATCACATGCTCCTGGGCAATGTCGATGGCTCCTACCTCAGAAGCCAGAATCACTTGGTCGTCGTCGGTGACGTAATACCGGGAAGGCCGCAGCCCGTTCCGGTCCAGGACGGCGCCGATCAGGTCGCCGTCACAGAACACGATGGACGCCGGCCCGTCCCAGGGCTCCATCATGGTAGAATAATAATGGTAGAAATCCCTTACTTCCTGGGACATGGATTTATCATGGCTCCAGGGGGCTGGAATCATGGTCATAACTGCCAGAGGAAGCTCCATGCCGCTCATCATCATAAATTCCAGGGCGTTGTCCAGCATGGCCGAATCGGAGCCTTCCTGATTGATGATGGGAAGCACCTTGTGCATCTCCGATTTGAAATAATCCGTCTCAATGGTCTCCTCACGGGCAAGCATCTTATCCACATTGCCGCGGATAGTATTGATCTCGCCGTTGTGAACGATAATACGGTTGGGATGGGCTCTCATCCAGCTGGGATTGGTATTGGTGCTGAACCGGGAATGGATCATGGCCATGGCGGTCTCGTAATCCTTATCCTGCAGGTCCGGGAAGAACTTCCGAAGCTCCTTCACCAAAAACATTCCCTTATAGACAATGGTACGGCTGCTTAAGGACACCACATAGGTATTGTCGTTGCTCTGTTCAAAGACACGGCGGATCACATAGAGCCGCCGGTCAAAGGGAAGTCCCTTCTCCAGCTCCGGCGACTTCTTCACAAATCCCTGGACGATATAGGGCATCTTTTCAAGGGCTTTCTGGCCGATCACCTCCGGATGGATGGGCACCTCCCTCCAGCCCAGGAATTTCAGGCCCTCTTTCTTGACGATGATCTCAAACATCTTCATGGCCTGATTCCGGGCAAGCATATCCTGGGGGAAGAAGAACATGCCTACGCCGTACTCCCTCTCCTCGCCCAAATCAAAGCCCAGAGGCTTCGTCACTTTCTTAAAAAATTTATGGGAAATCTGGAGAAGGATTCCCACGCCGTCGCCGGTCTTCCCTTCGCCGTCCCTGCCGGCCCGGTGTTCCAGATTCTCCACAATATGTAGCGCCTGATCCACAGTCTTTCTGGTCTTTACACCCTTCACATTGACAACCGCGCCAATGCCGCAGTTGTCATGTTCAAACCTGGGATCATATAGTCCCGGCCGTTTCCCGTCGGGCTGTCTGCTGTCTTCCATAACCATTCCTCCATCACGTTAATCTGGTAAAGCAATATTTTCTGGTAATCATACTACAACTTTCCCCGTTTGTAAAGTACTTTTTTTCTGTAAATTGTCAGATAATATGTCTTTTTATCGTTTTATATATTTTTTTCTGATTATTGCTGATATTTTCTCGTTCAATGCAAATATTTCTGCCTGTTTTCCGCTTGCAGCCGCAGCCGATTCCTTTCCATGCCTATACTAACTTACCATAACAAAAGGCTGCCGCGATGGCCCACGGCAGCCTTACCAGTTCTATGTATTCTATCCTCTATGTATTTATTCCGCAATATCCTGTTACAGTTCTCCCAATCCGGTCTCAATCGCTCTTGCGATCACCTCAACAGCTTCCGCCTCATCCTCACCGTCACAGATTAAGGTAATCTCCTCCCCGCGCTTAATTCCGGCCGCCATAACATTCAGCACGCTCTTCGCTGCGATCCGCTTATCTTCACATTCAATGATAACGTCACTCTTAAATCTCATGGCAGTCTGAGATAACACTCCCGCCGGTCTCAAATGAAGTCCCGATGGATTAATTACTGTCACGGTCCTGCTATGCATATTCCTACTCTCCTTCATACACTGACTCAGATGTTGCAGGGAGCAATCAGATTTTACCCCCGTCAGTTAAGAATTCTATTACAAATACCACCGGATGTCAAGCATCAATGAAGCAAGAAGCGGATCAAAAGCGGACCAGCCAGGAAATACATCAGCAGGTATCCGTCAGCCGGGCACCGCGGAAATCAATATCTCATGGCTGCAGTTGGAAAAGTCGGTACACAGCACCCGGAAAACCTTTGTCACATCCTCCGATTCCGGCACTATAGAGTGAGCGGCGAAGGCGGGGCCGACCCGTATGGCCTTTTGATCCGCGGAAGCCTGGAAAAATCCCTCCTTCAACAGGATATTCTTTCCTTCCGCGCCGTCAGCCGCCATATACGGATTTTCGATTCGGACCGGTACCCCAAAGGCGAATTCCAGCGTCAAAGGCACACGGTCAACTCCCTCCGTCTCCAGCGTGACACGAAGGCCGTCCTCGGTTTCACGGATCGCTGCCTTCAGACGCAGATTCGGTCCATAGATCTTTTCTCTGGTATGCGCGTTATCCATCTCCCACCAGTCGGAAGTACCCCGATATTCTCCAAAGGGCAGATAATACCATCCGGCCATGGTCTGGGTCAATTCATAACCATCCTCTGTTTTTTTCAGCTCCGTCGGTACAAAATAGCGATTCTCGAAAAACGGAACAGCCAGTTTCACAGACATGGTCACCTCGCCATGCCGAAAATACAGAAAGTGAGAAGAATTTCCCAAAATCGTCCAGGAATACGCCTGGTTTCTGCCCCGGACAATATGAGAATCCGCGAAATAGCGCTGATAACTGGCAGGCATCCCGCTTTCTTCAAATTCCAGCTGTATTAATTCCGGCTGATTCATCAGCTGAATCAGGCAGTCCGAAGAGGACAGCTGATTTCTCTCCACGGTTTCCATGATGCTGTTCGCCGCCTTCAAAAAATCCGGATTTTTGAATTTCCATCCCATAAACAGATATTCCATGTAATAGTTTTTGGGGAAAACCTTTTTCCCGTAGTCCTGCCTGGTGGAATTGTTGGTAAAGATCGTTCCGTCCGGTTCCATATAAGACAGCATCATGTATAGATTTTTAGCAGCATAATCATAATACTTTGAATCTCCGGTTTCCTGCGCGATCGTGATCATAGCATCATTATTAACACGATTGTAATTGCCCGCAGACCGCTCCGCGTATTCCCCATCCGGCGTATTATCTACTCCTTCCGCCAGGAAACGCTCTGCGAATTCCCTATAGGCAGGCCGGTCAAACAGTCTGCCGCAGCTCAAAAGAGCGGCGGTAATCGCCCATCGGTGGTTCGGCGTATGAAAGCCTCCGGTTAGGATCGCGTCTGCGCCTTTTTGAATGATCCGGCCGAACTGTTCACGCAAAAGCCCCAGGTCTGTCACTTCTCCGTCTTTTTCCCGGCGGCTTAACAGATATTCATAGACCGGCAGCATTCTCTTGATGCAAAAGGCCGTGTCCGGAGCAGAACAGAAATTCAGCGTTCCCAGATCAAAAAAGCCGTCCTGCCGCTGCGAGGCCGTAATGTAGCGAAGTCCCTTCAAAACGCTTTCATAAACAGCCGGATCCTGATAATAGCGGCTCTCTTCATTCAGCAGGCACGCGATCATGGTAGTCACCCGATAGATCGCGTACTTTGGCGAAGGACAGCCTGTCCCCGGGCGGACAAACCCTCCGTACCAGTCAGAATCCTTCTCCGAAATCTGAATTTCCATGGAGCGGCGCACCCGCGCGTCGGAATCATGTAAAATTCTTTTATAATGTTCTTTCATTCCTGTGTACTCCTTTCGTAAAAAATCTCTCCCTGAACCATGGTACTGATCAGATCCATATTGTCGCCGATCACCAGAAGATCCGCGTCATATCCTTCTTTGATCTGCCCTTTCTTCACTCCCAGAAACTCCGCCGGCGTCCGGGAAGCCATCCTGACAGCATCCGAAAAGGGAATTCCAAATCGGACGCAGGTTCTCACGTTATCAAGAAGGCAGTTCCAGCAGCCGGAGATGGTTCCGTTAGGCAGGCGAATGGTTTTGTTCTTTACTATTTTTACTTTCTCCTGATGATGGTACTCGCCGTCCGGAAGTCCGGCCTCCTCCGTACTGTCTGAAATCAGGACCATTCGATCCGGGCCGAACATCCGGTAAGCGGCAATTACCAATGGGGCCTGAATGTGAAAGCCGTCTGTGATCATCTGGCAGTACGCATGGCGCATAATCGCCGCTCCTGCCGGTCCCGGCTCTCTTTTCAGCAGCGGCGCCATGGCATTGAATGTATGCGTCAGCATCACCGCCCCCGCGTCGAAGGCAGCAAGGGCAGTTTCGTAACCCGCGGCGGTGTGGCCCAAAGACACTTTCGTCTCCTTGGCGATCTCCCGAATAAAGTCCATGGCTCCTTCCACTTCCGGCGCGACGGTAATCATCTTCACATCATGAAAAGAACGGAACAATTCCACATCCGGCTTACGGATATATTTCTCCAGCATTCCGCCCTTGAATTCCCTGGAAATAAATGGTCCCTCCATATGAAATCCCAGAACCTGGGCGCCGGGAGCATCTGTAGGCTGATCGTTCACCCGGTGAATCTGTTCCAGGCTCATGGTCGAGGTGGTTGCCAGATACGAGGTGGTCCCGTGATTCGCATAGGCCCTGTTCAATTCCGCAAAATTGCCTCCCATCACCCCTTCTCCCAGCATTCCATGGGTATGAAGATCGATCAGTCCCGGAATTACCCTGTTTCCTTTCGCGTCATAGCCCTGTCCCAGTTCCCTGTCTGTAATTTCACGGATAATTCCGCCAGAAATCAATACATTCCGGATCTCTCCGTCTATCCGCGCGTTTTTAATATTCATCTTCCCATCTCCCTGTCGGTTTTCCTGTCCGGTTCCGCGTTCAGAACCGGCTGACATTACTGTTTCGGCTTCGATGCAGAAACGCCGCGCCAATCACGCCTGCGTCCTCTCCCAGCTCCGCTATTCTCAGTATCGTAATACGGTCTCTGTTTCCGTTAAACTCGCGTTCTGCCATAATCTGTTCGATCTCGTCGATCAAAGGCTGCCCCTGGTTGGAAATTCCGCCTCCGATACACAGAACCTCCGGCTGAAGCATGCGGATGAAATTGGCGATTCCCGTTCCCAGACTGACAAGATATCTCTGAATGACTTCCTCCGCCGCCGCATCTCCGGCCGATCTGGCATCAAACACCATTTTCGCGTCCATATGGGCCGGATCGCGGCCGCAGAGCTTCCACAACCGGCTGTCGGGTCTCAGGGCCATGGCACGTCTGGCATCGCGGATCAGCGCGCTGGCCGAGGCGTATGCCTCAAGACAGCCTCTGCGCCCGCAGGGGCAGGGCTCTCCATCCTGAACAATCACGGTATGTCCAAACTCACCTCCCTCGTATCCGGCTCCCTCGTAAATCATTCCATTGACGATCAAACTGCCTCCGATTCCCGTTCCCAGCGTCAGTTCCATAAAACTGTTTGTTCCGCGTCCCGCGCCGGCGATATATTCTCCCCAGGCGGCCGCGTTGGCGTCATTTTCACATTGGAACCAGTAACCGGTCTTTTCATAAAGGATCTGCCGAAGGGGAACCTGTGTGAAATCCAGATTGCTGGCACGGATCAAAACGCCCTCAGCCGCGTTCACCATGCCGCAGGAACCGATTCCGAATCCGGATATCTCCTGGGGCGTCAGGCCTGCCGACCGTACCGCCGCGGCCACATCTGCCCCTATGTCCCCGCAAATGCTCTCCGCATCCCGTCCCGGCCGGGTCCTGGAGGAGATTTTGCTCACAATGTGATACGAATCATCCACCACCGCCGCCACAATATTGGTACCGCCCAGATCCACTCCCACCCGAAACATATCAGACCTCCCGAATTCCAGTCTCATTCTGCAATGCTATATTCATTATACACAAATTCCCAGAATATACAACGGTTTTTTTATCGCTGTTAAAAAATTGTCTGTATATGTATTGACAATCCCCTGTAATACTGATATATTTAATTTATTAACAGCGCAAAAAAATGCTTATGTGTCCAAAGGACAGGTGATTGATATGACACAGAAGGAAAATTTCCCAACCCTACTCTTTACCGTTTATTTCATTTACTTTGCAGGGCAGGCGATTCAGAATGGATATCAGAGCCTGTTTTTGACACAGAATGGATTCTCTCCTTCCGAAATCGGAATCACTACATTTGTTACCGCATTATTCATTCTTTTTATGCAGACCGGATTCGGTTATATAAGCGACCATACCAGAATCAAAAATTATAGTATTTACCTGCTGTATGCGGGAGCCCTCCTGACCTCGCTGCTGCTGTGTTTGGTTCCCCATTCATTATTTTCTGTTTTGATATTGCTGTCACTATTTAGTGGTTTTTTTTCTTCTCTTGTGCCTATGACAGATAACTTTACTACTTCTTTCATGAGCCGGAACTCAAAGTATGACTATGGATCCGTGCGGATGGGCGGCACCATTGGATACGCCTTTATGATGCTCATCAGCGGATATATTTTAAACGATAACTATCGTCATATTTTCATGATAATTGCGCTTTCTCTCTTTCTTGGTTTCCTGTGCTTTCTATTTCTGCCGAAAAACACTGGAAGCCAACCTCAAATAAGTTCATCAGAAACCGATAACCGAATAAAACACGGTTTTTTTCAAATCATATTGAACAACCGGGTTTTTCTGATGCTGATTCTGTTTAGCCTATTGCTTTCAGTGGGAGAGAATCTTTACAGCAGCTATTATCCTATTTATTACCTGACAATCGGCGGAAACAGTCGATTGATCGGAATCATGCAGTTCATCAATGCAATTTCAGAGATACCCTGCCTGTTTTTTATTGGGCGCATTGTCCGAAAATACGGTGTAGGAAAAACGCTTTCCGTCAGCGCCGCGCTGGCCTGTCTGCGATGGCTCCTGCTGTATCTGATTACGGATCCGACAATCAGCATTTTCGCAGGACTTCTCCACGGATTCACTTTTTCCTGCTCCAATTACTGTATGGTAAATTATATTTTCCAACATATGGATGCGCAGGTACAGGCCAGCAGCCAGGTTTTTAAAAACACCGTAAGTATGATCTTTTCACGCGCGATTTTCGGATACCTGGGCGGACTCCTATATGAATCTTTTCAGCCAAGGTTTCTGCTCCTGGTTTCTGCATCTTTTGCCGGGACTGCCGCAATTCTAATGCTGTTATGGGGCCGAAATAAGGAAGCAGCTTTAAAAATATAAATCGGAGGAGGCTATAAATGGATAAAATTACAACAAAAAAGAAACGAAAAGATCGTAAACAGATCTGGGCTATCCTGTTTGTCACACCGAATATTGTTCTGTTTCTGCTGTTTTTTGTTTCACCGGCTTTTGTAGGCCTGAAGTATTCTTTTACCAATTACAATGGTCTCATGAAAAATGATTGGATTGGCCTGCAAAATTATATCGAATTATTCGAAGATTCAGAATTCTATGCTGCGCTTATAAATACTGTAAAATATAGTCTGGTTACTGTTCCGCTTGGATACGTTACCGCGTTAATACTGGCGCTGATACTTACATCCAAATCCGTCTGCGGTAACAGCCTTCTGCGAGTTTTGATTTATTGGCCTACTCTTCTTTCAACTATCATCGTAGGTTTGACCTGGAAATGGTTGTTTGGAGAAACATTCGGCCTGATCAATTACCTGATCAAATTATCCGGCGGAACTGGTATTGGGTGGGCGACCAATTCCACCGCTGCATTTGCCACCACTGTCATTGCTTTTGTCTGGGCTGACTGCGGTACTAATATGCTGATCTTCATTGGCGGACTAAAACAGATTTCCGAAGATCTTTACGAAGCCGCCAAGATTGATGGAGCTAATTCCTGGAAACTTTTCCGTTATATTACACTTCCTGAACTGGTTCCAATATCCTTTATGGTCATTATGTTGTCCATTATCAGTTCCTTCAAAGTGTTTGCGATGGTACAAACGTTAACTAACGGAGGACCTGGAACTTCTACTACTTACATGATTCAGTACATTTATTCTACGGGATTTGAAAAGATGAGGGTTGGGTACTCGTCAGCTGCATCCTTGGTTATGTTTGTGCTTTTACTTATCCTCTCTATCGTACAGACAAAAGTTAACAATCGGTTCAGTGACTACTAATTATAAGGAGGAGCCCAATGAAATTTTTCAAAAAGCTATTCATAAATATCATAATTTATTTATTTGTACTGCTGTGGGTATTTCCCGTTCTGTGGGTAGTTATCAGTTCCTTTAAAAATGGAAATGAACTGTTTCGTTATCCCCTGACCTTCTTTCCTAGCCAGCCTACGGTTCAGAATTATATTGACGTATGGAATCAATTTGACTTTATGACTTATATGTCTAACTCCGCATTCATTACCATTGTCGCCACAGTACTGACCATACTAATCTCCGCTATGTGCGGATTCGCGCTGGCAAAATATCATTACAGATGGCTAACCATTGTTTTCATCATGCTGCTGTGTACAACAATGCTTCCGTCTGAGGTCATTATGAAACCCAGTTTCACTATTTTATATCATCTGGGATTATATGACTCTCTTTGGGGTTGTATTATTCCCTGTATCGGTACTATGACCGGAGTTTTTCTGATGCGTCAGTTCTTTATCACTGTTCCGGATGAAATGTTGGATGCCGCGCGCATCGACGGGGCAAGCGAAGGGAAAATTTTTACTCTCATCATGCTGCCAATATGCAAATCCCAGATATCTATTCTGACTATCTTTTCTTTTAAATGGAGATGGAATGATTACATCTGGCCTTTATTAGCGCTGCGGTCAAAAAACAAATACACCTTACAGCTCGCACTGCGTGTGCTTTCTGGCGCAGAAGCCGTGAACTGGACAGCCCTGCTGTCCGCATCTGTCATTACAGTAATTCCAGTTCTGGTTATCTTTATTGTCTTTAACCGACAAATAATGAACGCAGGGTTATCTGCAGGAGTCAAAGGATAATGGTTATGTTATCCTAATGAACTCAACACCCGAAGGAGAATTCGATAATTCCCTTCCAAAAGGTGTTTTGTTATATAAACAATGAAACTGTTAGACCTAGCTGACTGTTAGATGTCTAACCACCACAACCTTACAGGAGGAGAAATGAAATGAAAAAGAAAGCAATCATCTGTCTTCTAGCGGCTCTGATGACCAGCTTGACGGCATGCGGCGGGAAAAGCGCTCCATCCACAAGCGCAGAGACAACAGCAAACACTGTTTCCAGTCAGACAGCATCTGACACAACCGAAACGAAAGAAGAAAGTATTCCTTCCGGTGAAACTGTCACGCTGGAACTTCTGGTATCTGATGATACTCTCGAAGGCGGCGGCATGGCAAAAATGGTAGAAAAATTTAACAAAGAATTTGAAGACAAAGGAATACAGGTAGAGATGAACGAAATCGCACATGCCGATATGGATACGCAAATCCAAAACAGAGCAAGTGTCGGGGAACTTCCTGCCCTGGTTCGTCATACCAATTTTAACGACTATATTGATTATATTCATCCCTTGGACGGTACTGCGCTGTCTCAGGAAGATTTCCAAATTAATACCACCAGAAACGGTATTTTCTACTCTACTCCAATCAATGCCACTGCAGTAGGCATGTTAATTAACAAAACCGCTTTTGATGAGGCCGGCGTATCCTATCCTACTACAGAAGAAGATCGCTGGACCTGGGACGAATTTCTCGCGGCCATTAGTGAAGTAACGGCCAAAACAGACTGCGAATACGGCATGGTAATTGACTATTCCTCTCAGAGATACAGTACTATTCTGTACACTTTCGGAGCTGAATTCTTTGACCCTAATGACCATACCAAGGTAACTCTCCGAAGTGACGAAACATTGGAGGGGCTCCAATTTATTATGGATTTATATACTAACGGATACTGCCCGGTATCTGTTGGTATTGGCTCCGAGAACGCTCAGTCTACTTTTAAAACCGGAAAAGTTGCTGCTCACTGGGCCGGCAACTGGGTACTCACAGACTATGCGGAAAACATTACTGATTTTGAATATGCCGTGGTATATGCACCCTATGAGAGAGAATGCGCTACCAGTCTGGGAGGAAATTATTTATACGCATTTGAGGGAACCGGTCAGGAAGAACAGGCTGTAACTTTCTTGGAATGGTTTTATAAACCGGAGAATTACACTGAATACTGTTCTTATAACAATTATCTTCCGTCCATGCTGGGCATTGACCCGGATTACAGCGTAGAGGGCCTTGACATTTTCAATGCTGAAATGAACGCCTCCTGCGAAGCTCCCGGCGTTACCAGTGATGTAAACGCAGAACACGCAGGCGAAACCTATGGCGAAGTCGTAAAAGAAACCCTTGCAAAAGCATTTGTAGGTGAGCTGACTGCGGAAGAAGTCTTAGATACAATCATTGATACAATTATCCAAAACTTCTCCGGCGTTTCTGAATAACATTGAATTCGAAAGAATCAGTTATAAATTGTAGTAAAGCCAACCGAACGTCTGCTATTCGTGGACTGTTCGGTTGGCTTTATCTTTTTTATATTTGCCGAAGCAGCTGCCTGTACGGCAAAATCATACATATAAACAACGGCTGTTTTACAGCAGAATATCTCCAAGCAAATGGGAGGCCATCAGCGCGCTTCCCACTACGCCGGAATATTCTGTTTTTGTCTTTTCGACGACAGCATTCTCAAATGTGAGGCTGCCCACATACTCCTGAATTTTATCAATCAGCGTATCTCCGCATAGGTCCAGCATCCTGCCGCCCATAACAACCTGGCTAAAATCCAGCATATTCAGGATATTGGCAATAAAGGGAGACATCATTTTCGCGATATAATCAATTATCTCTTCGCTGATCTCGTCTGTTTCCACATCGATTCCAAATCGCTCAATCAGCGCCTGTCTGGATATCTGATCTTCCAGCCACCCCGATTTTCCATATTGCACTATCGCATCTGTATCCCGCACAGATGCCCCGATTTCGCCGGCATGATGAGAGATGCCCTTGCGGAGTTTCCCATTCAAAACCAGACTTGCTCCAAGTCCAAAATTACTGTACAGCACAAAAAGCAGATCCGAAACCGGATTGGCTGTCCACCGAAGATAATACTCGCCCAATGCCCGCGCATTGGCATCATTTTCCAGAAAAACAGGGATCTGGTATTTCTCTTTCACCTGTCTGAATAAGCTGTCATCATCTGTCTCTCCAAAGACGGCCAGCTTTCTGGACAATCGGATTTTTCGGTTACCGTGAGCAATAGATCCTGGAATCCCTACCCCGACAGCCTGACAGTGAATTCCATTCGCCGCAGAAATCTGCATCAGCCGGTCAATACATTCATTAATTGGTTTAAATAAATTTTCATCCGCTGTTTCAATCTGCTGCCTGATCTGATAATGAATATCGCCATCCAGATTCACGATTCCGGCAAGAATATAGCTTTCAGCAAATTCAATCCCTATGGAAATAAAAACATCCGGGTTGAATACCATGGTGTAGGGACGTCTCCCAACGGAACCGGTCCGTTTGCCGGTCAGGGTCAGAATCCCTTTTTCGATGAATTCATTGACAATATTCATAATAAACGGACTGCTGTATCCTGTACATTCCTGCAGTTCCGCACGGGTAACCTCTCTTTTTTGCCGTACAAGATCAAACAATTCATTTCTGTTTTTACTTCTCATATCTGACAGTATCATATCATGAATTCCTTTCGCGGGAATAGACACAGCCGCAGTAATTCTGCCGATACAATCCGTATTCCCGGGACAGCTGTATCGAACGTTTGTAGCCTTCCTTCTTCTTAAAATCGGAGTATAGATATTCCACGCCGTATTCCGCGGCGATCTTTCCTCCGATCTCATTCAGCTTCTCAGCGGATTTCAGCGGGCTGATAGTAAGCGTGGTCGTAAAGTAATCAAATCCGCCTTCTCTGGCAGCCCTGGCAGCTTCCCGAAGCCTCAGTTCATAACACTTTTCACATCTCGCTCCGCCTTCCGGCTCCTTCTCAAGGCCCTTCACCGTCTCGTAAAACTCTTCCGGGCAGTACTTTCCGGCTGTCAAATGAACCGGATGGACAAAGGGCATCTCACGGATAAGGCGATTCTCCTCCTGCACCCGCTTCTCGTACTCCTCCGGCGGATCGATATTGGGATTGTAATACAAAACCGTTATCTCAAAATACCGTGACAGATACTCCAGGACATAGCTGCTGCAGGGAGCGCAGCAGGCATGAAGAAGGAGCCTGGGAACACGTCCTTCCGACTGCAGGCTCTCGATTAATCTGTCCAGCTCTCTCTGATAATTTCTCCTGTTCATACGATTTCCTCAACTTTTCGCGGCGCTGCGCGAATCTTTTCGCAGCACTGCGCTCGAAACCTTCGGTTCACCCGCGCTGCTTGCTGCATTTCGCAGCGCACACTTCGCAGCACAGCGCTCGAAACCTCCGGTTTCTCGCTCATGCGGCATTCGCCGCATGTCAGACAACAGGTGAAGGCCGGCTTGTATGCAAGCATACGCCGGCCTTCACCTGTTGTCTGCCGCGCTGCTCATTGCTCACAGAAAGTCTCGTATCCGTTTGCTTCTTACGGGGTTGCGCAGCTTACGGAGAGCCTTCGCCTCAATCTGGCGGATTCTCTCACGTGTCACATTGAATTCTTTTCCTACTTCCTCGAGGGTCCTTGGATGTCCGTCCTCAAGGCCGAACCGCAGAACGATCACCTGCCGTTCTCTCTCCTTCAGATCTCCAAGAAGAGCGTCGATATGCTCGCGAAGCATAACCGACTCCACATTTCCTTCCGGCGTTACCACATTAGTATCCGCGACGAAGTCGCCCAGATTGGAATCATCCTCCTCGCCGATCGGCGTCTCCAGGGAGGCGGGCTCTCTGGCAATCTGCATGATCTCCATCACTTTGTCTTCCGACATCTCCAAAGCCTCCGCCAGTTCCGTAACCGACGGCTCGTATCCCAGTTCCAGCGTCAGCTTACGCTGCATCTTAGACATCTTGTTGATGGTCTCGACCATATGGACCGGCACGCGGATGGTCCTGGCCTGGTCGGCCAGAGCTCTGGTCACTGACTGGCGGATCCACCACGTAGCGTATGTACTCAGCTTATATCCCTTGGTATAGTCAAACTTCTCCACGCCCTTAATAAGGCCCAGGTTTCCTTCCTGAACCAGATCAAGAAAACTCATTCCCCTTCCGGTGTAGCGCTTGGCAATACTTACCACCAGACGCAGGTTCGCCTCAATCAGCCTCTCCTTGGCGTACTCATCCCCGGCAGCCTTTCGCTTGGCCAGATCCATCTCCTCGTCCGCGGTCAGAAGCGGCACAGTGCCGATCTCCTTCAGATACATGCGGACCGGATCCTCGGTTCCGATTCCTTCCAGCAGATCGATGGCGTCCAGATCAATATCTTCCTCATCGTTATCCTTCAGGAAACGATCGTCATCATCGTCATCATCCAGCATAAGAAGTTCCGCCTCGCTGATCATATTCTCGTCCGGCGCAGCCTGAACAATATCCACCTCTCTGGTCTCCAGATAGGCATAGATCTGTTCCATCTGATCAGGGGAAATATCATCGCCCATAAATGCGTTGGCGATCTCGGTCATGGTAAGGGAATTTCCTTTTCCCTTGGCTGTATTTACCATTTTTTCAAGTTTTTCTAAGAAGTTATTCTTTTCCACCCAATAATTATCCTTTCGCTTATGCTCTCCGCTTGCCTGTTCGTCAGGCGTTTTCAACTCTTCATTATATACTAAAAAACTTCATTTTTCAACTTTTTTTTACGTTTCCGGTCACGATTTCAATGCGTTTCTCCAGATTTTCAATAAACACATCCGTCTCCGAGCCGCCGAACTCTCCGTCCAGAACCCAATCAACCGGTTCCTCCGACTGGAATCTTATTGCGGCGGTCCGGAACCTGTGAATATCGTGGGTCACAATGTCGGACAGCTTATCCGCGGTCCTGGGGGCCTGGATCAGAGTGACCTCAAAAAGCCCGTCGTCCAGAACCGTATTTTTCGGTACCAGCCCCTTAAATCCTCCCACACTGACGCTGTTGGTCACCATGCCGAAGATGAAATCGCCTTCTCCGCTGTATTCCTCTGACTCCACCCTCATATGGTAGGCTTTAATATTGGCGATGCTTTTCACACCTTCAAACACATAGGCCTGATGTCCCAGCACATTCTTGGTCTCCTGAGGCGTCATATAGGACACTTCCGTAAACGCGCCGAAACCCGCCACGTACACAAAGCTTTTTTCGCCGCCGAATGATCCGATATCGATAAGCTGATGCTCTCCCCTCAGAACACATTGAGCTGCCGAAACCATGTTCTTCGGCAGCTTCAGGCTGGAGGCGAAATCATTGGTGGAGCCCGCCGGGATATAGCCCAGAACCGGAGGCTTTTCCAGTTCCATCAGTCCCCCTATGGTCTCGCTCAGAGTGCCGTCGCCGCCGCAGCAGACAAGAAATTCCACGCTGCCGCCGTAAAGCTTCGCTGCCCTGGAAGCGTCCCTGGGCTGCTGGGTAATGTGTACCTGCACCTCCCAGCCGTCTTTTATGAAAAGATCTACGATATCCAGAAGACGATTCTTTATTCTGGCTTTTCCCGATCTGGGATTGGCAATCAGCAGCATTTTTCCCATAGCCTGCACCTCTCTTCTCTCAAGATTCTCCATTTATCAGCCTTATATACGCCTGAAATGCATTGGGAAGGGGATATTTGCGTATCTCCTGTCTTTCCACTGCCAGATACGTTTCCGGCACAGAATTCACCTTTACCAGATAGCCGGTCATGTGCCACTCCACATGGCTGAAAATATGCCTGGATTCCCCGGCCGATTCAATCTCAATAACGCTGCTTCCGGCCTCTCTCAGAAAATCGCTCACTTCCTCCGCTGTCCTTCTTCCCTCCAGGCCCGGGAATTCATACAGGGATGCCAGCAGCCCTGTATCCGGCCGCTTCCGTATGGCGATGAAATTCCCTGACTCGATCAGAAGAATGGTTCTCTCCTCCACCTTCCGGGGCCGCAAAGCCGCCTTATAAGGAATGGAATTCCAAAGCTTCCCTCTGTTCGTCAGACAGATTCCGGAAAGCGGGCACTGACCGCATCGGGGCGCCCCGTTAGGCACGCAGACTACGGCCCCAATCTCAAACAAACTTTGATTAAATGCACCGGCTCTGTCCGCGGACATCGTCTGCCGCAGGTCAGACTCAAACTGCCGCTTCACCGACTCTTTGCGGATATCTTCGCGGCTTGCCAGCACTCTGGAGAGGACACGGAGCACATTGCCGTCCACAGCCGGTTCCGGCTTTCCATAGGCGATGGAAACCACGGCGCCTGCCGTGTACCGTCCGATTCCCGGCAGCTTCTGCAGTTCCTCGTATTCATCAGGGACCCGGCCCTGATAATCACTCATCATGATTCCGGCCGCCTTCCGGAGATTTCTTGCCCGGTTGTAATACCCCAGCCCTTCCCACAGCTTCAAAAGCCGTTCTTCCGGAACCTCCGCCAGGGCCTTCACATCCGGCAGTTCCGCCAGAAAACGCTGAAAATACGGCTTTACCGCCTCCACCCTGGTCTGCTGAAGCATAATCTCCGATATCCATACCCGGTACGGCGAGGGGTTCTCCCTCCAGGGAAGAATCCTGGCATGTCCCTCATACCAGGCCAGCATGGGACCATTCATGGAAGAAAGCCGCTCCAGACGATTCAGCGGATGGCCGTCCGATTCGAGAACCTGCAGTTTCCCGTAAGCACTGCTTATTCGGTCAGTCTCCCTCTTCGCCGCGTCCTGTAAGTCCGGCAGCTGCCCATCTCCTCTCTCCTCTGCAGCTGTCAAAGTCTCTTTTCCGCTATACATATCCGTAGACCCCGCGCACCGATACCTCGCCGGACATTACTTTCTCCACAGAACCGTCTTCTCTCTGTACCAGCAGAAGGCCTTTGTCGTCGATTCCCCGGCAGGTTCCCTGAAATTCTCCCTTGCTGTCCAGCACAAGGACATTCCGGTTCTGATTAATCAGCCGATCCGTATATTCCGCTTTCATTCCGGACAGATCGGAGGTCTCCAAAAACTTCTCATACCAGTGTTCCATGTGCTTCATAACCGACGCGACCAGGAGGCCTCGGCGAACCGTTCTGCCGGACTCCAGATAAATGGATGTAGCCGTCTCCCTGATCTCATCCGGAAATTCCTTCATATTAGCGTTGATTCCGATGCCGATCACTACATAATGGATCCTGTCGTACTCCGCGCTCATCTCCGTCAGAATCCCACAGATTTTTTTGCCGGAAAGCACAATATCATTGGGCCACTTGATCTTTGCCGGCAGGCCGCACACCTCCTCCACAGCCTCTGCCACAGCCAAAGCCGCCACCAGCGTCAGCATAGGCGCAAAGGCAGGCAGGATCTCCGGCCGCAGTATCAGCGTAAACCAGATTCCTGTGCCCGGCGGCGATACCCACGACCGTCCTCTTCTTCCTTTTCCGGCCGTCTGGGTCTCGGCAGTCACCAGAGTGCCCTCCAAAGCTCCCTTTTCCGCCAGCTGCCTGGCCCGGTTGTTGGTGGAATCCAGAACGTCATTGCAGTCCAGATATTTTCCCAGCCGCCTTCCCGACATGCAGGCGGCAAACTCTGCCTCAGTCAGCACATCAGCCGCCTCCAGAAGCCGGTACCCCTTATGCCTGACGGCCTCGATCTGGTACCCTTCTTCCCGCAGCTGTTCCATAACTTTCCATACGGCCGTTCGGGACACTCCGAGCCGGCCGCACAGTTCCTGCCCGGACAGATAGCCGTCGCTCTCCTTCAGAAGTCTGATGATCTCTGCTTTCACCGGCCGTCTACCTCCAGATACTGATTGCGCTGACCACCGCCACCGCCAGCAGAAGCAGCGCTATGAACAGCTGCCCGAAAGCCGCCGCTTTCCTGAACGTGTCCCTGCCGCTTATGCGATATTTGTGAATGCCGTTGACCACGTTCAAAACAGCCGCCAGCGTAAAGATCACCGGCAGAAGGATCTGATTTCCCTCCGGGTTCAGGAATGTGATCACTGCCAGAATCACGATCAATATGCCGATCACTACATGGATCCCATCTATAATCAGGGCGCTGTTGCGGCCGCCCTTTTTCTTTCCCTGTCCATACATAAATTTCCGCTCCTAAATCACAAAGTTCAAAACAGCGGCATCCGGCCTGCGGATGATCGGATGATCTCACAGTCCCTCATCACCAAGGGTCGCCGCCATAACCGCCTTGATGGTATGCATCCGGTTCTCCGCCTCGTCAAATACTTTGGACTGCGCCGACTCAAAGACCTCGTCCGTCACCTCCATCTCGGTGATGCCGAACCGCTGTCCCATCTCCAGGCCGATCTTCGTCTTCAGGTCGTGGAAAGAAGGCAGGCAGTGAAGGAAAATGGCTCCTTCCCCCGCGTTCTCCATAACGGCCTTTGTCACTTTATAGGGAGACAGTTCACGGATTCTCTCCTCCCACACCTGGTCAGGCTCACCCATGGATACCCACACATCCGTGTAGATCACATCCGCATCCCGGGTTCCCTCCGCCACATCCTCGGTCAGAGTGACGGCGGAACCGGAAGCCGCCACATATTCCCGGCACTGCTTTACAAGCTCCTCGCCAGGGAAATATTTCTTCGGGGCGCAGGCTGTAAAATCCAGCCCCATCTTGGCGCAGGCAATCATCAGAGAATTTCCCATATTATACCGGGCGTCGCCCATATAGACCAGCCTGATTCCCTTCAGCCTGCCGAAATGCTCCCGAATGGTAAGAAGATCCGCCAGCATCTGGGTGGGATGATACTCGTTGGTCAAACCGTTCCACACCGGAACTCCGGCATACCGGGCCAGCTCCTCCACGATCTCCTGACCGTATCCCCGATACTCGATACCGTCGTAAATTCTCCCCAGCACCCGGGCCGTATCGGCGATGCTCTCCTTCTTGCCGATCTGGGAGCCGGATGGATCCAGATATGTAGTGCTCATACCCAGGTCATGGGCAGCCACCTCAAAGGAGCACCGGGTTCTGGTGCTTGTCTTCTCAAAGATAAGGGCCACGTTCTTCCCCCTGTGTACATCCACGGGAACGCCTTTTTTCTTCTTCTCCTTAAGTCTCGCCGACAAATCCAGCATATATTCGATTTCCTCGGGACTAAAATCCTTCAGCGTAAGAAAATTTCTGTTTTTCAGATTCATAAATATACTTTCCTGCCTTTCCTTAATATGTTTGTTTCCGCGAAACCGCAGCCCCGGCAGGTCAGCCATGCCGGCGGCGGCAGCGCCGCGGGTTCATATATAAAACCCAGAAAGGCTCCCCATATGGGGAGCCGAAATTCTGAAGTCTCAGTCTTTCGCCATCTCGGCCACGGATTTTACCAGGCCTGCGATACTCTGAATCTCCGACGGAATGATGATTTTAGTGGCCTGACCGTCCGCCGCCTTGGCAAAGGCTTCCAGGCTCTTCAGCTGCAGCACCGCGTCATCCGCCCCGGCTTCCTTGATAAACCGGATACCTTCCGCCGTGGCCTGCTGAATCTTGAGAATCGCTTCCGCCTGGCCTTCGGCCTCTTTTATTCTCTTTTCCTTCTCGGCCTCCGCCCGCAGAATCGCGGATTCCTTGTCCGCCTCCGCGTCCAGAATCGCCGACTGCTTCTTGCCTTCCGCCACCAGAATAGTGGACCTCTTCTCACCTTCCGCCCGCAGAATGGACTCACGGCGCTCACGCTCCGCCTTCATCTGCTTCTCCATAGCGTCCTGAATGGCCGCCGGCGGAATGATATTCTTCAGTTCCACACGGTTCACCTTGATCCCCCAGGGATCCGTGGCCACATCCAGCGCCGCCCGCATCTTGGTGTTGATGGTCTCGCGGGAGGTCAGCGTCTGATCCAGCTCCAGGTCGCCGATAATATTACGAAGGGTGGTGGCCGTCAGATTCTCGATGGCCATAATCGGATTCTCCACGCCGTAGGTATACAGCTTCGGATCCGTAATCTGGAAGAACACCACCGTATCGATCTTCATGGTGACATTGTCCTTGGTGATCACAGGCTGAGGCGGGAAATCCACCACCTGCTCTTTCAGGATCACTCTCTTGGCGATCCGGTCAACAATCGGCAGCTTCACATGAAGGCCGACAGACCATGTCCCCTGATACGCTCCAAGCCGCTCCACGATCACTGCATTGGCCTGAGGCACAATCTTGATGCAGGATGACAACAAAACCAAAATAATAATCGCCAGTATCAATAACCCTATGATCGCTCCCATGCTACTCCGCCTCCTTCTTCTGACTCACAATCAATTTCACTCCCCGGACTCCCTGAATCTCTACGATGGCATCCGGCTCATAGATATCCTCCGGGTTCTGGGCCCTCGCCGTCCATTCCTGGCCTCCTACAATGGCCGAACCGGTTCCCAGTTCATTGTTGATCTGCTGGGTAACCCTGGCCGTCCTGCCGATGAGGCTCTCCACATTGGTTTTCACCGTGTTTCTGTTCAGATATCTGGAAGCCCACGGCCTTGTGAAAAACAACAGGATAAACGACACGATCACAAACACCGTAAGCTGCAGTTCCACTCCCGCTCCGAACAGAGAAAGAACGAAAGCCACAAGGGCTCCCCCCGCGAACCATATGGTGGTGAGCGCCAGCGTCCCCAGTTCGATCCCGATCATCACGACAAAGAAAATAAGCCAGTAAACAGATGCCATAACCTTTGCCCCCTGTCATTATAATATGGACGGTTCTTTCTGTAATATTCGTCAAAAATCGTCCTGCATACATTATAATTTCTTTTTCGTCCATATTCAATATCAATCTTTACGAATCTTTTGAAATCTTTTGAAAAAACAACGATTTTACCAAAAGCACAGCTGTTCCCCTTCCCAGTACAGGAAAACCCGGCGGAATTCTGCCTGCGTCTGGTCCGGGTCCGGCATGGCTCAGTCTTCCAGCATGGCGGCGCCGATGATTCCTGCCTGATTGCCCAGCGCGGCGCTTAATATCCTGGTATTCACTTTTGATGTCCTGGTATAGATTCCGGGGTTCGTCAATTCCCTCAGGGGCGCAAGAAGCGCTTCCCCTGCCTGGCTCAGTCCGCCTCCGATGCAGAGGATTTCCGGCTGAAATATATTGATCAGATCTGTAATTCCTATGCTCAGATAATGCAGATATTTCTCTGTCACCTTTTCCGCCGTCCCATCTCCCGCGCTCTTTGCGGCAAACACCATGGCTCCGTCGATCCGTCCCGCATCCCCCTCGCACAGCTTCAAAAGCAGGCTTTCCCGCCCTGCCGGGGATTTTACGGCCTGCCGGGCCATCCGCACCAGCGCCGAGGCAGATGCATAGGCTTCAAAGCAGCCCCTGCGGCCGCAGGCGCACCGCCGGCCGTCGTACTTTATGGTAAAATGGCCAAACTCCCCGGCGGCGTAGTTGCAGCCCTCATACAGCTTTCCATCCAAAATGACGCCCCCGCCTATGCCCGTCCCCAGTGTCACCATAACCATGGAACGGCTGCCCCGGCCGCAGCCGGCCAGATATTCTCCCCAGGCGGCAGCGTTGGCGTCGTTGGTGAAACGGACCGGCCTGCCAAAATGCTGCCGCAGCATGTCCGGAAGAGGCTCATTCTCAAAGCACAGATTGTTGGCATACTCCATAAGCCCGGTCCTTCGGTTGGCGGTTCCCGGAACTCCCAGGCCGAAAGCCTCTACCTGCTCCATGGAAATCCGCGCCTGGGCGGCGGCCTTCTCCGCCAGGTCGATCATTTGACGGACTAAAGTCTCCGCTCCCAGCTCCGATGCCGTAGGCATGGCGCAGGAAGATAGAACCCGGAAACTCTCATCCACAACTCCCGCTTTTATGGTTGTTCCTCCCAGATCGATACCGATTCGGTACATGCAAACCTCCCATCCGCCCATTATCATATTTATTTCCTGCGCTGCCTGGCCGCCTCAAACATCAGTATGGAGGCGGCTACCGCCGCGTTGAGAGACTCCACCTTTCCCAGCATAGGAATCCGGATATAGTCATCAGCAAGGGATGACGTCTCATCGCTTAAGCCCGCCGCCTCGTTGCCGATCAGAAAACCTGTGTCCCCGGTATAATCCGCCCGGTCGTAATTTTTCTTTCCCTTCAGGTGAGCCGCGTAAAGACGGACTCCCCTGCCTTTTACTTCCGCTATGGCTTCGGAAAGGCTCTCCGTCCGCACAAAGGGAACGCGGAACACGGAGCCCATGGTAGAGCGGATCACCTTGGGATTGTAGATATCCGCCGTCTTAGAATCCATGATAACGCCGGTGACGCCGGCTCCCTCGCCGGCCCGCAGGATCGTTCCCAGATTGCCCGGGTCCTGGACCGCCTCCAGAATAAGGAGCAGGACAGACCTGGCCTTCGCCTTCTGTCCGGCGGCGGAATCCCCTGCATTCCCAGCGGCAGCACCTGCGCCTGCTCTTCCCGGGATATAAGCCGGATTCTTTTTCCTCTGCGGGGACATTCCCAGAATATCCTCCAGACGGTACTCATACTGCCTGGCAAGGGCCAGCACCCCCTGGGGCGTCTGAGTATCGGACATGGCTTTCAGCACGTCCTCGGAGACTTCCTCCACCCGCTTCACGCCTTCCATCATGGCGCGGTGCTCCGGCTCTCTCAGAAAACACTCCGTCACATAGACGCAGGCCACCCTGTCCTTCGGCAGCTCGCCGAACATTCTGGGCCCCTCCACCACGAAAAGCCCAAGTTCATTTCTGTATTTGGCTTTCTTCACCAGGGCAGCCGTCTGCTTCACCTGGCTGTTGGCTGTGCTTGTGATCATAGTTTTTCCAGCTCCTCCATCCATATCCGGCTTACGGCGTCGCTTGGCATACGCAGATCGCCTCTGGGCGACAGGGCGACAGAACCCACCTTGGGGCCGTCGGGCAGGCAGGAACGCTTAAACTGCTGGGTGAAGAACCTGCGGTAAAAGGTCTTCAGCCACTTTAGGATCACCTCATCCTCATATTCTCCCGCGAAGGCGATACGGGCCATGCGGTAAATCCTGGCCGGCTCGTAACCGAACCGCAGCATATGATACAGGAAGAAATCGTGAAGCTCGTATGGCCCCACCAGATCCTCTGTCTTCTGGGCGATAACGCCGTCCTTCGGCGGCAGAAGCTCCGGGCTGACCGGCGTATCCAGAACATCCAGAAGCACCTCGCTCAGTTCCTTCTCGCCGCAGGTATCGGCGTAATACCGAACCAGATGGCGGACCAGAGTCTTGGGCACCGAGGCGTTGACGCCGTACATGGACATGTGGTCGCCGTTATAGGTAGCCCAGCCCAGCGCCAGCTCCGACATGTCGCCGGTTCCGATGACCATTCCTCCCTCCTGGTTTGCCACGTCCATGAGGACCTGGGTCCTCTCCCTGGCCTGGCTGTTCTCGTAGGTCACGTCATGGCTGTCCGGATTGTGGCCGATATCCCGGAAATGAACGCTCACCGCTTCCTTGATATCAATCTCCTGAAGGGACGCCCCCAGCTTCTGTGTCATGAGACAGGCGTTTCTGTAGGTCCGGTCCGTAGTGCCGAAGCAGGGCATGGTAACGGCGTGAATCTGATTTCTGGGAAGTCCCAAAAGATCAAAGGCCCTGGCGGTCACCAGAAGGGCCAATGTGGAATCCAGACCGCCGGAAATGCCGATGACCGCATGGCGGCAGCCCGTATGCTCCAGCCGCTTCTTCAGTCCCAGGGACTGTATGGAAAGGATCTCCTCGCACCGTTTGTTCCTCTCGGCGGGATCATGGGGCACAAAGGGCGCCGGATCGATCCTGCGGATCAGCTCCAGTTCTTCTTTCCTGAGGGTAAAGCCCACGGTCTGATAGCAGTCCTGTGCCAGCACATTGCTGCTTGGGTAAGTCGTCATTCTGCGGCGCTCGCTTCTCAGCCGCTCCAGATCCAGATCGGCGTAGACCGTCTCGCCGGTGAAGCGCCGGGCCTCCGCCAGCACATTTCCGTTCTCCGCGATCATATTGTGGCCGCCGAAAACCAGATCCTGAGAGGATTCTCCCTCGCCTGCGCTGGAATAGACGTAGCCGCAGACCAGACGGCCGGACTGGCCGATGATCAGGGCCTTCCGATAGGCGTCCTTTCCCACGGTCTCCACGCTGGCGGAGCAGTTGACGATCACCGTGGCCCCGGCCATGGCGTGTCGGATGCTGGGCGGACTCGGCACCCAGATATCCTCGCAGATTTCCGCCGCCACCGTGAGATGGGGCACCGACGTACAGGTAAACAGCAGGTTGGTCCCCATGGGAATCTGCTGGCCGCCATACTCTACCATAATGGGCTCCTCATTCCCCGCCGAGAAATGCCTGGCCTCATAGTATTCCGAATAGTTGGGAATGTGGGTCTTGGGCACCAGTCCCAGGATCCGGCCCTCTCCCAGAGCCGCCGCCACATTGTAAAGCTTTCCGTGAACCTCCCAGGGCAGTCCTACGAAAACCAGCATGTCCATGATATTGGTGGCCAGAGCCAGCTGCGAAAGCGCCTCCCTGGCCTTGTCAAGAAGGCTGTCCTGCAGAAACAGATCGCTGCAGGTGTAGGCCGTCAGGCAAAGCTCCGGAAAGACCATGATCTTTGCCTTCCGCGCCGCTCCCTCCTTCATCAGCTCCAGTATGCGCTCCCCGTTATATACCGGATCCGCCACACGGATCTTCGGCGTCGCCGCCGCCACACGAATATATCCCTGAAACATAATATTTCCTCCTGATGGATCAATAATTAATCATACTGCCTTTCAGCCGCCGCGCCGGGAACTTCCGGACAAAAATCTGCCGCCGAACAGCCGCCTAATTAACAGTATACACTGTTTGTACAGAAAATGGAAGTTTACATTTCCTGTCTTATCATGTAAAATAAAATTACCTGAAGGAGAATTTACACTATGATGAAGATTTCCAGCAAAGGGCGGTATGCCCTTAGAATGATGATAGAATTTGCGCTTCACCCGGACGAATGCACCAACATCAGCCAGGTGGCGGACCGGCAGGACATCTCGGAGAAATATCTGGAACAGATCGTCATGCTTCTGGCAAAGGCCGGTTATGTCAAAAGCACCCGCGGGGCAAAGGGCGGCTACACCCTGACCAGAGACCCGTCGGAATATACCGTAGGCATGATCCTCCGTCTGACGGAAGGCAGCCTGACGCCGGTGGACTGCATCGGCAACCCTCCGGCTCAGTGCAGCCGGTGGGATACCTGCGCCACTCTTTCCGTCTGGCGTCAGCTGGACCAGGCCATCAGCCAGGTGGTAGACAACGTAACTCTGGCTGATCTGGTGAAGGAGCAGCTCTCCAAACCGGGATACACGCTGATGTGAATCTCATACGGATACGCAACAGCTTCTTATGTCTCACACCAGCTTTCTATTTTTGCATCTTAATTTTATCTAAGCCTATCCGCCGTCAGAGGCGTCAGCAGTTTCTCTTCGCCTCATTAAGATTCAGCACAGCCAAATTGGGATTGCTCATCTCCGCGTCCTCAAAAGTGTGCCGGATCTTTGCCAGATACCCCAGCATCCTGTGTCTGTCCTGGCCGCCGCCGTCGTGTTCTTCCAGCTCCTCGTCCATGTCCTCCGGCATGGCGATGCCGATGGCCGTAGGCTCGCAGATATCCGTCAGGCAGTCGTAAAGGGCGTCAAGATTGTGGCCGTAATAATCCGGAAAACCCATTTTCCCGGCGATATATTCATGAAACTCCCGCCTGGAGACACTTTCCCCGGAAGTCAACTCACAGAAATTCAAAATCACTTTTCTCATTCCGCTTTGCCCTCCTCCGTGTACAGCAGCTCAAAATTGTCATAATGGTCTTCCGAGTAGTAGATTTCTCCGTCATTGCTGTAGACGATCCGCTCTCCTCCCCGATAGCCGCCTTCATAGTTGATGTCGCACTCATAATATTTTCTGCCTTTCACCTCCGGCAGACTGCCTTCCCGGTTGCCGAAATGATCGCCGCCGATGCTCATGCCAGGAGCCACCTCCCACAGATTTCCCTTGCCGGCATCCCAGCCCAAATCTCTGGCGTCATTCTTGCGGATATAATTATCCGGCAGATGGCCGTAGGTGTGGAGATACAGGGCAACGTGATCCTTATCCGAGTAGGTGCCGTCCTCCTCCACCGACAGCTCCGACTCTCCGTTTCCCGACTGAGAGGCCAGCTCTTCCGAAAGCGAATCTTTCTCCTTCAGCTGAGAGTCCGGCTCTTCCGACTGGGAAATCCCTTCTTCCGGCCTGGAATCCTCTGCAGCCTGTACGATCTCCTCCGGCGGATGTTCCGCAGCATCCTCCGGAATATCCTCTGACAGGCTTTCCGCTGTATCCTGTATGGCGCTCTCCGTCAGAGATTCCGCGGCATCCCGGGTCTGGCTGACAACCGATGAACCGGCAGCCGCACCGTTTCCCTCAGGAGAACCGCAGGCGGAAAGTCCCAGCGACGTTACGATCAGACAGAGGACCAGCGTCATGACGCTGACCAGCCGCCGCCAGGTATTTGCCTTTCTCTTTACGCTATTCATAATTCATTGCTCCTTTCCGCCATTTCGGATTTCAAATTTCAGTACATTTTATCATAAAATCACAACCTGATTCTGTCAAGTTTTTCCGAAATCCACGGAGCAGCATCCGTGGACCTTCCCGGTCAAAATTTAATTTGACAAACAAAGACTGTCACTGTATAATGGAAACAAATCCCAGTATTTAACTATGAAATATGAAAAGGGGTATTTGCACATGAAATTCTCTCCGAATACAAAACGAATCCTTTGGCCGGCAGTGATTGCCGCCGCCGCTGTTCTCATTTACATCACGGTTCAGGCTCCGGGAACTGCGGGGGAAGGTTATCAGCCTTTTGTATATCACACCATCTGGGCGCTTCTTCCGCCTGTAGTAGCCATCAGCCTGGCTCTGATCACCAAGGAAGTTTATTTCTCCCTGTTTCTGGGCATCGCCACCGGAGCCCTTCTGTACTCCAACGGCAATCTGGGCCTGGCGCTTCAGACCATGATGTACCATGAGGAAGGCGGCCTGGTGTCTAAGATCGCAAACCAGCAGAACGCCAGCATTCTGGTATTTGTGGTCCTTCTAGGCACTCTGGTCGCTCTCATGAACAAGGCCGGCGGCTCCGCAGCCTTCGGGCGCTGGGCCTCCGCCCATATCAAAGGCAGAGTGGGCGCACAGCTGGCGACTATCCTGCTGGGTGTCTTGATTTTTGTAGACGACGGCTTCAACTGCATGACCGTCGGCTCCGTCATACGGCCTGTGACAGACCGGCACCAGGTATCCCGGGCCAAGCTGGCTTACCTAATCGACGCCACGGCCGCCCCGGTCTGTATCATAGCCCCCGTCTCCTCCTGGGCTGCCGCCGTCACCTATTCTGTCCCGGCGGATTCCGGTATCAACGGCTTCCAAATGTTTTTGCGCACCATTCCCTACAACTTCTATGCCCTGGGGACGCTTCTGATGATGATACTGATCGTGATCACCGGCCTGGACTACGGCCCCATGCGTCTCCACGAAGAAAACGCCAGAAAGGGCGACCTCTTCACCACCTCCGACCGTCCCTATCAGGATGCGGACAATGAAGTCCCTTCCTCTAAGGGCCATGTCATCGATTTGGTACTGCCGGTAGCCGTACTCATCATAAGCTGTATCACGGGCATCGTTTACACCGGAGGCTTCTTCGACGGCGCCAGTTTTATCGACGCGTTTGCCAACTCCAGCTCCGCCGTCGGCCTGGTCTACGGCAGCCTGGTCACGCTGATTTTCACATTCTTCCTGTATATGACAAGAGGCATCCTCACATTTCAGGAATTCATGGACTGCCTGCCTATGGGTCTGCGGTCCATGGCAGCGCCTATGATCATTCTGATCATGGCCTGGAACCTGTCCGGAATGACCGGCCTTCTGGGGGCCAGTCTGTACATCCATGATGTGGTTGCAGCCTCGGCCGGGACACTGAGCATTTTCCTGCCTGCCATTATTTTCCTGGTGTCCGTGTTTCTGGCATTCTCCACCGGAACCAGCTGGGGAACCTTCTCCATTCTGATTCCCATTGTGTGCAGCGTGTTTACCAATTCCTATGAGATGCTGGTGATCGCCATCGCCGCGTGTCTGGCCGGCGCCGTCTGCGGCGACCACTGCTCTCCCATCTCCGACACCACCATCATGGCGTCAGCGGGGGCTCATTCCAACCATGTAAATCACGTGGCCACCCAGCTTCCCTATGCCTTCACTGTGGCGGGAGTATCGGCGGTCGGGTACCTGATCGCCGGCTTCATCGGCTACTATACGGACAGCCCGCTGGCCCTGGCCGCTCTGCCGGTAACCATGATGCTCCTGGCTGTGGTAATCGTGTTTATGAACCGCTGTCAGAAACAGGCACGTCACCGCAAAATAAAATAAATTACCTCTTGACACAGCAGATAAATCGTATTATAGTGTTCCCAATACATACCAACCAATTTGGTAGGTAAATACAAGAAAGGAACTTGTCTGTTATGTCTAATTACAAATTTGAAACTCTCCAGCTTCACGTTGGCCAGGAAACCCCGGATCCGGCTACAGATTCCAGGGCCGTCCCCATTTACGCGACCACATCCTATGTATTCCATGACTGTGCCCACGCAGCCGCCCGCTTCGGTCTGGCTGATGCCGGCAACATCTACGGCCGTCTGACCAATTCCACCCAGGACGTACTCGAGAAAAGAGTCGCCGCCCTGGAAGGCGGCACAGCTGCCCTTGCCCTTGCTTCCGGAGCCGCTGCCATCACCTATACCCTGGAGGCTCTGGGACAGAACGGCGGCCATTTTGTGGCCCAGAAAACCATCTACGGCGGCAGCTATAACCTGCTGGCCCACACGCTTCCGAACTTTGGGATCACCGCTGCCTTTGTCAACATTCACGATCTGGCTGAGGTAGAGGCGGCGATCCAGGACAATACCAGAGCCATCTATATTGAGACCCTGGGAAATCCCAACAGCGATATCCCGGACATCGACGCTCTGGCGGAGCTTGCCCACCGGCACGGGCTGCCTCTGGTGGTAGACAACACCTTTGGCACTCCCTTCCTGATCCGTCCCATTGAACACGGAGCCGACATTGTGGTTCATTCCGCCACCAAATTCCTGGGCGGACACGGCACTACCTTGGGCGGCATCATCGTAGATTCCGGCAAATTTGACTGGGCGGCCAGCGGCAAATACCCGGCTATCGCTGAGCCGAATCCCAGCTACCACGGCGTATCCTTCGTCAAAGCCGCAGGTCCGGCTGCTTTTGTCACCTACATCCGCGCCATTCTCCTTAGGGATACCGGCGCCACCATTTCTCCCTTTGCCGCGTTCCTCCTTCTTCAGGGGATTGAGACGCTGTCCCTCAGGATCGAGCGGCATGCGGAGAACACGAAGAAGGTGATCGAATTCCTCAGCGGCCATCCCCAGGTTGAGAAGGTCAACCATCCTTCTCTTCCGGACCATCCGGATCACGCCCTGTACGAGAGGTATTTCCCCAACGGCGGCGGTTCCATTTTTACCTTTGAGATTAAGGGAGGCGCGGCGGAAGCCCACAAGTTCATCGACAGCCTGCAGATCTTCTCTCTGCTGGCCAATGTGGCCGATGTCAAGAGCCTGGTCATCCACCCGGCGACTACCACTCACAGCCAGCTGACAGAGGAGGAACTTCTCGACCAGGGAATCCGCCCCAATACCATCCGGCTTTCCATCGGCACCGAGCATATCGACGATATCATTGCCGATCTGGAACACGGATTTGAGGCTGTCAGCGCGTCATAAACGCCGGTATCTGCGCGAACACCAATCCGCGTTAAATCGCAGTCAATATCCATATCAATAAAAAGGAGTAAGCTATCATGAAAGTTTATCAGAATGCATCCGAACTCATCGGCAAAACCCCTCTTCTGGAGCTGACCCACATTGAGAAAAAATATGAGCTGAAAGCGAAAATTCTCGCGAAGCTGGAGCATTTCAATCCCGCAGGTTCCGTAAAAGACCGTATCGCCAGGGCAATGATCGACGACGCGGAAGCCGCCGGAAAATTAAAACCCGGCTCCGTCATCATCGAGCCCACCAGCGGCAATACCGGAATCGGCCTGGCGTCCGTAGCCGCGGCAAAGGGATACCGCCTCATCATCGTTATGCCGGATACCATGTCCGTAGAACGCCGCCAGCTGATCAAGGCTTACGGCGCGGAGCTTGTACTGACGGAAGGCTCCAAGGGAATGAAGGGGGCAATCGCCAAGGCAGATGAGCTTGCGGCGCAGATTCCGGACAGCTTTATCGCCGGTCAGTTTGTAAACCCCTCCAACCCCAAGGCCCATCGGGAAACCTCCGGTCCTGAGATTTACGAGGACACCGACGGAACCGTGGACGTCTTTGTCGCCGGTGTGGGAACCGGCGGCACCATCACCGGCGTAGGCGAGTATCTGAAATCCAAAAAGCCGGACGTGAAGGTGGTGGCTGTGGAGCCGGCCTCTTCCGCCGTCCTCTCCACCGGCATTTCCGGAGCTCACAAGATTCAGGGAATCGGAGCTGGTTTTGTGCCTGATGTGCTGAACACCTCCATCTACGATGAAATCATCGCCGTAGAAAATGATGACGCCTTTGCCACCGGAAAGCTGATTGGACAAAGCGAGGGCATCCTTGTAGGAATTTCCTCCGGAGCCGCCGCATGGGCCGCGATCCAGCTGGCCAAACGTCCGGAAAACGAAGGCAAGACCATTGTCGTGCTGCTTCCGGATACCGGCGACCGTTACCTGTCAACGCCTCTGTTCGCCGAATAGCCGGAGGCACCGCTGATGATGATTTCCACAAGAGGACGCTATGCCCTGCGTGTGATGCTGGATCTGGCGGAAAACCAGAATGACGGTTATATCGCCATGAAGGAAGTCGCCAGGCGGCAGGAAGTGTCTCTCAAATATATTGAGCGGATCATGCCTGTTCTCGCCAAAAACAACTACGTGGAAGGAATCCACGGCAAAGGCGGCGGATACCGGCTGGTCCGGCCGCCCCAGGAATACCGGGTAGGCGATATCCTGAGACTGACGGAAGGCGACCTGGCACCCGTCGCCTGTCTGGAATGCGGCGCCCGGCCCTGTCACAGGGCCGAAGACTGTAAAACGCTTCCCATGTGGACTGAGCTCTATCATCTGGTCAGCAATTATTTTGATCAGATTACGCTGGCGGATCTGTTAAAACCAGCGGTTCGGAATCAAACTGCTGATACTGACATAGGATAGCTTTATAAAGTCAAGTTGAGATATCTATTTTCTTATTTTTACAAATAATGAAATGTTAATTGTCCCACGATGCAGGAATGCCGCAGACCCGAAATCTGCGGCATTCTTATATCACTCGATCAATACTCGGTCTTAGAACTTTCCTGCCTTGGCAGCTTCCTCGATGGAAACGGCAACCGCAACGGTCATGCCCACCATGGGGTTGTTGCCGGCACCGATAAGGCCCATCATCTCTACGTGAGCAGGCACGGAAGAGGAACCTGCGAACTGTGCGTCAGAATGCATACGTCCCAGAGTATCGGTCATACCGTAGGAAGCCGGACCTGCAGCCATGTTGTCGGGATGCAGGGTACGTCCTGTGCCGCCGCCGGAAGCTACGGAGAAGTACTTCTTGCCTTTCTCCTGGCACTCCTTCTTGTAGGTGCCTGCTACCGGATGCTGGAAACGGGTGGGGTTGGTGGAGTTGCCGGTGATAGACACGTCAACGCCCTCTTTCCACATGATGGCAACGCCCTCGCGGACGTCATTGGCGCCGTAGCAGTTTACCTTGGCGCGAAGGCCATCGGAGTAGGACTTTCTCCAAAGCTCTTTCACTTCGCCGGTGTAGTAGTCCATCTCAGTCTCTACATAGGTGAAGCCGTTGATTCTGGAGATGATCTGAGCAGCGTCCTTGCCCAAACCGTTCAAGATAACACGAAGAGGTTTCTGACGGACCTTGTTGGCCTTCTCCGCGATGCCGATGGCGCCCTCCGCGGCCGCGAAGGACTCATGTCCGGCCAGGAACGCGAAGCAGTCGGTACTCTCTTCCAGAAGCATCTTGCCCAGGTTGCCGTGGCCCAGACCAACCTTACGCTGATCGGCTACGGAACCGGGGATACAGAAGGACTGAAGGCCCTCGCCGATGGCAGCGGCTGCATCGGAAGCCTTGCGGCAGTTCTTCTTGATAGCGATAGCTGCGCCTACGGTGTAGGCCCATTTTGCGTTCTCAAAGCAGATAGGCTGAATGCCTTCCACCATCTTATATACGTCCAGGCCGGCATCCTTGGTGATCTTCTCAGCTTCCTCGATGGAAGCGATGCCATAGCTGTTCAGGACTTCATTGATCTGTTTGATACGTCTCTCATAGGATTCAAATAATGCCATGATTATGTATTTCCCTCCTTAATTATTATTCACGGGAAACGCGAAGAGCCTGCCCCGCTTTATCGGGCACTCCGCTGCGCTCCGTTTGCTTTATTCCATTCGGGGATCGATGATCTTTACTGCGTCCGCAACGCGGCCGTACTGTCCCTGGGCCTTCTCCCATGCAGTGTTGGGATCGTCGCCCTTCTTGATGAAGTCTGTCATCTTGCCAAGGCTTACGAACTTGTAGCCGATGATCTGATCGTCGGCGTCAAGAGCGATACCGGTTACATAGCCTTCTGCCATCTCCAGATAGCGGGGGCCTTTCTTCAGAGTTCCGTACATGGTTCCCACCTGAGAACGAAGTCCCTTGCCCAGGTCCTCCAGTCCGGCGCCGATAGCCAGGCCTTCCTCAGAGAACGCGCTCTGGCTTCTGCCGTAGACGATCTGAAGGAACAGCTCTCTCATAGCGGTATTGATTGCATCACATACAAGGTCAGTATTCAGAGCTTCAAGAATGGTCAGTCCGGGAAGGATCTCGGCGGACATGGCAGCGGAGTGAGTCATGCCGGAGCAGCCGATGGTCTCCACCAGAGCCTCCTGGATAATGCCTTCCTTAACATTCAGGGTCAGCTTGCAGGCGCCCTGCTGAGGAGCACACCAGCCGATGCCGTGGGTCAGACCGGAAATATCGGAAATCTCTTTGGATTTTACCCATTTCGCTTCTTCCGGAATCGGAGCGGCACCATGGTGAACGCCCTGTGCAACATTGCACATTTTTTCAACTTCATGTGAATAGATCATGATAAAACTCCTTTCGATAAGTAATGATTGTAATACAATATACTCCCATTTATTTTCTCACAAAAACCGCCAATAGTCCAGCGGTTTTTGGAAAATTTCGTCAGAATTTTGTCAACCTGCCGCTTCTCTCCGCCTGCCGCGGTCCGGGGGCGAAATACGGTTCTCCTCAGCCCCTTACCGGCCTAACGCCTGCGCCGGGAGCCGCCTCCGCTTTTCCTGTAATTCCGGTTCCGTTCCTCCAGCATCCGGTCAAATTCCTGCTGGCTGTAGCCCAGTTCCCGGAGCCGCTGCCGCTGCCTCGCCCGCCTTCTGGCCCGCTCGATCTGAATCTGCCGCTGCCGGTACCAGACAAAAAACACGATCAGGCACACCGCCGCCAGGAAAAGGATCATGCCGATAGCCAGGGGCCAGTTCTCAGAGATTGCCTGGATCACCACCGGCTTGGAATCTCCTGCCGACGCCTCCACCAGCGGATCGCCTACCTCCCCGTCCACGCGGACGCGAAGCTGCTTTGTATAAATATAAGCGGTGCCTACCTGACGGTCATCATAGGTGTATTTCAGCATCCCCACAGCCATGCTGGGACTTCCCGCCGGAACCTCCGCGGAAAAAGTCCGCTCCGCATCCGCGAATTCCGCCCCGTTGGGCAGGGATATGTACTCCTGCTGGCTGAGATACAATTCGTCTGCCGGGTAGGAAGTGCCGCTCATCTCAAAAGATTCCTGCTCCTGAAGGAACGACTCCTTATCATACACCGGGACATCCTGGAAGGCGGCGTATCCGTAATCGATCAGATTCTTGCCGTCCAGATAATATTGAGGCTGGCTTCCTTTCAGCACTACGGAGATCATGCCGCGGCCATTCCGCACAGCGTAAGTCACCAGGGTATTGCCCGCCACAGAGGTATATCCGGTCTTGCCGGCCGTGGCTCCCTCAAGATAATACTGGCTGGATGTGTCCGTAGTTCGGAGAAGCCGATGTTCCACGGCGATGGTGAGTCCCGCCGGATTGTTCTTGGTCGGGGGAATCGTATAATTCCTGGTGGACGCCACCTCAAGAACCGTCTCATTCTGAAAGGCGGCTCTTGCGATAATAGCCATATCGTAAGCCGTCACATACTGCTCCGTACTGTTCAGTCCCGACGGATTGGCAAAATGGCTTTCCCCACAGCCCAGCTCGCCGATCTTCTGATTCATCATCTCCACAAAGCCGTCCCTGCTTCCGCCCACATGCTCCGCCAGCGCATTGGCAGCCTGGTTGCTGGAACGCAGAAGAAGGGCGTGAAGGCAATCCCTCACTGACAGGACGTCCCCCTCATCCAGCGCCAGGGCGTTGCCGCTGCCGGACTCCACATCATAGACCGCGGCGTGGGAAAATGTGACCATCTCGTCAAGATCCGTATGTTCCGCCACCACCAGCGCCGTAAGCAGCTTGGTGATGCTGGCCGGGGCATAGGCCACATGAATATTCTGACCAAAAAGGACTGCGCCGGTATTGGCATCCATCACAATTCCGGCCTCCGCCATGATTCCCATATCCGAAGGCCATGCCGGCTTTGCCTGGGCCGTCATAACTCCGCCGTTGAGAACCATTGATAAAGCCAGCGCAAAACCGAGTATTCTTTTCCCTGTATGTCCAATTTCCATGCAACCAGTCTCTCTTTCCGTCCTTGTGTCGGTATCCTGTGTAAAATGACTTCTGCATCGGCATCAGCCGGAAATCCGTTCTCTAATTCACAACTCTTCGAACCGCCATGATGCTGCGGTAGGTGGCCGTGCTGACCTTGATGCCTGTGGCGGCGTTGCTGGCATGAACGATCTGGCCGTTGCCGATATAGATTCCCACATGCCCCGCATAGCAGATAATATCGCCGGCCTGGGCCTGGCTGTAGTCCACGCCGGTTCCCACGGAGCGCTGCTCCGACGAGGTTCTGGGCAGGCTGTAGCCAAAATGTTTATAGACAGACTGTACAAATCCGGAACAATCCGCTCCGTTGGTCAGACTGGTTCCTCCGTATACGTAAGGATTTCCTACAAACTGGAGCGCGTAATCCGCCACAGACCTTCCCGCTGCCGTACCGCCGCTGCTCTTGGTCGTCGTCTTGGAAGAACTGCTTCCGGGACCCGAACTGCTGCGAGCGCTGGAGGTGGGACCGGAGCTGCTGGTGGAATTGCCGGAGCTGTTATTTCCGGCTGCCGCCTGCTGTCTCTTCTGCTCCTCCTCCCGCCGTTTGCGCTCTTCTTCCTCGCGCTTTTTGCGCTCTGCCTCCTCAACCTTCCGGATCTGCTCATTCTTCTGGGCAATGGTCTGGGTATATGCGGCCGCGTTCGCCCTGGCCTGGGCCAGCTGAGCATCAAAATTGGCAATCTCCGTCCGTTTCTTGGAAATCATGGACTCCAGATTGTTCTGATGCTCCTCATACTCCACCTTCATGCCTTCCATCTCGGCCATCTCTTCGTCCAGCTGTTCCTGATATTCCTGAACCTGGCGCTTGGTCTCCTGGTACTCCAGAAGCTTCTGCCGGTCATAATTGTAAATATTTTCTATGTACTGGCTCTTATTCAGAAGCTCCGACATGCTCTTCACTCTTAAAAGCACGTCCAGGAACTCTGTATCGCCCTTCTCATACATATATTTGATCCGCTTCTTCATGGACTCGTATTGCTCTCTCTCCCGGACCTTGGCGGCATCGTAATCTGCCTGAGCCTGAGCGATCTCCACATCCTTGGCGTCCATATCGGCTTCCAGAAGAGCGATCTCGGAAAGCAGGTCCGTCAGCTCCGCGTTCAGGCCCTCTACCGCTTCCTGGGCCGCGTCCTTATTGGCTTCCGCCTCCTGGGCCGCGGCATTGGCCTTATTAAGCCCCTGCTGGGCTTCGTCCCTCTCCTTCTCTATCTTCGCCTTGCTGGTGGCCAGGACAGACGCCGGGCTTCCCGCGGCAATAGCGCCGGCGCACAGCAGACAGGCGATCTGCCTGCCTCTTTTTCTCAGAAATTTCAGTCTCTTGTCACAACGCATCTTATATAATCTCCTCTTTGGGTCGCTTTCCATTTTCATACAGACGGCTCGCCTTTGTACGTGCCGCTGTTTTCCTTACGTCAATATGCAAATAAAGCGCCAGTGACACTTTGTTTGCATTTTTACTTCTGTCTCCTCACATATCTCCGAAAGGTATAGCACAGATTAAAATACGTCAGTTCATCGCTTTCCAGATCCATCTGCCATTCCGGATCCCTATCCAGATTATGCAGAAAAGTATCCGCGTGATACACATAATCGATATACGTAATATGGGCCGTATCGCAGTAGGGAAGGAATTCCCTGTAAATCTCCGCCCCTCCCATAACGAATACATCCCGGGACGGAACATCCTTCACCTGCGCCAGCGCCTCTTCCACGCTTCTGCAGACGACGGTCCCCTTCACAGAAAATCCGGGATTTCTGGACAATACAATATTGGTCCTCTTGTGAAGAGGCTGACCTCCCGGCAGGCTCTGAAGGGTCTTTCTTCCCATGATGACCGTTTTTCCTGCCGTCTCCTCGCGGAACAGCTGCTTGTCCGCCGGAATCGATACCAGAAGCCGCCCGCCTTTGCCGATCGCCCAGTTTCTGTCCACTGCGGCAATGATATTCATATCCTTCCTCCCGCTGTCAAAATTCCTTTCCTCAGCCGTCTTTCCGACGCGGCATCTCCCAGGCGCTCACGCCTCCTCCGTCTCCGCCCCTATGATGATCTCCCGCGCATAGGGCAGAGATTCAATCCAGCGGCAGAAGGTATGCCACTCTTCCAGCTTGTGGTTTCTTCTGGCGTAATAGATATTCACCAGCGTCTCATAGTTCAGGGTACAGGTCCTCATCTGATTATAGCTGGAAGGCAGAAGCTGAATCAGATCGTACCAGTCTTCCTTCTTCTTGTCCGCGACGTACCGGAGGCGGATCTCCTCCAACTTCGCCACCATATCTTCCATGACAGCCAGTCCGGCCGCCGTCAGATGATCGTGGCTGAAATCGTCGATAGCGAAGGGCCTGGAATGAATCTTGTGCATAGTGCTGGTCGAATTGGCTACCGTAGCCACTTTGTAGGTGTCATACTCCTTCCACCAGTACAGCGGCGCCGTAATATCTACCGATACAAAAATCTGCCGGATAAATTTCCTGTGGTCGCTGCCCGCCTTCCGAAGACGCACAGCCAGGTCCAGGTCATTGGGCCCCAGCACATAACTGCCATCCTCGTCATATCGGCTGTCCATCCGATTCCAGCTGTTCATAGGATTTCTGGCTCCCCGCATGGCGTTCTCCAAATTCATGACGCTGGTTCTTTCCAGTTTGATCATAACAATTCCGCTCGCTTTCCCTCCATATGCCAGATATGGCGTTCCTGCATGAAGCCTCCGCCACAAAATCTGGTCCTTGTGTCACATACTTCCACAAAATACATTATACACCCATATAGGTAAGTTGTCTCTTACAATTTTATGAATAAGCTGCGGTCCACAGCCCCTCTACCGCCCCCACAAACTCTTCCAGACCTGCCTTATCTTCTTCCGAGAACCGGTCAAACGCCGGACTGTCAATGTCCAGCACGCCGTACAGCTTTCCATCTCTGTGGATGGGAATCACAATCTCTGAGTTGGAGGCGCTGTCACAAGCGATGTGCCCGGAAAACCGGTGGACGTCCGGTACCACCAACGTGCGGTCCGAGGCTGCCGCCGTTCCGCAGACCCCCTTGCCCATGGAAATCACCGTGCAGGCCGTCCTGCCCTGAAACGGGCCAAGCTCCAGCCTGCCGTTCCGGTACAGATAAAATCCGGCCCAGTTCAGATTCGGAAGCGTCTGATACAGCAGCGCCGAGGCATTGGAAAGATTGCTGATCTCCCAGTCCACGTCCTCGGCCAGCGCCTTCATCTGCTCCGCCAGAAGACGATAGTCCACGCTTTCCTCCTGCTTTACATCGTTCCTCAAGGCGTCCCGTTTTTCAATCTCTGCCATCGCTCTGCCTCCCATATCCATTTTCCGGCAAACCGGCCGGCCGCGTTTATTTTCATATCATAATACATTTTTCTTTTTATTTCAACCGCGTACGGCCCCATTCTCCTCCTTTTCGCTTCACTTTTCGCCGGGGGGACATCCCCTCTCCTCTGCCATAAACCGACATTTTCTCTTGTGGATTTTTTGATTGTCCTTTATAATGATACTAACAACAGGGAGGAGGAGATTCATTATGCCTATCGGAGTTATCGTCAATAGTCTTTCTATTTTTCTGGGGGGAATCTTCGGCGTCGCCGCCGGACCGAAATTAAGCGATGAACTGAAAATAAAACTGAATATGGTTTTCGGCTGCTGTGCCATGGGAATGGGAATCAGTTCCATCCCTCTTATGACCTACATGCCGGCGGTGATCCTTTCCATGATTCTGGGAACCGCCGCAGGCGTCCTGATCCACCTGGACGGCTGGTTTCAGAAGGGTGGGATCCTGATGCAGAAGCCCATCGCCGGTCTGATGAAGAATTCCAGCCTTGATACCAGTTCGCCGGAATATATGAGCAGCCTAATCACGGTTATCGTACTGTTCTGCGCCAGCGGCACCGGCATCTACGGCACCATTGTGTCCGGCATGACCGGCGACCACACCATCCTGATCTCCAAGTCCATACTGGATTTCTTCACGGCCGCCATCTTCGCCTGCAACCTGGGCGTCGTGGTATCCGTGATCGCGGTGCCTCAGCTTATTATCTTCATCATCATGTTTCTGGCCTCCCGGGTCATATTCCCTCTGACCACGCCGGAGATGATCAATGACTTCAAAGCCTGCGGCGGATTCATCCTGGTGGCTACGGGGCTTCGCATCGCCAAGATCAAGGAATTCCCGGTAGCGGACATGATTCCGGCCATGATCTTCGTCATGCCCGTCAGCTGGGCCTGGAGCAGCTGGATCCTGCCCCTTCTGTGATGAACAACACGGGAAACTGCCCCTTCTGTGACAAACAGCGCCGGTTTCTGCCTCTGCGGCAGAAACCGGCGCTTTTATCACATACAATTTTCCTGCATTTCTCTTTTTCTCTTCGTGATCAGGCCTCCGATCCGCCCGCTTTCCTTGGCCGTCAGGCTCCTCCAGCCGTTCTGGATCACTTTATCGCCGAGCCCCAGTTCCTCAGCGATCTCAAACTTCAGCCTTTCCTCCGGCTTAAGATTGTTGGGGTCGATAGGCTCCTCATTTTTCTTTCTGGTCATAATGGCAGTATACTCCTTTCCGTATTCTCGTCCCCGGTACAGGATGGGCAGATCATCTCTCCAAAATCCTGTTCTTCCGATTCCCTAAGAGTATTCCCGCCATATCGGCGCCTATTCAGCCCTTTTGCAATTTACCGCGGTTTTGCAGTCACATAAGAGGATTCTCCGGTATAATGACCGCCGCGATCAGATACGCCAGCAGTCCGGTACCGCATGCGGTCAGGGACACAACCACCCACAAAAGCCGGATCAGCGTAGGATCCACATTGAAATACTCCGCTATTCCTCCGCATACGCCGCACAGCATTCTTTCCTTTTTAGAACGGTACAGTCTTTTATTCAAATCCATACCTACGATCCTCCTTCTTTTTACCAATCCATGTTCTTTATCAATTTACAAAATAATCAGTCTGTGAGATTGCCAGCCTGCAGAATTATCAGTCTGTGAAATCAACGGTAATGGTTCCGGCCTCGCATTCCAGGCTGGCGCTCTTGGATGAACCCTTGTTGGTCAGAGACTTTTTGCTTCTGCCGGAAAAGCTTTCATCCTGAATCCGGATGGATCCTGTCTCCGTCTCCAGAGTGTAACTGAAGTCCTCTTTCTTGCCGTCCAGATGAAGCTCCATACTGCCCAGTTCACAGTCCGCCTCCAGCCTTGAGGCTACCGCTCCCGCAAAGGAAAGAGTTCCCAGGCCGCAATCCGCCTCAAGAACCTGAGCGGCGCCGCCTTCCACCTGGATATTCCCCGCATCGGCGCTAAGCTCCAGCTGACGGGCATTGATTCTGTCTGCTTTGATGCTTCCTGCCTCCGCATCCAGGCTCACCTTGTCAAAGGTATATCCTCTGGGCAGCGTCAGCACTGCGTACGCATCATCAGAAAGGCCTACTATGCCGCTCTTTGCCGGCCGGAAGGTCAGCTTGCGTTCATTGCCCTCAAGCTCCGTCCACAGCTGAATCTCATCGGAATTCACCTGAACCTGGATATTGTCGCCGATATCGCCTTCCACGATCTGCAGACGGCCGGCATCCACCTCTACCTCCAGCTGGCCGGTTACCCCATAGCTTCCCTGAGCAGCCGGATTCTTCTGCTGACCGGACGAAGACTGGGAACCGGACTGAGCCTCGGAACCTGCCCGGGACTGAGAGCCGGCGGACTGACTGCCGGGCTGCAGCGTCCCGTTCTGGCTGCTGTGATGGCTGTCCTCATGGTGCAGTGCGCCATGCTCCAGAGCGTCATCCCAGTCGTCATCATACCTGTCGTCCCAATCATCGTCATCATCAAAGATATCATCCAGATCGTCCGGATCAAATCTGCCGGCTGTCCCCCTGGACTGTTCGATGGACTGTCCGACTCTTCCAAGCCGGTCTCTCACAGTTTTGGCTCCTCCCGCCACCGCTGCCACCGCGGTGATGGAAATTCCCAACACGAAACATACCGCTGCCAGAATCAATACAACCTTTGTAAATTTTTTCACAGCATTCACTCCTTTCCTTATTTGCGATAATCTCAGTCAAAGTTTCTTATTAAATTAAATGGAACTATCTTCTGTGGAACAGCCGGCTCACCAGCTCCACACAGTTTCGAAATAACCATGGCAGGAACTTTCCGTAAAATAGAACCGCCAGAAGAAGGGCCAGCAGTCCAAAGGACAAAAGGACAAGGCCGATCCCGATACACAGAACTCCTGCAAACACATCGGAGAACAGCTGCGTGATACCGTAAATGCCGATTCCGAATGCCAGCAGCAGAAGGATCAGGGTCACAGCCGCCACCAGCAGGACAAATCCCGCCAGAATGCAAAGCACCGCTGCCGCGCCTCCCAGGGCGCTCCCTCCCACTCCCAGGATCACCGGGAAAAGTACGACAACAACTGCAATAATAACCACTGCCTTTATAAAGGTCATGCCTTTCTTATCGGTTCCGTTCTCCGCGGAAACAATCTGTCCGCCGGAAGGCTGACGTCCCGGCCCGCTGCCGCCGGGTTCGCCGGAACTGCCCCCGCCGCTGCCGGAACTGCCCCTGCCGCTGCCGCCTGCGCTTTCTCCGTCTGTCCTTCCCGCCGGGCGGGCAGCGATCTGGTAATTGGGTTCCCGAAACCGCCTGTCCGTATAGCCTGCGTCTGTAAATTCTCCGCCGTCCTCCAGGTCGCCGCGGATATCGGAACGAATGATCGCCGCGATCCTCTCCGGGCTTCCGAACTCCCGAAGGGCTTCCTGTTCCTGATCCCCTGCTTCCTCCAGATAATCCCGGTAATAAGCAAGGGCGTCTTTCTTCTCCTCCTCCGGAATATCAGAAAGCAGATAATCCACCTGCCTCATGAATTCATCTCTGTTCATACCTGCGCCTCCTTGAATATCCGGGCAATCTTGCCGGAATAATTGACCCACTCGCCTCTGTACAGGTTCAGCTGACGCCGTCCCTGCTCCGTAATCCTGTAATAGCGCCGGTTCCTTCCGTCAAACGCCATGTCGTAGACCTCCAGACATCCGTCCTTCTGCAGCCGCCTGAGTACCGGATACAGGGTAGACTCAGAGATATCGATGGCTCCTCTCACATCCTGGGTGATCCGGTATCCGTAGGTTCCTTCCTGGTCTTTGGATACTACGGCCAGAACGATGGCATCCAGAAGGGCCGTTCCTGTATTAAATACCATGTCCTCAACTCCTTGCAATCATGCACTGATAATATATTAGTTTTTTATAATATTGTTGAATTGACTATATTATACACTATATAATATGGCATGTCAAGCAGTATAATGATAAAAGGCACTCAATTCTCACTGAATCAAGTGCCCTGATATGTCTATCCCTATTCGATTATATACCTATCAATCTTTTGTATACCCTTCATTCCCTGCCGGCAAATCCGGCCATATCATGCCTCAGGAGCTTCCTCCGCCAGCTGTGCCGCCACAGCCTCTACATCCACATCCGCCACATCAGCATCCTCAGCGGGAGCAGCTTCCTTCGGTGCCGGCGGCGCCTGCAGTGCCTTCATGCTCAGACTGATCTTGTAATCCGCCTCATTGAAGTCCACGATCTTGGCCTCGATCACCTGGCCGATAGTAAGAACGTCGGCCGGCTTATTCACATGCTCTCTGGAAATCTGGGATACATGAAGCAGCGCGTCAACGCCGGGCTCCAGCTCCACAAACGCTCCGAAATCCGTCATACGGGCCACACGTCCGGTCACGATATTGCCTGCCGCGTACTTGACAGCCGCATCCGCCCACGGATTCTGGTCCGGGAACTTCAGGCTCAGAGCAATCTTATCTCCATTGATATCCTTGATCAGGGTCTTCAGAGTCTCGCCTGTCTTAAACACCTTCTTGGGATTCTCCACACGGCCCCAGGACATCTCTGAGATGTGAAGCAGTCCGTCTGCTCCGCCCAGATCGATGAACGCGCCGAAATCCGTCACGTTCTTCACAAGGCCTTCCACCACATCACCCACATTGATTCTCTCAAAGAGCGCCCGCTGCATCTCCGCCTTGCGGGCAACCATAAGACGCTTGCGGTCGCCGATGATCCTTCTTCTCTTAGGATTGAATTCGGTAATCACAAACTCAATCTCCTGGCCTGCGTACTTAGTCAGGTCTCTCTCATAGATATCGGATACAAGGCTTGCGGGGATGAACACCCTGGTCTCCTCAACCACAACGCTTAAGCCGCCGTCCAGAACCCGAGCTACCTTGGCCGTCAGGACTTCCTGATTATTGAACGCTTCCTCCAGTCTCTTGTTGCCTCTGTCCGCCGCCAGCCTCTTGTAGGAAAGGGCTACCTGTCCTTCTCCGTCATTCACCTTGACAACCTTAGCCTCCATCTCGTCGCCCACGCTTACGACGGTTCTTAAGTCAAGGCTGTTGTCGTTGCTGTACTCATTCCTGGGAATGATTCCGTCAGACTTATAGCCAATATTCAGGACGATCTCATCATCTTTTACATCGATGACTTTACCGGTAACTACTTCTCCTGTACGTATTGTCTTTAACGACTCCTCCAACATTTGTTCAAAACTTAGTTCTGACATTTGATTGAACCTCCTCGATTATATTCTTTGGGGTTGACGCCCCTGCTGTAATGCCTACGCTCTGTACAGAATTTTCACCTTCGGGCTGCAAATCGTCCAGTGTCTGAATGAAATGAGTGTTGCTGCATTGCAATTTACATATCTCATAAAGCTTGCGGGTATTGGAACTTGTCCTGCTTCCAATGACAATCATAGCGTCTACGTGGGCCGCAATATCTTCAGCTTCCTTCTGTCTCTCTTCTGTTGCACTACAAATCGAATTAAAAACAATTATATCATAACCCTTTTTTGAAAATTTTTCAACTAAATATTTAAATTTCTTGTAATTAAATGTCGTTTGGGCCACCAAACATAATTTTTCGTCCTTTTTTAGCACAAATGAATCAATTTCTTCTTCGGTTTTCGCCGTTAAAGTGCCGGAATCTGCCCATCCGCGGATACCTTCCACTTCCGGATGGGCGCTGTCCCCGATGATGATAATCCGCCTTCCGGCCCGGTTCTGTTCTTCAACAATGCGATGTATTTTTTTAACAAAGGGACAGGTGGCATCCACCACATGGATCCCCTGCCGGTTCAGCTGCTCATAGATCTGCCTCCCCACCCCGTGGGAACGGATAATCACCGTCCCCTCATGGATATCCGGGATCTGCTCCGGCGTGATCACCTTCACGCCTTTGGATCCCAGGTCCCTTACAACCTCCTCATTATGGATGATAGGCCCCAGGGTATAGATAGGCTTTATACCCTTCTCCACCTGCTCATATACCTGATTGACAGCCCGCTCCACGCCAAAGCAGAACCCTGCTGTTTTGGCCACGATTACCTCCAGATTGTTCCCCATATGCCGCCATTCTCCTGTTATGTTCCGATTCTTTATTCCGCGCCGCCGGCCTGCAAACCCGCGTTTTTCCGACTCATTCCTGCGCCGGCGCCGGGCAGCCCCGCTCCGCTGCGGCTCCGATGATGGCGCCGATCACCTGGGCGATGGTCATATCGGAGGAATCGATATACACCGCATCCTCCGCCTGTTTTAAGGGAGCGATTTCCCTGTGGGTATCGCGGTAATCCCGTTCCCTGATGTCCTGCTCGATCTCATCCAGGCTGCGCTCCTGTCCTTTTTCCGCCAGCTCCTTATACCTCCTCAGCGCCCGGACCCGGACTGACGCCGTCAGGTAAATCTTAGTCTGGGCGTCCGGCAGAACGCAGGTGCCGATGTCCCTGCCGTCCATGATCACATTGGACGTTTTTGCAAGATTTTGCTGGAGATTTAAGAGTTTCTGCCGGACTGCTCCGTATACGGAGCAGGCGGAAGCCATGTTGCCCGCTTCCTCGGTGCGGATGATCCCGGACACGTCCTCACCGTTAAGAATTACGTGCTGCACGCCGTTCTCATACCGGATATCGATCCGGATATCCTTACACGCTTCGGAAATGCCGGCTTCATCCTCCCTGGCGATTCCCTTTCTCAGAAAATATACGGCCATGGCCCGGTACATGGCCCCCGTATCCACATAGACAAAGCCCAGTTTCGCCGCCACAGCCCTGGCGATGGTACTCTTGCCGGCGCCTGCCGGACCGTCGATGGCAATGTTGTATGTTACTGACATTTTACTTCTCCCAATTTGGTAAATTTTTGTTTAATTCGTGTTAAATTTTTTGTCGAAAAATAAGGGTTTTTGACGCCTGTGTATCAACACCATCTGACGCCGTTTCCGGCTGCCCAGCCTGTGGACCAGGCAATCTGAAGATTGAAACCGCCGGTAACCGCATCCAGATCCAGCACCTCGCCGGCAAAATACAGCCCCGAAACCTTCTTCGACTCCATGGTCTTCGGATTGATCTCCCTGACGGAAACTCCTCCCTGGGTGATAACAGCCTCATTGTATCCTCTCAGTCCGGTCAGCGTGACCCGGAAATGCTTCGTCAGCTCCACAAGGGCCTGCCGCTCCTCCCTGGTGATCTCATGGACCGGCTTGTCCGCCGGAACCCCGCTCCGTGAAACCATAACAGGTATCAGCCTGGAAGGAAACAGCTTATTCAGGCTGTTCCTGAACTGTTTATTGGGCGCCTCGCCGAAATCCCGGAGAATCCTTGCGTCCAGCTGTTCCTTTGTCAGGGCAGGCTTCAGGTCGATCTCCAGGGTAAGCTGCTTTTTCCTGAGAGTCGCCGCCACGAAACTGCTGGCGCTCAGGATCACAGGGCCGCTGACTCCGAAATGCGTAAAAAGAAGCTCTCCGAACTCGCGGTAAAGTTCTTTTTCTCCATCCAGAATCACCGCCTCCGCATTGCGAAGGGACAGCCCCTGCAGCGTCTTTACATCCGCTTCCAGGGCGTTCATGGGCACCAGGGCCGGCCGAAGTTCCGTCACCGTATGTCCGCAGCTTTCCGCGAACCGGTAACCGTCCCCCGTAGAGCCTGTGGTCTCATAGGACAGTCCTCCCGTAGCCACAATCACCGCGTCTGCCGGAACCAGCCTTCCCTCCTCCAGAAATACGCCTCTGCAGAGGCCCTCAGAGACGCGCAGAGCCTTTACAGCCGTGTTAAGGTATATTTTTACATTCAGGGCCTTCATCTGCCTTACAAGGGCTCCTATGACGTCAGAAGACTTGTCCGACACAGGAAACACACGGCCGCCCCGCTCAACTTTCAGCTGGCAGCCGTTCCTTTCCAGAAGCTCCATCATATCCCGGTTGGTAAATCCCATAAAACTGCTGTATAAAAACCGGGGATTGGTCACCACGTTCTTCATCATCGAATCCATGCCGCAGGCGTTGGTCACGTTGCAGCGGCCTTTGCCGGTGATAAAGAGTTTCTTCCCCGGTTTCTCGTTTTTCTCATATAAGCGGACTTCATGTCCGCATCCGGCGGCGGCGACGGCGGCAGCCATGCCGGCCGCGCCGCCGCCGATAATCAGCACAACGCTCATATTACTTGACCAGATTCAGATGAATGGCAAATCCGGCAATCTCCTTGTCCAGATACACGAACGTGGTCTTGCCGTCCACAACCTTGCGGGTCTCCTCGATGGGATGGGTTCCCTTCTCAGCCAGGTACTCCAGCGCCTTCTCGATATCATTGACGCCGAAGGCAATGTGGCCCACTTTGCCTCTTCCCTTTCCCTTCATGATCTCCACAAAGGTTCCCGAAAAAACGGAGCTGTTGCCGTTCTTGATGGGAAGTCCCAGAACATCAAGGAACTCCTGGGCCCAGCCCAGTCCCTCCGCCTCATCCTTCGCATTGATTCCTACATGAAGAACCTGCATGTTTAATTCTTTGATCGCATCCTGCATATCAATTCCTCCTCTTTGTCATAGCGCCCTTCAGCGCGGATTATTTTTCCTTATCCTTCGCGGATACCTCGGCAATCTTCTTCTCCAGGGCATCCACCACAGTACGCAGAACCTTTACGCGGGCGTACAGCTTATCGTTGCCTTCCACAACGACCCAGGGGGCATAGGTGGTAGATGTGCGGACCAGCATCTCATCCACTGCCGCCTCATACTGGTCCCACTTCTCACGGTTTCTCCAGTCCTCATCGGTGATCTTCCACTGCTTGGCCGGATTCTCCATACGCTCCTTGAAGCGGCGCTCCTGCTCGTCCTTGTCAATGTGAATCCAGAACTTGATCACAACGGCGCCGAAATTCGCCATATGGGACTCCATCTCATTGATCTCCTGGTAAGCTCTCTTCCACTCCGCTTCCGTGCAGAAGCCCTCGATCCTCTCAACCATGACGCGGCCGTACCAGGTCCGGTCAAAAATGGCGATGTGGCCGCCCTTGGGCATGTTGTTCCAGAAACGCCACAGATAATGATGGACCTTCTCCACATCATTGGCGGCAGAGGTAGGATTCACCTGGTAGCCTCTGGGGTCAAGACGGCTGGTCAGACGCTTGATGGCGCCGCCCTTACCGCCGGCATCCCAGCCTTCAAAGCCCAGGACCACCGGAATTCTCAGGCGGTACAGCTCGCTGTGAAGGGTCTCCAGCTTCTTCTGAAGCTCATTCAGTTCTTTCTTATATTCAGCCTTGGTCAGAGACTTGCTCAAATCCACTCCGGACAGCACTCCGCTCTGGAACCGCTCAGCAGGCCTGACAGGAGCCTTTGCCTGCTGCTCCTGAACTCCGGCTTTGCGGCGCTCCAATTCATAGGCCAGACGCTCGGTAACCGTCGTAAGGATCTTCATGGCAGCGTAATCCTTATCTGTGGCCTCAATGATGGTCCAGGGAGCGTACTCGGTCTCCGTATTCTCCAGCATCTCTTCATTAATCTTCAGATACTCGTCATATTCCTTATTCCTCTTCCAGTCCTGTTTGCTGACGCGCCACGCAGTCTCCTTGGCGCTCTCCAGCTTCTTAAACCGCTTCTTCTGCTCCTTCTTGGAAATGTGGAGGAACAGCTTGATGATCACGGTACCATCGTCCGTCAGCTGCTTCTCAAAGGACAGAATATCCTGATAGGCTCCCGGAATATCCTTGTCCTTGATCAGGCCGTCAAAACGGTCCTCCGTCACGCTCTTATACCAGCTGCAGTCGAAAATCTGAATTCGTCCCTTGGCCGGCGTGTGGGTCCAGAACTGCCACAAGAACGGGCGCAGCCTGGCCTCCTCATTGGAAGAATTGGTGGCGTACACGGAAAATCCCCTGGGGTCCAGAGCCTGAATCAGACGGTTGATCTGAACGCCCTTTCCTGCGGCTCCAAAACCTTCAAACACGATCATGACCGGAATGCCCGCAGCCTTGCACTCCCGCTGGAGTCTGCCAAGACGTTCCCCCTCGGTCGCCATGACCTGTTTGTAGGTTTCTTTGTCCACCCTCTTCGTCATGTCGATCTTTTCCACCTTCTTCGACAAATCAATCTTCTCTAACATAATAACCTCCTTCTTACCTTGTATTTTTTCCGAAACAAGATAGTTTCATTATACGATTTTTCAGGGAATCTTGCAAGATTGTCTGATAGATTTTTCATGATTTTCTAATATTTGTGAACTTTATACAAGAAAAATCTGGTTGCAAATTTCTGATAATATGATATACTTACTATTGCGCGGTGATAAAAGACAGCCGTGCCGTTATCCGGGGATATAGCTCAGCTGGGAGAGCGCTGCGTTCGCAACGCAGAGGTCGCGGGTTCGAATCCCGTTATCTCCAGTTTATGAAAAATCTATGAATAGCGAGAATCCTTGATTTTACTGGGTTCTCGCTATTCTGTTATTCTGGAACTAAGTCCGAAATTCTGGAAAAGATATAGTATTTTAGACACCTATGCAACATGAAATGCAACACGAAAAAAGGCCCGGGCGAGTATCCCGGACCACATTCGTCAAATCGCATATCTGTTTTCTCTTTACCCCATTCCACGATTCGGAGCGCTCCTTGGTCGTCTGTGAACATACACTTGCCCTCATAGCAGGCCCAGTCACTCGACAGATAATTTCTGCCAGCGTTCTGATGCCACTATCGCTTACCGTCAGACACCTGTTTCCAAACTTCTACAATCTTTTCTATTTCAGTGTCATAGTTAGAAGCAGAACTCCCTCTCGGTGAAGTGCACCGTTTGGTATGGATCAAATATTTTTTGCTGGTGTTTTTGCCAATAATTTGAGCAATGCAATACCAATCTGATTCTGGGGCGAAATAAGACTGATTAAAGTTTCTGCGAAATCGGCTATATTCGGTGCTGCGTTAATAAGGGATTTGCCGATATTTTTTTCATCAAAGGCAGTATTGTTTTTATTGATTTCAGAAAAATTCTTCTTCAAATTTCTGATGATCTGCTTCCTTGAATCCTCCGGTTCCAGCGAAATAATCAGTTCTATGTAATATTCTGCGCGCAACTGCAAAACCTTATTATTGAGCTGCTTCTCTACATACGCGCCCTGTTCCTCAATGAAATTTTGTATCTCAAGATACAAATTCGGATCCGGAATATTGAGCGTGACCTTTTTAGTTAGCTCGTCATATCTTGCGTTTTCTGTCAGTTTTGCCAACGC